>JADKHK010000013.1:0-302500 GCA_016721845.1 Lysobacterales bacterium
GCTGATGTACTTCCGGTCGAGCAGTTGGCGATGGCGTTCGAGCCTGGCGTCGGCCAGCGCAAGATCTGCTTCGGCCGAGGCCACGGCTTCCTCGCTAAGCGCTGACTTGCAGGTTCAAGTCGTCGGGGACGAGGGTGAGAGTGCTCACTCTTTGCGCACGCGGGAACCTTCACATCGACCAGCCGCTTTGCCGATCTTGCCGGCGACCCGTGCCCAACGTGCTCTGCACGCGCGCACGCACGTCGCCGGCATAGGTTTCCTGATCGCCACGGCTTCGAGTGGGAATCGGCTTGACCACGATCGCGGCTTGGCCGGCTCCAGCGGTTTGCCGGAGCCGCCACAACCGGCTGCAACGAGAACGAACATGGACACGAGTGCAGCAACGACAGGCGCGCGGGCAAGGACACGGCAGATTCCGGTGGACGGGTTAATGAACCGGCATGGCATAGCATGGTTACTAAACCGAACTGTCCAGTATTGTTGCGACCAAATCCGTGAAGCCCGTGTCGAAGAAAAACCGCATGCCAGGGGCGGCCCAAGGACATGGGCAAGCGGATGCCATCCCTCGACGCCGCTAGCACCATAGTTCGACACCCATGGCTTCGACGGTACCAGCATGGACACGATCGCGAAAGTCGCCGAGGTGTCCAAACTCACCGTCTACACGCCTCACTTTCGGCGAGAAGGACGCACTGTTCAAGGCCGCGGTCGAGTCGAAGTGCGAGCAGCAGATGCCGGGCGGCGATCTTCCACGAGCCGGATGGTGCGCCGATCCGCGACGCCCTGCTCGATTGCATTACGGCTTTCACGGCCTGATTCATTGCAGTCCGGAATCGTTGTCCTTGCATCGCATGATGATCGCGAATGCCGGGCTTTCGACGCCCATCTGGCCGAGTTGTTCGACGCCGGTCCAGCAAGACATTGTCGGATTTCCGAGCGATTTCGAACCAGGCGATCGCCGCCAGCCTGACATCCTCGATCCGCCGCGCGCTGCGCAACACTTCTTCCGCCTGCCTGGCGCAGTGGTCATCCAGCAACCGTGCGGGCTGCTCGAAGCCGGTGCCGCGCGAAATTGCCGCGCACATCGACAGCGTCGTAGATGTTCCTTGCGCGCCTACGGGCGGCCCAGCGCGGATCGCGGTCGCTGACTGCGGTGCTGGCAGCGTGACCCGTCTCCGCGCGCTGATCCCGGGTCAGCCGACGTCGCAGGCACCACGAGTTCTCCCGAGAGCACGGTGCGGCAACGCAGTTCGAGCGCAGCGGCGGCGCTGCCGGATTAACAGCGCGCCCGTCCTGGCAGCAATGCCGCCAAGCGTGCGATCAGGCGCAGCGGCATCGGCGGGCGCGTTTCGCGGCCAGCCAGTCCGCATGAGCAGATCCGGAACGGCGCTGGCATGCCCGGCGACGCAGCAATGCCCGACGCAGGACACGCATCAACGGACGGTCGTCGCCGTACAGGTACGACCGACAGCGTCGCGAGATAGAGCGGGTGCGCGATGGCGCGCAGGTCACGCTTTAAGTCGACCAGCACATCCATGGCCGCGAAATCGCGACCGCGACGTTGCGCGAGCAGGATGCGGTCGGCCAGCAAGGCGATGCCGCGCAGGCCGAGGTTGTAGCCGTGCGGTGATCGGGCATGCCGATCGCGGCGTCGCCGATGCAAGCGAAGCGTTCGGCCACGACGCGTTCCCGGCGCCACGCCGACCAGCGGATAGACATGGCGTTCGCCGACCAGATGCATCGCGCCGAGCCGATGCGCGTAATGGCGCGCGACCTCGTCGTTGAACGCTTCGGGCGACAGCGACTGCAGACCTGCGATGTCCGCGGGCGGCAAGGTGATGACCACCGAGGCGAGATCATGCTGCAGCGGCAACAGGGCCAAGGTCTGGCCATACGCCAGCCACTCCCAGGCGATGCCGGGCTGCGGTTTTCGAGGCGCATGCGACAGACCAGCATGCTGCGCCTGAAATCGCGATGACGCGGCAATGCCGGCGGCGCGGCGACTGCTGGAGAAGCGGCTGTCGGCCGCGACCACGAGCCGGGCTCGGCAGAGCGTTCCATCGTCGAGTGTGACTTGAGCATGCGTGGCCTCGTTCCTCACCTCGACGACCTTGCGCCCGAGCCGCCAGTCGATCCCCTCCTGCGCCGTCGCCACCGCGTAAGCGACGCGACGCAGCGCGTGGTTGCTGGCCATCCAGCCGAGCGCGGCCGCGCCCTGCGGTGTCGACACGCGCATCGGCTCGGTCGAATCGCCGTCGAAGACTTGTGCCTCGCGCAGTCGCGCGAATTCGTCGGAGCCGAGCAGCGGCCATTGCCCCAGTCTCGAGCAATTGCCGCGACAGTGGGGTCAAGGCGATCTCGCGGCCATCGTCCAGCGGTTGCGCCAGCGATTCGCGCGTGCCCGGGTCCACGATGCAGACTGCCAAGCCCTGGCGCGCGAGCACGCCGGCCAGGCTTAGGCCGGCCGGGCCGGCACCGATGACGAGAATGTCGTGGATATCGTGCATGGCCGCGCTCCGTGGGATGCGGCATCGTCGAGCATGGCCCGCGGCCGTGCGTTGACTCAGATCAGGTCGGCGCGGCGCGCATCGACTCGGTGTCGGCGGGGGTGCGTCACTGCGACACGCACAGGGCCAGCAACCACGCATTCAAGGTCCCGATGTCACCGCTCGCGTCGTCAGCAATGCGCAGCTGCCAGGCGCCTTGGGCCTGTTTCCCGTTGAACGCGACATAGGACGACTCCGGGCGGAAGCAGCCCGTAAATGGCGCCGATCCGCTGGTGATCGCGGTGGCACAGGCCGAGTTGAATATCGTGTTCGTGTAGTTGGCGCCTGAGGCACCATTGTCGGTGGAGGTCTCGACGCTGGTGGCGTCCGGTGCGAGCAGGGCGATGTCGAGGTCCGAATCGAACGTGTGGGTTGCGTTCAACCGCATCACCACGCGCTGCACCTGTCCTCGCCCGCCGACCGCGATTGCGCTGCCGACGCCGACGGGCTGGTTGTCCGGGATCGACTTGGGGACATCCGCGGAGGTGTACACCACGGCGGTCTGGCCCGCGGCGCATGCACCCACCGATGCATTGCAGTGCAGGGCACAACGGGCGTCGGCACAGTCGATGAGTCCGTTGCCATCGTTATCGAGGCTGTCGTTGCAGTTGATTTCGAACGGCGACTGGCAGACAGAAGGGCTGCCGATGCAGGTATAGGGTGCCTCGATCGTGCACGTGTCCGAACAGCCATCGTTGTTCAGCAGGTTGTCGTCGTCGCACTGCTCGTTGCTGGCAATCACGCCGTCGCCGCAGATCGACAGGCAGACCGACGGTTCCCCGATGCATTGGTAGCCGGTTTCGACGAAGCAGAATCGGCGATTGCAGCCGTCGCCGCCGTCCGGGTTGCCGTCGTCGCATTCTTCGTAGGGACCGTCGAGCACCCCGTCGCCGCAATTGAAGAATCGGCAGTTGGCGGCGCAACCGTCATTCGCTTCCGCGTTGTTGTCGTCGCACTGTTCCGCATCCTGGACGATGTTGTCCGGACAGAGCGACGCCTCCATGCTGGTTCTGAACAAGGGCGAGAACACATCGCCGACGCCGCTGTCGCCGGCAAGAACGACAGGGCTCGACGCGACGCCGAACACGAGCAAGCTTGCGATCAGGTTCCGAGTCAAGACGGGTTCTCCGGCGACGCCGCGAGCGTAGCCGGGACGAAAACCGCAGTCACGCCGCTCGAGCCCGTCGGATTGACGCGTTCGCGACACGCGTGATGAAACAATCGTGCGGTTTACTTCGAGGTTGCCATGCAGAATCTGCTCGACCCCGCCATCCTGTTCTTCGTGTTCGGCTTGCTGGCCGGATTCGTTCGCTCCAATCTCGAGATCCCCGCCGATCGCACGGTTCCTGTCCCTGTACCTGCTGATGGCGCTGGGTCTGAAGGGCGGCTTTGCGTTGCGCGAATCCGGCCTTACCCCGGATGTGGTCTCCAGTTTGGCGCTAGCGGTGTTGATGGCCGTCAGCGTTCCTGCGCTCGGCTACCTGATCTTGCGTCGGTTCCTCAACGGCTATGACGCGGCGGCGTTGGCGGCGACCTACGGTTCGGTGAGCGCGGTCACATTCATCACGGCCGTCCAGTTCCTCGAGCAGAACCACGTGTCGTATGGCGGACATATGGCGGCGGCCATGGCGCTCATGGAATCACCGGCCATCGTCATGGCGGTCATGCTGGCGAACTGGACGCGGCAGCAGCAAGCCGGTGGCGAGGGGTCGCGGTCGGCGATCTCGCCGTCCAAGGTCCTGCATGAGTCCTTCACCGATGGCGCGCAGCTGCTGTTGCTGGGCGCGATGGTCGTGGGTGTAGTGACGGGGGAGTCCGGCGAACGCGCCATGCAACCGTTCTCGGGCGATCTCTTCAAGGGCATGCTGTCGTTCTTCCTGCTCGACATGGGCCTGCTCGCTTCGCGCAACATCGGTGAGCTGCGCGGCAAGTCGCCGTGGTTGCTGCTCTACGCCTTGCTGGCGCCCTGGGTCCATGCCGCCATGGCCCTGGGGCTGGCGCGGGTTGCGGGCTTGTCCGTCGGCGACACCACCCTGCTCATGGTGCTGGCCGCCAGCGCGTCCTACATCGCCGTGCCTGCGGTAGTCCGACAGGCGATCCCCGAGGCGAATCCGTCGCTGTACTTCGGCATGTCGCTCGGTCTGACCTTTCCCTTCAACATCCTGTTCGGCATTCCGATTTACCACGCGGTGGCGCGATGGGCTGCTGAACAGTGAGCGCCTGCGACGCGACTCCCGCCTGGCCCTGAAACCTGCTTCAATGCGCGCCAGCGGGGGTGCCGCGCCATGCGCCGGCTGAGAGAGACCCTTTGAACCTGATCCGATTCGCATCGGCGTAGGGAAGCTTCGATGAGGACTTGCGTCCGGCATCGGCACTCCGCATCCATTCCGAGGAGTTGCCATGAATGCGTTGCCCAGCGATCTGATCCGTCGAACCAGCGAGTTGTCCGAGGCGGTGACCCAGCCGATCCCTGGCTCCCGCAAGATCCATGTCGAAGGGCCAGGCGGCGTGCGGGTGCCGATGCGCGAGATCGCGTTGAGCGACACGCCGAAGGTGTTCGGTGCCGAGAAGAATCCGCCGTTCGCCGTCTACGACACCTCGGGACCGTATACCGATGACTCGGTGCGCATCGACCTGACGGCCGGCCTGGCCGAGCTGCGTGCGCAGTGGATCGACGCGCGCGACGACACGACGCGTCTGCCCGACCTCAGTTCGCAGTACGGGCGCCAGCGCGCGGCCGATCCGAAACTCGCCGCGGTGCGCTTCCCGCGCGTGCATGCGCCGCGTGTCGCGAAGTCCGGCGCCAACGTCACGCAGATGCACTACGCGAAGCGCGGGATCATCACGCCGGAGATGGAGTACATCGCGATCCGCGAGAACGCGAAGCTCGAATCGCTGCGCGCGCTCGGCGGTTTCAAGCAGCATGCAGGCGAGTCGTTCGGTGCGGCGATCCCGAACCTGATCACGCCCGAGTTCGTGCGCGACGAAGTCGCTCGCGGCCGCGCGATCATCCCGAACAACATCAACCATCCGGAAACCGAGCCGATGATCATCGGCCGCAACTTCCGGGTGAAGATCAACGCCAACATCGGCAACTCGGCGGTGACGAGTTCGATTGCCGAGGAAGTCGAAAAGATGGTGTGGGCGATCCGCTGGGGCGCCGATACGGTCATGGACCTGTCGACCGGCAAGCACATCCACGAAACCCGCGAATGGATCATGCGCAATTCGCCGGTGCCGATCGGCACCGTGCCGATCTACCAGGCGCTGGAAAAAGTGGACGGTCGCGCCGAAGAACTGACCTGGGACATTTTCCGCGACACCCTGATCGAACAGGCCGAGCAGGGCGTCGACTACTTCACGATCCATGCCGGCGTGCGTCTCGCCTACGTGCCGCTGACCGCGCGTCGCGTCACCGGCATCGTCTCGCGCGGCGGTTCGATCATGGCCAAGTGGTGCCTGGCGCATCACCGGGAATCGTTCCTGTACACGCATTTCGAAGAGATCTGCGAGATCATGAAGGCCTACGACGTCGCCTTCTCGCTCGGCGACGGCCTGCGTCCGGGCTCGATTGCCGATGCCAACGATCGCGGCCCAGTTCGCCGAACTGGAAACGCTCGGCGAACTGACCAAGATCGCCTGGAAGCACGACGTGCAGACCATGATCGAAGGCCCCGGCCACGTGCCGATGCAGCTGATCAAGGAGAACATGGACAAGCAGCTGCGCGAGTGCGGCGAAGCGCCGTTCTACACGCTCGGCCCGCTGACCACCGATATCGCGCCCGGCTACGACCACATCACCAGCGCGATCGGCGCGGCGATGATCGGCTGGTACGGCACCGCCATGCTCTGCTACGTCACGCCCAAGGAACACCTCGGCCTGCCGAACAAGCAGGACGTGCGCGACGGCATCATCACCTACAAGATCGCCGCGCACGCGGCCGATCTCGCCAAGGGTCATCCGGGCGCACAGGCCCGCGACAACGCGCTCAGCAAGGCGCGTTTCGAGTTCCGTTGGCAGGACCAGTTCAATCTCGGTCTCGATCCCGAGAAGGCCAAGGAATTCCACGACGAGACCTTGCCCAAGGAAGCCGCCAAGCACGCGCATTTCTGTTCGATGTGCGGCCCGAACTTCTGCTCGATGAAGATCACCCAGGACGTGCGCGACTACGCCGCCGAACAGGGCGTCGACGATCAGGCTGCGCTCGAGAAAGGCATGGCTGACAAGGCGCGGGAATTCCGCGAGCAGGGTGCGGAGATCTATCGGCCGGAGTGATTTCACTCCGGCTTCGCACGCGTGAAATCGATCGCGACGATTTCTTGGCGCGGCCTTGAGTTCTCTCCGTGTTGAATGCGGCCACCCGAAAGGGCCCACAACAACCGAGGAGAACCCGATGAACACCGCAATCCGCAATACCGCATTGGCCTTGGCCCTGCTGCTGCCGCTGTCGGCATCGGCAGAAGGCTTCCGTGCATCGCTGAGCGCCTTCAACCTGAACCCGAAATCCGACAACGGCGCGCTCGCCAACGGCGCGCTCGACGTGTCGGTCAACAGCGAAACCAACTTCACCCTGGCCGGCGAATACGCCTTCACCGACAACTGGAGCGTCGAAGTGCAATACGGCTTCGGCTTCGACCACGAAGTCAGCCTCAACGGCGCCAAGTCGCTCGAGATCACACACAAGCCGCTGACCGTGGCCGGCAAATACACGTTCGGCGGCGACAAGCTGCGTCCGTATCTCGGCCTCGGCCTCAACCGCACCAGCTTCGGAGATGAGCGCGAGTTCGGACCGATCGCCGGTACCAATACTTCGCTGGACGATTCGACCGGACTGGCTGCCCTGGCCGGTGTGGAGTTCGCACTGAACGAGCGTTTCGCGTTGCGCGGCGAAGCCCGCTTCATCGACATGGACACGGATGTGGCTGTCAACGGCGATGATGTCGGTACGGCGAACGTGGATCCGCTTCTGATCGGCGTGTCGGCTGTCCTGAAGTTCTGATCGCGCTCAGTCCGACTGGAAGCGCGGCAGCTGTTCGATGATCCATTGCAGGCGCTGGAGCGGGTCGCCCTGTTCCAGCGCCTGCTGCTTTTCGGCAGTGTCGAGCGGCAGGCGCTCGATCACGCGCCAGCTCACCCAGTCGGCATCGTCGAAGCGCGCCTTCTCGGCGGCTGCGAGTTGCGAATGGCCATGTTCGGCGAGGCGTTCGAGGATCGTCACCAGCACGGCGTATTCGACCGGAACCGGCATCGCGGGTGCGGGCTCGGACCATGCCACCTCGGCGACGCGCAGGCCGTTTCCCTCGACCTGACTGTCGAGGACGCGAAATCGCCGGGCCCCTTCGACGCGGATGCCGAGCAGGCCGTCGGGCAGCGTGTTGAAGTCGATGATGCGTGCCTCGCAACCGACCGCGTGAATCGTGCTGCCGGCATCGGTGTCTTGTCCTTCCTGGATCAGCACGACGCCGAATCCGCAGCCCTTACGGCTGCAGTCGCGGACCAGATCGAGGTAGCGCGTTTCGAAGATGCGCAAGTCCAGCCAGGCACCCGGCAGCAGCACCGAATTCAGCGGGAACAACGGCAACGTGTCGTGGCTCATGCGCCGATCCTTTGCGCGTACCGGCGCGGCGCATTGTCGAAGCCGCCGTTGGACATGAACACCACGCTGTCGCCGGGGCGAGCGCGCATTTGCAATTCGTCCAGCAGTGCATCGACGGTCGTGACCGCGATCGCGGCGCCACGGACCGCAGCGATGACCTGGTCGGCATGCCAGGGCAATTCCGGGCGCGCGAGAAAGACGACGACATCGGCATCGGCCAACGAGGGTGCCAGTCCGTCGGCATGTGCGCCCATGCGCATCGAATTCGAGCGCGGCTCGATCGCGACGACGATGCGGCCCTCGCCGACTTTGGCGCGCAATCCGGCGAGCGTGGTCGCGATCGCGGTCGGGTGATGCGCGAAGTCGTCATAGACGCGGATGCCACTGCGATCGGCCACCCGTTCCATCCGACGTTTCGGATTGCGGAAGCCGGACAAGGCCTCGACTGCACGTGCCGGTTCGATGCCATAGGCCGCTGCGGCCGCGACCGCCGCGAGTGCGTTCATCACGTTGTGGCGGCCCAGGGTTTCCCAATGTGCGTCGCCGATCGCGACGCCGCGATGCAGGACGCGGAATGCACTGCCGTCGGGCGCGAGCAGTTCGGCGCGCCATTCGGCGTCGCGGTCGATCGCGAAGCGTTCGACGGGTGTCCAGCAGCCTTTCGCGAGCACGCGCGCGAGTGCATCGTCTTCGCCGTTCACGATCAGGCGGCCATTGCCGGGCACGGTGCGGACCAGATGATGGAACTGGCGCTCGATGTCGGCGAGCGAATCGAAGATGTCGGCGTGGTCGAATTCGAGATTGTTGAGCACCGCGATCTCGGGCCGGTAATGCACGAACTTCGAACGCTTGTCGAAAAAGGCGGTGTCGTACTCGTCGGCTTCGACGACAAAGGCGTCGCCGGCACCGAATCGCGCCGAGACGCCGAAGTTTTCCGGCACGCCACCGACCAGAAAGCCGGGATGCGCGCCGCAGGCGTCCAGAAGCCATGCGAGCAGGCTGGTGGTCGTGGTCTTGCCGTGGGTGCCGGCCACCGCGAGCACACGCTTCGACGCGAGCACCCGTTCGCCCAGCCATTGCGGCCCGGAGATATAGCGCAGGCGCTGGTCGAGCGCGTATTCCATGGCGGCATTGCCGCGCGAGATCGCATTGCCGACGATGGTCAGGTCCGGTGCCGGCTGCAGGTGTTCGGCGCGATAACCCTGCAGCAAGGTGATACCGAGTTGTTCGAGCTGGGTGCTCATCGGCGGATAGACGTTCTGGTCCGATCCGGCGACGGTCTCGCCAAGCTCGCGCGCCAGTGCGGCGATGCCGCCCATGAACGTGCCACAGATACCGAGGATGTGCAGGGTCATCGAAAAGCCTGTGCGAAGAGGAGGGCGATCACGAATTCGGCGGCGGCAATCAGCAGGACCAGGGCAAGTGCCCGCGACCAGGCGATGTCCAGCGCCTGGCGCAGCACATGCACTCGCAGCGCCAGGTACCAGATCAGCAGCGGCATCATCAGGCCCATCAACACGGCCTGTCCGGGCTTCAGATCCTCGGGATTCTTGGGGATCGGCAGCACCGCGGCCAGCAACACCAGCGTCAGCAGCGACAGCGCCACACGCACCAGCAGCAGTGCGGTCGCGGTCTGCACGAAGCGTGCCCGCTTGTCCGCCATCGTGAGCAGACCGTGGATCAGCAGCAGGGCAACGCCGTTGTTGATGGCGGCCAGCAACGGATCTCCGGCCTGACCGGTCAATGCGCGGGCCGCGACGGCGTCGATCACGATCATCGCGATGAACAGCACGGGCAGCAGGCTCGGCGCGTACGGCACATCGGCCGGGCCGCGGCGGAACAGGAACAGATCGCGGAGCACGCTCAGCCAGACATTCATGTCATGCGCTCGCCGATGGCATGATGGTGCGATGGACCAGCCCGAACCCATCATCGTCGACGCACGCGGACTGCAGTGTCCGCAGCCCGTGTTGCAGGCGCGTGCGAGCTTGCGTGGCCTCGCCCCTGGCGCGCAGATCGTGCTGCTCGCGACCGATCCGCTGGCCAGCGTCGACGTTCGTGCATTCTGTCTGCGCGCCGGTCATCGCATCGTGTCGGAAGAACGGGTCGGCGATCATCTGCGCTTCACGCTCGCGCGCGGCGACTGACTCAGGCGACGGCCTTGACCGCCGCGAGGATGCGCGCCGTCACGTCGGCCAGTTCGCCCACGCCGTCGATCTCGACCAGCTTGCCGCTGCGCGCGTAGAACTCGGCGACCGGGGCGGTCTGTTCGGCATACACGGCGAGACGGCCGCGCACGACTTCCGGGTCATCATCCTTGCGGCCCTGTTCGGCAAAACGCTTGGCGCAGCGCGCGAGAATGGCCTCGTTCGGCACGTTGAGTTTGATCACGATGTCGAGCGGCTGCCCGATGCGCGCCAGCAAGGTCCCGAGCGCATCGGCCTGGACCAGGTTGCGCGGATAGCCGTCAAGGATGAAGCCGGGCTTGGCGTCGGCTTCGGCGAGGCGGTCTTCGAGCATGCCGAGCACCAGGTCGTCGGACACCAGCTGACCGGCTTCCATCACCGCCTTGGCCTTGCATCCGAGTTCGGTGCCGCGTGCGACATGACCGCGCAGCAAGTCTCCGGTGGAGATATGCGGAATGCCGAACGTGCTCTTGAGGATTGCCGCCTGCGTGCCCTTGCCGGAGCCGGGCGCGCCAAAAAACACGATGCGCATGAGAATTCCAGGACGGTCGAACCGGCCAAAAGCAAGGCTGGACGCGGCTCGGGTGAAAGGGGATGACGGCACCGTAGCGGCTGGCCTGCCTTGCGTCAATGAAGCCGGGCGGGCACTGTTCATGCAGGAAAATCAAACGCTTGAATCGAATGGGCGGTCTGGCCGATAGTCGGGCTGTCCAAGGTTGGAGAAGGAGCATTTCATGGCCGCAGGGAACCTGTTGTACGCACAATCGGGCGGTCCGACCGCGGTGATCAACGCGACGGCCGCCGGCGTCATCGACGCGGCGCGCAAGCACAGGAAGGCCGTCGGCAAGGTCTTTGCCGCGCGCAACGGCATCATCGGTGCGCTGCGCGAGCAGCTCTACGATCTCTCCGGCGTCGACGCGACGTGGACGCGACAATTGCGCACGACGCCGGGCAGCGCCTTCGGCTCCTGCCGCTTCAAGCTCAAGGGCATCGACGAGAGCCGGGCCCATTACGAGCGGCTGATCGAGGTCTGCCGTGCCCACGACATCCGCTATTTCCTCTACAACGGCGGCAACGATTCCGCCGACACCGCGAACAAGATCGCGCAGATCGCGTCGCAGTTGGGCTACAGCCTGCAGGGCATCGGCGTGCCGAAGACGGTCGACAACGACCTAGTCATCACCGACAACTGCCCGGGTTTCGGATCGGCGGCGAAATACACCGCGATCTCGATGCTCGAAGCCAGCATCGACGTCGAGGCGATGTACGAGTCCTCGACCAAGGTGTTCGTGCTCGAAGTGATGGGCCGCCACGCCGGCTGGCTCGCGGCCGCGGCCGGCCTGGCCGGGAAGAAGCCGGACGAGCCGCCGCAGATCATTTTGTTTCCGGAAGTGCCGTTCGACGAAGCGACGTTTCTTGCAGCGGTGAAGCGCAGCGTCGATCGCAATGGCTACTGCTCGATCGCCGTTTCCGAGGGCGTGCGCTACGCCGATGGTCGACTGCTCGCCGAAACCGGCACGCGCGACGCCTTCGGCCACGCGCAACTCGGCGGTGCCGGCGAACTGATCGCGAAGCTCGTGAAAGACCGCCTCGGTCTCAAGTACCACTTCGCCGTGCCGGACTACCTGCAGCGTTCGGCGCGCCACGTCGCGTCGAAGACCGATGACGAACAGGCGTATGCGGTCGGCCAGGCCGCGGTGCAATACGCGGCAGCCGGGATGAATGCGGTGATGCCGACGATCAGGCGCGCACCGGGCAGGACTTATCGCTGGACCATCGAGCCGGCACCGCTGGCGAAGATCGCCAACCATGAAAAGATGATGCCCAAGAACTTCATCCGCAGCGACGGCTACGGCATCACCGCCGCCTGCCGCAAGTACCTCGAACCGCTGATCGCCGGCGAAGCCTATCCGCCCTACGAGAACGGCATCCCGGCCTACCTTCGCGTGCCGAAGAAGTTCGTGAAGCGCAAGCTGGGTGAATATGTGATCGCGGACAAGTGACTTGGAATCAGAGACGGGCTCCGGGGGATTTCCCAGAGCCCGTACCGGCATCAATTGTCGGACTTGCCTCGCAGTTTTGGTGCGTTGGCAACACGTTCAGCCATTCGCTCCAGTGAGTCTTTGAGTGCGAGTCTGTAGGCCTCGGCGAAGACATTTGCGGCATCTCCGCAGGCTCCGCCCGCATCACCATCAAAGGTCTTGCTTGATCCAACGGAAGTCCCAAGCATCCTGCCGTCGGGACCATTCACTTCAATCCCAAAAGACAGATCTGCGGTTGCGGTACAAGTGGCAGACCAAAAACCCTGTTGACAGGCAAGTCTCGGTTGGAATGAATCCAATCGGACGATAACAACGCCGGCCAGAGAATTTGCCTTGATTTCTTCGGCAGTAGGAGCGGAGGATCTTGTTACAACTTCGTGGAAGACATTACCCATCGTCTGTGTAATCGACGACTTGATGGTGTCGCCAGCGCTGAAGGGGTACTTGTGAGCACTGCAGACATAGGTTGAAGGTTTAATTTCACGCTGAAATTCAGCGCTGGGGTCGACAACCAGCACCCACGTCCCAGCAATCTTCGAGTCATAAGAAGAATAGACGTTCACCGCAGGCGCGGCAGTTGGTGCGACGTTGTAGGCACAGCCGCTTAACGCAACGGCGATGGTGAGGCAGCAGAGTGACATTGCAGATTTCATCGGTTTCCCCAGTGGTTGATGATGTTCCCCCGAACCCCATTCTGAATACTCAGTCGATGTATTTCCGTCAAGGTTCACATTCTTCATCTGCCGGCAATTGTTGAGTCAAGTGTCAACGAAGACTTAGCACGTGCCAAATAGCGAGACTGCTGCGGGTTCGCTGCGCTCAGTGCGTACCTTCGCAGTGCCGATCGCAGCCGATGTTCTCGAGTTGGATGGTGGTGTGCGAGATGCCGAAGCGTTGCTGGATCGCGGCTTCGGCATCGCGCAGCAGGGCATCGCCGTCGCGGGTGCCATCGTGCTCGACGTGGGCGGTCAAGGCGTTCACGGTCGTCGACAGCGGCCAGACGTGCAGGTCGTGCACGTGGCGTACGCCCGGGACGTCGCGCAGTGCGGCTTCGATGGTCGCGACGTCGAGCCCTTTCGGGACCGCGTCCAGTGCCAGTGCCAGGGATTCGCGCAGCAAGCCGAAGGCGCCAAGCGAAATCGCGATGGACACCAGCAGGCCGGCGAGCGGATCAAGCCAGTACCAGGGCTTGAACATCAGGATCAGGCCGACCACCAGCACGCCGAGCGACACTGCGGCATCGGCGACCAGATGCAGGAAGGCCGCGCGCAGGTTGCTGTCGTGCTTGCTGCCGCTCCAGAAGGCCGCGGCCGAGCCGGCATTCACGATCAGGCCGACGGCCGCCGCGATCATCACCCAGAATCCCGGCACCGCCACCGGATCCCCGAAGCGGCGGATGCTTTCGACCGCGAGTGCGCCACTGGCGATCAGCAGCAGGGCCGCGTTGATGTTCGCGGCGAGAATCGTCGAGCGGGCGTAGCCATAGGTGTGGCGTGCGTCGGGCTTGCGTTTCGCGAGCCGCATCGCCCATAGCGCCAGGATCAGCCCGAGCACGTCGCCGGCGTTGTGGCCGGCATCGCCGAGCAGGGCCATCGAACCGATCGCGAAGCCGACCGCGGCCTGGACGATGACCAGCAGGATATTGAGTGCGACGCCGATGTAGTAGCGCCGGTTCGCGCCGGCGTGGGCGATGGCATGGCGATCATGCGGATCGTCGTGCGCATGGCCGTGGTCGTGGTCGTGGGCGCCGTGATGGTGGTTATGCATGCGTGGATTGTCCTGCGACCCGGGCCGCGTTGTCACCGCGCGCGCGCGAACTCAGGAACGGCCGCTCGAACAGGCGGTACGCGATCCAGGTCGCGACGGCCGTCAGCGCCAGCGCGATGACGGCACGTGCCGCCAGCGGCCAGCCGGACACGACGGGGGCGTACTTGAACACCCACACGAAGATCGGGAAATGCCAGAGGTACAGCGAGTAGCTCATGGTCCCGGCGAGCAGGGCGATCCTGCCTTCGAAGCATCGGGCCAGTGGCCGCCAGCCCGCGGCGATGGCCAGAATGATCATTGCCTGCGGAATCGCCGGCGGTGTAGTTGACGTACATCCAGGGCCGGATCGCGTCTTCGAACCAGCGCGGAACGAACCATCCGACATGGATGAACACGATCGCGAACAGCCCGAGGCCGATCCATCCGATCCGACGCGCCTGGTCGGCGCTCAGTCCGCGCTCGAAGAACCATGCCGCGAGCACGCCGATGGCGAACTGGTCGAAACGCGACCTCAGGTGGCGGAAATCCAGCGGTTGCCACCAGAACGAGGTGTCGCCGGCGAAGAAATGCTGGACCAGGCTCCAGCGCGTCCACAGTACGAAGGCCATCACCAGGGTGAGCCACAGCCAGATCGGCAACCGCTTCAGCGCCAGCACCAGCGGCGGCAGCAGGAAGTACGCCCACCACTCGACCGGCAGTGTCCACCAGACCGGATTCAGGATCAGCGACTGGTCCGGCAGCGTGTACCAGAACAGGAACCCGAGATAGCCGAAGTACTCGAGCGCGCTCATCGGCGAGCCGCCCGTACCCGCCCAGATGAACAATGCGAGCAGGCTGACGTTGGCCCAGTACGCGGGCACGACGCGTCGCACCCGGCGCATCAGGTACTGACCGAACGCCGGCATCCGGCCCAGTCCCTGGGCGGCGCGGACATAGGGGCGCACGACCAGGAATCCGGATAGCACGAAGAACATGTCCAGGCCGAAGTAGGCGTTCTTGATGAACGGCCGGAGGTCCAGGCCGCCGGCGGCGATGGCCGGGAAGCCGATGAATTCCCAGAAATGATGGGTCAGCACCCACAACGTGGCGAGGCCGCGCAGGCCGGTCAGGGCAGGGATGTCGTCCGGGGTTCGGTTCATGGCGGTTTCGGGACAAGCCGTGCAGCCTAGCAACAGGACCCGGTTCGGGCCATGTCCGGTTTGCCGCCGTTCATCCCACCCCGTAGAATCGACGGGCTTTGTTATCGCTTCCGGCAGTTCCGCCGGGGTTCCTCTGCTTGTGGGAGACAGAAATGCTGGAACAAAACGGTCTTTGGATCGCGATTGCCTGCGGCTTGTTGGCCGTGGTCTATGGCGCGATTTCGGTGCAATGGATTCTCGCGCGCAGCGCCGGCAATGAACGCATGCAAGGGATCGCCGCGGCGATCCAGGAAGGCGCGGGTGCTTACCTGCGTCGTCAGTATCAGACGATCGCGATCGTCGGCGTGATCCTGTTCCTCGTCATCGGCTTCGCCCTGAAGAGCTGGCCGACCGCGACCGGTTTCGCGATCGGTGCGGTACTGTCAGGTGCGGCCGGCTTCATCGGCATGTTCGTCTCGGTGCGCGCCAACGTGCGGACCGCGCAGGCCGCTACCGAGGGATTGAACGCGGCACTCGCGGTGTCGTTCCGCGGTGGTGCCGTCACCGGCATGCTGGTGGTCGGTCTTGGCATCATCGGTGTCGCCGGCTACTTCATGTATGTGATGGGCGGCAAGCAGATCGACGCGGAAACGCTGAAAGTTGCGCTGCAGCCGATGATCGGCCTGGCCTTCGGGTCCTCGCTGATCTCGATCTTCGCGCGTCTCGGCGGCGGCATCTTCACCAAGGGTGCGGACGTCGGTGCCGATCTCGTCGGCAAGGTCGAAGCGGGCATTCCGGAAGATGATCCGCGCAATCCGGCGGTGATCGCCGACAACGTCGGCGACAACGTCGGCGACTGCGCCGGCATGGCCGCTGACCTGTTCGAAACCTATGCGGTGACCATCATCGCGGCGATGCTGATCGCCGGCATCGTGTTCGGCACCTACGGCTCGGCCGGCGTGATCTATCCGCTGATCCTCGGTGCGGTCTCGATCATCGCCTCGATCGTCGGCACCTATTTCGTCAAGGCGCGCGAGGGCGGCAAGATCATGAACGCGCTGTATCGCGGCCTCGGCGTCTCGGGCCTGATCTCGGCGATCGCGTTCTATTTCGTGTCGAAGGAAATGTTCGCCGCCGAACTGGCCATGCCGCTGTTCTACTGCGCGATGATCGGCCTGGTGCTGACCGCCGCGATGGTCGTCATCACCGAGTACTACACCGCCACCGAATACGCGCCGGTGCGTCAGGTCGCCGCTGCATCGGTGACTGGTCACGGCACCAACGTCATCGCTGGCCTGGCGATCTCGATGAAGTCGACTGCACTGCCGGTGCTTTCCGTCGCTGCCGCGATCTGGGGCTGCTACGAAATCGCCGGCCTGTACGGCATCGCCATTGCCGCCACCTCGATGCTGTCGATGGCCGGCATGATCGTCGCGCTCGACGCCTACGGCCCGATCACCGACAACGCCGGCGGCATCGCCGAAATGAGCGAGCTCGGCCCGGAAATCCGCAAGGTGACCGACGCGCTCGACGCGGTCGGCAACACCACCAAGGCGGTGACCAAGGGCTACGCGATCGGTTCCGCCGGCCTCGCTGCGCTGGTGCTGTTCGCGGACTACGCGCACAAGCTCAAGGACAAGATGGGGGACGGTTATTCCGATGCGATCTTCGCGATCAATGACCCGAAGGTCGTGATCGGCCTGCTGATCGGCGGCATGATTCCTTACCTGTTCGGTGCCTATGCGATGCAGGCTGTCGGCCGCGCCGCCGGCGCGGTGGTGGAAGAAGTCCGCCGCCAGTTCCGCGACATCAAGGGCATCATGGAAGGCACCGGCAAGCCGGAATACGACAAGGCCGTCGACCTGCTGACCAAGGCCGCGATCAAGGAAATGATCTTTCCGTCGATGCTGCCCCTGTTCATTCCGGTGCTGGTCGGCGTATTCCTCGGCCCAGGTGCGCTCGGCGGCCTGCTGATGGGCACCATCGTCACCGGCCTGTTCGTCGCGATTTCGATGTGCACCGGCGGCGGCGCCTGGGACAACGCCAAGAAATACATCGAGGAAGGTCATCACGGCGGCAAGGGCAGCGATGCCCACAAGGCCGCGGTCACCGGCGACACCGTCGGCGACCCGTACAAGGACACCGCCGGCCCGGCCGTGAACCCGCTGATCAAGATCATCAACATCGTCGCCCTGCTGCTGATCCCGATGCTGTAACGGCATCCGTCCACGCAAGGCACACAAGAACCCCGCTCCGGCGGGGTTTTTGTTGGGCGACTAGAGTCGACGTTCAGCGCCACGTGGCTAAGATCGCCGGCCTTTGCTGCAGGAGTACGCCATGGGTCTGGATCTCGTTGAAAGCGGCCGTTCGGTGCCGGACGACGTCAATGTGATCATCGAGATTCCGATGAATTCGGAGCCGGTGAAGTACGAAGTCGACAAGGCCAGCGGCGCGATCTTCGTCGACCGCGTGCTGATGACGCCGATGCGCTACCCCTGCAACTATGGTTACATCCCGCACACGCTGTCGGGCGATGGCGATCCCGCCGACGTGCTGGTGATCATGCCTTTGCCCTTGCTGCCGGGCTCGGTGATCCGCTGCCGCCCGATCGGCATGCTGAAGATGACCGACGAAGCCGGCGCCGACACCAAGATCATCGCGGTGCCGGTCGACAAGGTGTTCCCCGCCTATTCGAAGATCGCCACGGTGCAGGACCTGCCCGAGTACACGCTTGACCGGATTCGCCATTTCTTCGAGCACTACAAGGATCTGGAAAAGGGCAAGTGGGTGAAGGTCGAAGGCTGGGAAGGACCGGACGCGGCGCGTGCGGAGATCATGGCCTCGATCGAGAGCTACCAGGCCGCGCCGGACAAGCCGCACTTCTGATCGTCGCTTGCGAAGCCCGCGGCGATGGCAGCATGATCGCCGCATGGCCCAGGCATTCCTCAGTGGCGGCAGCCCTCCCACGATCGGCGTGAATCATCGTCGGCGCGCGGTCTACACGGCGCTCACCGACGTGCTGAACGACGCGACGCGCGTGCATGACCTCTTCAGTTTCTGCGAAGCCTTCTGCACGGTCGAGCCGAAGTTCCTGGTCAATCGTTTCCTGCTGCATGCCGAACAGCGCAAGCTGATCGACGACCGCGAACGCCATCGCGTCGCCAAGGCGATGTATTTCGCGATGGCGAAGCCCTATGACGCGCTGTCGCGTTATCCGGCGCACCTGGTCGGTCTGGAGGAAGCGCCGGAGGAGTCGCAGCCGATCCCGGCCGAGATCAGCGCGTTCGCGGATTTCGGCCTGCACTCGATTCCGGAATCCGCCCTGGTCACGCATCGTGATGCAGCCCCTGCGGCGCACAAGGTGTTCCAGACCGTGATGGCGCACCTCGCCACCGACCTGTTCCGGAATTTCGGCCATCGCGTCGCCCGCATCACGCTGGCGATCGGCGACGCGCGTACCCAGGTCGGGGCCGGCGACGACGTGCTGTCGATGCTGGTCGACTGGCTCGATGGCGACCTGCACGAAGACGCGATCCCCGATCATCTCGCGCTCGCCGAAATGCGCACCGCGATGCGGGTGTTCTATCTCGCCTCGACCAATCTCGTCGGGCGCACCGCCGCCGCGCGCACGCTCGCACAGGCCCTGCGCCTCGCCGGCAACTTGCGCGAGTCGCAGGTGTTCGCGCCGAGGTTGCTGGTCTAACCGCGCTCCAGCAGCTTCCGCAACTCGATGATCGAGGCGTTGGCGCGGGCGATGTAGTTCGCCATGACCAGTGAATGGTTGGCGAAGAAGCCGTAGGGCGAGCCGTTGAGGATGATCGGGCTGCCCAGCGGTTCCTGGGTGGCTTCGAGTTCGCTGATGATCTGGCGCAGCGTCACGGTCGCGTTCTTGTCCTTCAGCACCTCGGCGAAATCGTGCTCGATCGCCTTGAGGAAATGCACCAGCGCGAAGCAACTGCCGCGGGCTTCGTAGAACACGTCGTCGATGTCGCGCCAGGGCGTGCGAACCTCGCGTGGCGTGCCGGTCGGCTTCGATTGGCGCGCGCTCGGATCGTTGGCGAGATCGGTGTCCTGACGGGTCGGGCCGACGGCCGCGGACAGACGCTGCGACAGGCTGCCGAGGCGTGCCTCGACCATGCCGAGGTAATTCGCCAGATTGTCGGCGCGAGCGTAGAACTGCGCATCGTGGGTGTCGCCATCGCCAAGGCGCACCCGATAGGCATCGATATGCGCAACCGCGGCGCGATACTGGCTTTCGGTCGACGGCAGCAGCCAGCGGTCGTTGGTGGTCGAGAACAGCGGCTGCGCCTCGGCCAGATCCTTGTCCTCGATCGATTGCGTGAGCGAGCGCGAAAAATCGCGACGCAGCGCCAGGGCCAGGTCGCGGCTTTGCTCGATCACGCCGAATTCCCAGTTCGGCATGTCGTCGAGGAAGATGCCCGGTGGCATCACGTCGTTCGAAATGTAGCCGCCGCCCTTGTCGAGCAGGAGTTCGCCGACGCGGGCCAGCGCGGCCGTGGTGGTGACGCCGACCACCAGTGCGCCGCTGCCGTTGCGCGACTTCGCCTGCAGCAGCGGGTCGAATGCCCGCGGCGGCGTGCTCCAGCGCCACATCAGTACCGCGAGCGCGGTCGCAAGCAACAGCAGCACGGCCAGCAGCAGGCGCCAGAGCCAGCGCCGGCGAGGCGCGACGACCGGCGCGTCGGTCGCGGCCGAGGTGACGGGTGGTAGAGGTTCCATGGCGCGATCCCGATGCGGAGACGGCTTAGTCTAGCCAGCCGTCGCCCGGAATTTGACCGGCTTCGGGGTACCGGCCCGCTGACCCGGCCGGTAGAATCGTTGCCCCTTTGTCCTGTTCCCGGAGAGCGTCATGGCGATCAAGGTCGCGATCAATGGCTACGGCCGCATCGGCCGCAACATCCTGCGTGCGTTGTACGAATCGGGTCGCAATGGCGAGATCCGGATCGTCGCGATCAACGACCTCGGCGACGCCGAGACCAATGCGCACCTGACCCGCTACGACACCGCGCACGGCAAGTTCAACGCCCAGGTCAGTGTCGAGGGCGATCACATGATCGTCAACGGCGACCGCATCCGGGTCTGCGCCGAGCGCGATCCGGGCAAGCTGCCTTGGGCCGAGCTGGGCATCGACGTGGTGTTCGAATGCACCGGGCTGTTCACCTCGAAGGCCAAGGCCGGCGCGCACCTCACCGCCGGCGCGAAGAAGGTGATCATTTCCGCGCCGGGCGAAAAGGACGTCGACAACACCGTCGTGTTCGGTGTCAACGACGGCACCCTGAAAGCCTCCGATACCGTCATCTCGAACGCGTCCTGCACGACCAATTGCCTGGCGCCGCTGGCCAAGGTCCTGCACGAGAAGATCGGCATCGTGCATGGCCTGATGACGACCATTCATGCCTACACCAACGACCAGGTGCTGACCGACGTGTTCCACAAGGACCTGCGGCGCGCCCGTTCGGCGACGATGTCGCAGATCCCGACCAAGACCGGCGCCGCCGCCGCGGTCGGGCTGGTGCTGCCGGAATTGAACGGCAAGCTCACCGGCTTCTCGATGCGCGTGCCGACCATCAATGTCTCGGTCGTCGACCTCAGCTTCGTCGCGAAGCGCGAGACCACGAAGGACGAAATCGACGCGGTCGTGAAGGCGGCATCGGACGGAGCGCTCAAGAACATCCTCGGCTTCAACACCCAGCCGCTGGTCTCGGTCGACTTCAACCACGATCCGCACAGCTCGATCTACGACAGCACGCTGACCCAGGTCATGGGCGGCACCCTGGTCAAGGTCTGCGCCTGGTACGACAACGAGTGGGGTTTCAGCAACCGCATGCTCGACACCACGCTGGCGCTGATGGCCGCGAAGTAAGCCACGCCGTCGACGTTGCACATGAAAAGGCCGCTGCATCGCTGCAGCGGCCTTTTGTTTGTCGGATCATTCATTTGCGATCGGAGTCCATTGATGAATGCAGAATTGAGTACAGACCATGCGGGCAGGTTGCTTGGACTCCGTTGTCACGATGGCTACCTGATTGCAGTATCGGTGAGCGAGCCGCATTCTGCTCGACTCGACTTTCGTCGTCTCGACGGCTCGCTTGCAATGCTCAGTCTGTCGGGTGTCCGATATCTTGCCGTCGATAGTTTCCTACATGGGAATATTGTGGACACGGCCTACCTTTGGCCAGTTCTTGAAGCGCCGAAGTATCAGCGTCTGGACGCAGCCAAGGCATTCTCGATCAACGAGCCTTCGTTGGATCGGGAAAACTCGCTTGGAGCGACTTCGCTCTTCGTGCTCGAATGTTCATATGGTGCGACCGTGCATGCATTGATCTCGAATGCGGTGATGTCCGAGGGATAATCGAAGCATGATTCGTCATGGATGCGAATAGATCCGCATCTGTTTGGACGACTCGGATTGCCGATAACGAAAAGGCCGCTGCATCGCTGCAGCGGCCTTTTGTTTTGGTGCAGGGCGGATCAGTGCTGTTGGTGCTTGGCGACGCGCGCGGCGCAGAGCTTCACGCCTTCGACCGACTGCGCAACCGCGCGCGGGCCGCCGTCGAGGTTCTTCGCACGAGCGCCGAAGAACTGCTGCAACTGTTCGGCGCCTTGCGGCGTGCAGGCCGCGACCGACGCGTAGTAGACGACCTTGCCCTGCCACACCGACGGCACCTTGGCGACGAAAGCGTCGTAGTGACCGATCACGAAGTCCCACAGCAGCGGATGCAGTGCGGGATCGCTTGCGGCACTGAAATAGATGCGGCCCATCTCGCCGGACTTCACGTGCGTCCCAAGACCCAGCGCCAGCGCGCGCTTCATCAGCGCGACGTCCTTGCTGCTCGTCAATGCCGCCATCAGTGCCGAGCGCACGACCGAGTCCTCGTTGCGGGCGAGATGTTGCTCGGCGAGATCGAAGGCTTTGGCACCGTCCGTCATCACCGCGGCGCGCAGCGACGGCGCGAGCAGGTCGCGATGCACACTGTCGATGGCGAGACGACCGTCGCCGCCGAGGCCGAGCACGCGACGACCGCGTGCGGCGAGCTCATCCATCAGCCACTTCGGTTGACCGTGTTCGATCAATGCATCGACGAGATCCGTGCGCAGGGACTTGGTCGACTCGCTCTCGGTGGCGCCCGGCTCGATGCCGAGTTTGCGCAAGTGTTCGCCCCAGATATCGCGCAGCATCGCGTCGATGCGATCGCGCTGCGCCGCAGTCGCGACACGTTCCTTGATCCATTCGAGGTTGCCGAGCGGGGCCGTGATCACGTCACCCTGGGTCGCGGTCGCGAAGCGCGGCGCGGCGTCGAGGTATTCGCTGACGCTCAGCGCGCCGGCGTCGAAGGCGGCACCGACGCTGTCGGCCAGCACGCGCTGTTCGAACGGATTGAGCTTGGCGAAGGCGGCATTCAGCGCGGTCTGTGCCGCAGGATCCAGGCGGAAGCGGTAATAGCCGGCGCCGTCGGCATTCGGATGGACGTAGTCGGGGCAGGTGTCGCCCGACAATGCGACCGAACTGTTCGCGGCATCGAGCAGATGGCATTCGACCGCACTGGCGTCGCCGCGACCAACGCGTACGCACATCGGCACGAGCCACGTGCCCGTGCCGGGAAAGCTGGCGCCGATCGGCGCATAGCGCGATTGCGCCACGCGGAGCGTCGCCTTGCCGTCGGTACAGGCCAGCGTGGTATCCAGCATCGGCACGCCGGGCTGGTCGGTGAAACTGGCGAAGGCCTTGCGCAACACATCCGGTTGGTCGCTCTGGGCCGACAGCGAATCGGCGAGGTCGGTGCTGGTCGCGTTGGCAAAGGCGAACTTGCGCATGTGTGCGCGCAACGCGGCGCGGAATTTGTCCCGGCCGAGATAGCGTTCCATCATCGACAGCACGGCGCCACCCTTCTGGTAGGTGATGCCGTCGAACGTGCTGCTGACCTCGGTCCAGTCGTCGACCGGGTTATGGATGCGGCGCGCGGTCGCGAGGCTGTCCGAGCCCATCGCGTCGAGGCCGCGGCCGAGCAGGTCCATGTCCGCTTCCAGCTCCGGGTAGAGGCCGTGCGTGATCTTGGCCGAAATCCAGGTGGCGAAAGCTTCGTTCAGCCAGATGTCGTCCCACCACGGCATGGTGACGACGTCGCCGAACCACTGGTGGCCGAGTTCGTGCGCGTGCGTGCCGATGGCACCGCGGCGCTGCGAAGTGGCCGACTTCAAGTCGACGAACATCAGCGAATCGCGATAGGTGATCAGGCCCGGGTTCTCCATCGCGCCGTAAGCGAAATCGGGCGCGGCCAGCAAGTCGAGCTTGTCGTAGGGATAGGCGAAGTCGAAGTAGTCCTCGAGCGCGATGACGATCTTGGCCGTCTCGCCCAGCATGTAACGCATGCGCGGGCTCTGGCCCTTTGCGGCCACACCGCGCAGGGGAATGACGTGATCTCGCAACGCGGTCTTCGGAATCGCGTCGAACTCGACCAGTTCCCACGGCCCGACCGCGAACGCGATCAGGTAACTCGGCAGCGGCTTGGTCTGTGCGTAGCGGTGCTTGACCCAGCCGTCGGCAAGCGTTTCGACGCCGGTTTCCTGCGTATTGAAGATCGCGGTATCGCCCTTCGGTGCCGAAATCGTGAACGTCCACGGCGTCTTGAAGGCCGGTTCGTCGAAGCTCGGAAATGCATTGCGCGCACCCAGCGGTTCCATCTGCGTCATCACGTAGTCGGCGCCGCCGGTCTTGACCTTGTAAGCGCCCTGCAGGCGCTGGTCGTAGGGCGCGTCGAAGCGCAATTGCAGCTGCCAGTGCCCGGGCGTGATCGGCTGCGTGCTGTCGACGCGCACGGTGCCGCCGGCGGCGTCGACCGTTTCGGTCTTCGCGGCGATGCTCGGCGTGCCTGCGCGAACCAATTGCACGTCGGCCATCGTGCTGCCGCGGGCGTGGATGAAGAAATGGTCGGTCGCTTCCTTCACGTCGAGATCGATGCGGACGACGCCGCTGTAGCGATCGGCGCGGGCGTCCATGCGCAGATCGACCTCGTAGGCGGTCGGCACGACTTGCCGCGGCAACTTCCCGCGCGGTACGTCGGATGGGGCCGCAGACGCATTCACTGCAACGAAGACGGCAGCAAGCAACAGGGTTCTGAACATGGGCGATCCTCCGTAATCCGCCGATGCTAACGAGGCGGCGTGTGCGCAAACGTGACGCGGGACGGATCGTGCGTGCGCTGCGGCTGGCCGTGGCCCGGACGCGTCATGGCGGCGTCATCGTCGCTTCATCGCAACGTCAAGCACGAGCGCCAGCATGCCGGGAAACCGGAGCACTGCATGCGCATCGCTGTCGTCACCGAGACCTATCCGCCCGAGATCAACGGGGTTGCGTTGACGGTGCAGAATTTCGTCGAGCAACTTGCAGCCCTCGGTCACGACGTGCTGCTGACGCGCCCCGGCCAGCCCGGAATGGACGATCCCGCGATGCCCGCGGGCGTACGTGAGCATCGGGTCCGCGGCGCAGCACTGCCGCGCTATCCGGGTCTGAGCTTCGGGTGGCCGGCCGGCGCCGCGCTTCGGGCTTTGTGGCAATCCTGGCGCCCGGATGCGGTCTATATCGCGACCGAAGGGCCGCTCGGCTGGTCGGCATTGAACGTCGCCAACCACTACGCCATTCCGGCCGCGACCGGATTTCATACCCGCTTCGACGAATTCGTCGCGCATTACGGCGCCGGTGTGTTGACGGCGCTGGCGTTCGCGTGGATGCGCCGCTTCCACAACCGCGGGCAGGCCACCTTGGTGCCGACCGGCGAGTTGCAGCAGTTCCTCGAAACGCGCGGCTTCCGCCATGTGCGTCAGCTGGCGCGTGCGGTCGACACGCGTCAGTTTCATCCCGATCGCCGCAGCGAGGCGTTGCGTGCGCAATGGGGCCTGACGCGGGGGCAGCTTGCGGTGATCCATGTCGGGCGCATCGCGGCGGAAAAGAATCTGGCCTTGCTGGCGCGCAGCTTCGATGCGATCCAGGCGGCGCGTCCGGATGCGCGCTGCATCGTCGTCGGCGATGGTCCGGCCTTGCCGGCCCTGCGTGCGCAGCAGTCCGGGTTCGTCTTCACGGGCATGCGTCGCGGCGACGATCTGGCCGCGCATTTTGCGTCCGGGGATCTGTTCCTGTTTCCGAGCCTGACCGAGACCTTCGGCAACGTGACCCTCGAAGCCATGGCCAGCGGCGTTCCGGTGGTCGCGTTCGACTATGGTGCGGCGCGCGAACATCTGCGCGACCGCCACTCCGGTGCGGCGGTGGCGTTTGGCGACGCGGATGCCTATGTCGGGGCCGCCGTGGGCCTGGCCTTCGACGACGATTTGCGACGGCGCTGCGCACTCGCGGCACTCGATCGCGTGCGTGGACTGAGCCAGCGCGCGGTCGCCGAGGCGCTGGTGCGCTTGCTGTCCGAGCCGCGGACGGGCACGGCGAGGGCGGTCTGATGCGCCACGTGCCGCGCTTCGATCACCCGGTGACCGCACCCGAATTGCGCCTGTGCCTGCGCATGAATCGCTACGGCGCGGCGCCTGCGGTCCGTCGCGGCTTCGCCTTCGTCAGTCGGCTCGGCGATGGCGTGCTCTGGTATGCGCTGATGCTGCTGTTGCCCCTGTTCGACGGACTCGCCGGCCTGCATGCCAGCCTGCACCTTGCCTTCGTCGGCCTGATCGCGCTCGGGTTGTATCGCGGGCTCAAGCACTGCACGCGGCGGCCGCGACCGTTCGCGCGACACCGTTCCATCACGGCGCACATCGCGCCGCTGGACGAATTCTCGTTTCCTTCCGGGCATACCCTGCATGCGGTCGCATTCACCCTGGTCGCGACGCATTACTACCCGGCGCTCGGGCTCCTGCTGTGGCCGTTCGCGATCCTGGTGGCGCTATCGCGGGTGGTGCTCGGACTGCATTACCCGAGCGACGTGCTCGCGGCGACGGTCATCGCCCTCGGGCTTGCCCGCGGCAGCATCGCCTTCATCGCCTGATCCGCATCCGGCCCTTGCGGTCCGGGGTGCCCCTTGCCGATACTGGCGGTTGCCGTGTCCATGGAAAGGGGCCGATGAATTACCGCCACGTCTATCACGCAGGCAATTTCGCCGACGTGCTCAAGCATGTCGTGCTGATTGCGCTGATCGAAGCGTTGAAGACCAAGCAGACGCCGTTCGCCGTGCTCGATACGCACGCCGGTGCCGGGCGCTATTCGCTGGCCTCGGAAGAGGCGCTGAAAACCGGTGAATTCCGTGATGGTGTGATGCGCCTGCTGGCGGCCGAACGCCTGCCGACCCTGGTCCATGCCTATCTCAACCTGGTGCGGCCGCAGAATGGCGTGCAGCATTATCCGGGCTCGCCCTTGATCGCTGCGCAGTTGCTGCGCGACAGCGATCGCCTGATCCTGTGCGAAGTGCAGGACACCGAAGTCGAGTCGCTGCGGCAATTGTTCGCCCGCGATGGCCGCGTCGCCGTGCACCAGCGTGATGGCTATCAAGCGATGGCCGCACTGTTGCCGCCGGCGGAAAAACGCGGCCTGGTCTTGATCGACTCGCCGTTCGAGGCGCAGGAACAGGAATTCCGCATCATCGAGGGGGCGCTTGCCGCGGCGCACAAGCGCTTCGCGAACGGTGTTTACGCAGTCTGGTATCCGATCAAACTGCGCCAGTCGGTGCTGCCTTTCCATCGCTGGCTGAAGGAATCGGGCATGCGCAAGGTGCTGGTGGCCGAGATCTGCGTGCATCCGGACAATTCCGCGCTGCGCCTGAATGGTTGCGGCATGGCCATCATCAATGCGCCGTACAAGCTCGATCGCACGCTGGCGGAAATGTTGCCGACGCTCGCGACCACCCTGGCACAAAGCCGCTACGCGCAGTTCAAGCTCGAATGGCTGGTCGAGGACTGATCGCGGCGGCGCTGGCCGCCCTGCTTGCCGCCTGCGCGGCGCCGGCGCCCTTCGTGTCCGACGGTGCACGCGTCGATGTCCCGGCTTATGCCGCGGCCCAGGCGGACGTGGGTGACATCGAGGTGATCTGGGGCGGCATGATCGTCGCGGTGCGCGATCATGCCGACGGCAGCGAGATCGAGGTGCTGGCGCAACCGCTCGATCGCCGCCAACGGCCGATCACGCAGGCGCCGACACAGGGTCGGTTCGTGATTCGCGTGACGCAGCGACTCACGCGCTTCGACGCACCCGAGGGTCGTTACCTGACCGTACGCGGCCGCATCATCGGCAGCGCCGAGGGACACATCGGCCAGGCGCCGTATCGCTATCCGATCCTCGCCGACGCGCGTTGGGCGTTGTGGAAGTCCGGATTCCAGTTCGACGACGCGCAATGGTCGCTCGGCGTCGGCGTCTCGCTGTGACAACGCCGTCATGAGTGTGCCGCGCATCGTCGTGCGGCGCTCGCCGATCCATGGTCGCGGCGTGTTCGCGAATGTCGACCTGCCGGCGCGGACGCGCGTGCTCGAATACCGCGGCGAACGCATCGACAGCGCCGAAGCCTTTCGCCGTCATGGCGACAACAGCGGGCTCGGTGAAACCTACCTGTTCGCAGTCAACGCGCACTGGCTGATCGACGGCAACGTCGGTGGCAGCAGTGCACGTTTCGTCAACCACAGCTGTGCGCCGAATTGCGAAGCGTTGGTCTGGGTCGACATCGACGGCGACGAACGCCGCGACCGTGTCTACATCGAGACCTTGCGCCGGATCCGCAAGGGCGAGGAACTGGTGTTCGACTACGCACTCGAACTCAGCCATGAAGTCTCGCGCGCCGAGCGCGAACGCTGGCGTTGCCGCTGCGGTGCCAGGCGTTGCCGCGGCAGCATGCTCGCCGCCTAGTCGAGCGTGTCCGGCTCGACGAAGCTGAAGCGGATTTCCGGGTGCTGCCGGCGCACTTCGACTTCGACCCGATTGATCGCGGCGCAGGCGTCTTCCATGCTGCCGTTCGTGGCAAGTTCGATCTTCGCGGCCAGCATCACGTCATTGCCGAGCTGCAGCGTGATCAGGTTGAACACGCGCTTCACTTCCGGCTGCTGTTCGATCAGCGTGCGCAGCTGATGATCCAGCGCCGGGTCGGCGCTCTGGCCGATCAGCAGCGCTTTCACTTCGACCGAAATGAAAACGGCGACCACGATCAGCAGGACGCCGATGCCGAGCGTGCCGTAGGCGTCGTAGGCCGGATTGCCGGTGGCCATGGTCAGCAGGATCGCGACCAGCGCGAAGCTCAGGCCGAACAGGGCGGCGAGGTCTTCGCCGAAGATCACGATGAGCTCGCTTTGGCGCGAGTCGCGGAACCAGCGCCAAAGGCTCTGGTCACCGCGCGACTTGTTCACTTCACGCAGGCAGCCCCACATCGAGAAACTCTCGGCGACGATGCCGAACGCGAGTACGCCGACCGCCAGCCAGGGCAAACGCAGCGGTTCCGGATGCTGCAGCTTGTGCAGGCCCTCGTAGAGCGAAAACATGCCGCCGACCGAGAACAGCATCAGCGCGACCAGGAAGGACCAGAAGTAGATCGCCTTGCCGAAGCCGAGCGGGAAGTCCGGCGTGGGCGGTCGCTTCGAGCGCTTCAGTCCCCACAGCAGCAAGGCCTGGTTGCCGCAGTCGGCCAGCGAATGCACGGCCTCGGCCATCATCGCGCCGGAGGTGGTCAGCACCGCGGCAAACAGCTTGGTCGCGAAGATCGCGAAGTTCGCGCCCAGCGCATACAGAATCGCCCGGGTCGAATCGCCTTTGCCGGCCATGTGCACGCCTTGTGTTCGAGTAGGCCGCCGATTATGACCGATGGTGACGGAAACCGAGCAGGGACTCGGATTGCTGCAGTGCATAATCCGCCCCGACATGAACGCTGCATTGCAATTGCCGGTCGCCCCCGGGTCGATCCGGCGTGAACGCATCGGCACCTGGCGCGAGCGCCTGTGGCTGCCGGATGGTCGCGAACTGCTGATGCGACCGATCGCGCCGATCGACGCCGAGCCGCTGCGCCGCAGCTTCGCACGCCTGAGCCCCGAAGAAGTGCGGCTGCGTTTCCTGCACCCGATCACCGAGATGACCGCGGCGTTCGCGCGCCAACTGTGCGAACTCGAACGAGATACCGGCTTCGCGCTGGTGGTCACCGAGCCCTTGCCGGCCGGCGAGGCCCTGATCGGTGCCGTCGCACGCCTCGCGCTCGATCCCGAACAGCGCAAGGCCGAATTCGCGTTGATCGTCGGTCGCGAGATCGCCGGACAGGGCGTCGGCACCTTCCTGATGAAGCGCCTGATCGACTACGCCCGCCGGCGCCGGATGCTGGAACTCTGGGGTGACGTACGCGACGACAACGCGGCGATGCTCGCGGTCTGCGACGAACTCGGTTTCAGCCGCAGCCACGCCAGCGACGAGCCCGGCGTCGTGCACGTGCGCAAGCCGCTGCGCTCAGCCTGAGCCGAGTTCGCGCTGGGTCTTCTTCGGCAGCTTGGCCCGCACCAGCACATAGGAATGGCGCACCAGCGCCTTCAGTTCGTCGATAGGCATGGCGGCCGACGACAGCACCGAGATCCAGTGCGCGCGCGCCATGTACGGCGCCGGGATGACGTGCGGCCGGTCGGTGAATTCGAGAAAGCGCTCGTCTTCCACCTTGAACGAGACCTGGCCGCGATGCTGACCCTGAAAACAGAACACGCAGAACATCTTGCCGGCGACCATGAACACGAGATCGTCGTGCCATTTGATGTCCTGCGTGACGCCGGGCCAGTCGCGTACCCAGGATTCGATCGTCGCCTGATCCATGCCTTGCTCCCGCGTTTCGCCACAGTCTAGCGGTGTCGCACTCGCTCGCTGCGCGCTAGATTCGGAGGATGATTTCGAAACTGCCGACCTGGGTCTGGATCTGGGCATGGTGGCTGGCCTTCATGGCCGGCATGATGAATGTCGTCGGCTTCCTGAGCTTCGAGCCGCAGGCGATCTCGCACATGACCGGCACCACCTCCCTGCTGGCGATGGCGCTGGCCCAGCAGGACGTCGCCAAAGCCTGGCACTGGCTGTCGATCATCGCCGCCTTCGTGTTCGGCGCCATGCTCAGCGGCCTGCTGTTGCGGCACAGCGCATTGCGGCTGGGGCGCCGCTACGGCGTTGCGCTGGTCATCGAAGCGGTCCTGCTGGTCGTCGCCGCGCGGATGCTGATGCACCACAACGCTGTCGGCATCTACCTGGTCGGCATCGCCTGCGGCCTGCAGAACGCGATGGCGACGACTTACAGCGGCACGGTGCTGCGCACCTCGCACCTCACCGGCATGTTCACCGACCTCGGCATCACGCTCGGGCATGTGCTGCGCGGGTCCGGTTACGACAAGCGCCGCCTGCAACTCTGCCTGATCGTCATCTCGGCGTTCTTCATCGGCGGCATCGCCAGTGCGTTGCTGTTCGCGCGCATCCGTTACGCCACCCTCTACGTCCCCGCTGCCCTCGCGCTGTTGTTCGCAGGCAGTTATGCGGTGTATCGGTGGCGGAAATCAGCTCAGGTCGTCAGCCTGTCAGAGTGAGTATCGCTTGCCTGTCACCCGCACACTTGGCGGCACATGCTCCGAGTCGAAGCGCGCATCGATGGCGGCCAGGTCGCGCCAGAAATCGCGCCAGGGGGAATCCCGCTGCGCCTGTTCCCAACCGGGCGCGAAGCGGAAGGGCAGGGCGTGCACCTGCACCTGAGCCTGGCCGTGTGCGAGCGCAGCGGCGACGACGGAATAGATCTCCTCGATGCCGGCGTCGGTCATCGCGTAACAACCGATCGAGACACAGCTGCCATGCACCATCAGGTACGAACCGGTGCGCGCGTGGGCGCGATCGAAGGCGTTCGGATAACCGAGGTCGAAGCTCAGGTGGTAACTGCTCTGCGGATTCAGTTGTCCTGCGCCGACCTGATAGATGCCCTCCGGCGCCTGGCCATCGCCCTCGCGTTGCTTCGGACCGAGTGCCCCCGAATACCTGCAGATCGGCCAGGTATCCAGCAACGCGTACGGGCCGGCGTCGGTTTGCGCCCAGACTTCGAGTTCGCGTTCCTGCTTGTAGATGCGCACGAAGACCGGTGCACCCCAGTGCGAGTCGATGGCACGCAACCGTCGGGTGACATCCTCGCGCACGCGGGCTTCGGCTGCCGTCGCACGCCGGGACGAGGCCAGGCCGGTCGCGGCCAATACCGAGTGTCCGATCAGCGGCCACAGGCACAGCGCGATGCTGGCGACCGACAGTACGAAGAACAACAGCCCGCGACGGCGTGAAGGGAACATGTCGTGAGCATATCGCGGGCTGCTGCCGCTATCCTTCGCCCCCGATTTTTGCGTGGTTATCCGACGTGAGTTCAGTGTTTGATCCGGTGTTGCCGGGCGGTTCGCAGTTGCGTGCGTATTGGCGCGCACCGGAAGGTTCGGCGCTGGCCCTGGCCCTGGTGCAGGCGGCGCGCAAGCATCCTGGCCTGCTGGTCGCGGTGACCGCCGATACCCACGCGGCTCACGCGCTCGAGACCGAGCTGCGCGTATTCGCGGACCCCGGCCTCCCGATCCTGCACCTGCCGGACTGGGAAACCTTGCCCTACGACGTGTTCTCCCCGCATTCGGAGATCGTCGCTGCGCGCATCGCCACCCTGTACCGGCTGCCGTCGCTGACGCGCGGCGTGCTGGTGGTGCCGGTGTCGACGCTGATGCAGCGGGTGACGCCGAAGCGCTGGCTGTCCGGACAGAGTCTGGTGCTCAAGGTCGGGCAGAAGTTCGATCTCGACGCCGAGAAGCGCATGCTCGAAGCGGCGGGGTACCGGCATGTGCCGCAAGTATTCGAACCGGGCGATTACGCCACGCGCGGTGCCTTGCTCGATCTCTATCCGGCCGGTGCCGAGGCGCCGTATCGCATCGAGTTGCTCGACGACGAGATCGATTCGATCCGCAGTTTCGATCCGGAGACGCAGCGCTCGCAGGACAAGGTCGCGCAGGTGTCGATGCTGCCGGCACGCGAATTCCCGCTGACCGAAGCCGCGACCAAGGCGTTCAAGAACGAGTTGCGCGAGCGCTTCGACATCGATCCGCGCCGCTCGCCGCTGTACCTGGATCTGCGCGAAGGTGCGGCGCCCGCCGGCATCGAGTCCTACCTGCCGCTGTTTTTCGAAACGCTCGATACCCTGTTCGACTATCTGGGCGGCACACCGATGTTTGCGCTGTCGCCGGGCGCGCTCGACGCTGCCGAACATTTCTGGACGCAGACCGGCGAACGCCACGAATCGCGCCGTCACGACATCGAGCGCCCGGTGCTGTCGCCGGCCGAGCTGTTCCTGCCGCCGCAGCAATTGCGCGAAACCCTGAATCGGCATCCGCGCATCGAACTGGTGTTTGCGGGCAGCGACAAGCCGATGCTGGCACTGGGTACCCAGCCGGCACCGAGTGTGCCGATCGATCGCAAGCACGAGGATCCGGTCGCCGCCCTGCGCCAGTTCCTGCGCAGCTATCCGGGGCGGGTGCTGATCGCCGCCGATTCGCCGGGCCGGCGCGAAGCCCTGGTCGACCTGCTCGGCGGCTTCGAGCTGCGCCCGCAGACTGTCGGCTCCTGGCACGGTTTCGTCGACTCCGATGTGCGGCTTGCGATCACCGTCGCGGCGCTCGAAGACGGCCTCGCGCTCGACGATCCGAAGCTGGTCGTGCTCACCGAACGCCAGTTGTACGGCGAGCGCGTGCAGCAGGTGCGGCGTCGAAAACGCGCCGGGCGCGATCCGGAAACCATCATCCGCGATCTCGGCGAACTCGCGATCGGTGCCCCGGTGGTGCACGAAGATCATGGCGTCGGCCGCTACCTCGGCTTGATGACGCTCGATGTCGGTGGCCAGAGCGGCGAATTCCTCGCGATCGAATATGCCAAGGGCGACAAGCTGTACGTGCCGGTCGCGAACCTGCACCTGGTCGGGCGCTACACCGGGTCTGCGCCCGAACATGCACCATTGCATTCACTCGGGGGCGAGGCCTGGGCCCGGGCCAAGCGCCGCGCCGCCGAGAAGGTGCGCGACGCCGCCGCCGAACTGCTCGACATCTATGCCCGACGCGCCGCCAAGCCCGGCGTCGAGATCCACCTCGATGCGCCGGCCTACGAGCAATTCGCCGCGAGTTTCCCGTTCGAGGAAACCCCGGACCAGGCCAGCGCGATCGAGGCCGTGATCGCCGACCTCGGCAAGCCGTCGCCGATGGATCGTGTGGTCTGCGGCGATGTCGGTTTCGGCAAGACCGAAGTGGCGCTGCGCGCCGCGTTCGTGGTGGCCCAGTCCGGCAAACAGGTGGCGGTGCTGGTGCCGACGACCCTGCTGGCCCAGCAGCACTTCCGCAACTTCAGCGACCGCTTTGCCGACTGGCCGATCCGTGTCGAGGTCCTCTCACGCTTCAAGTCCGCGAAGGAAACCAACGAGGCGCTGAAACTCGTCGCCGACGGCAAGATCGACGTGATCATCGGCACCCACAAGCTGCTCGCGCCCGAGGTGCGCTTCAAGGATCTGGGGCTGGTCATCGTCGACGAAGAACAGCGATTCGGCGTGCGCCACAAGGAGATGTTCCGCAAGTTGCGGGCCGAAGTGGACCTGCTGACCCTGACCGCGACGCCGATTCCGCGCACCTTGAACATGGCCATGGCGGGCTTGCGTGATCTCAGCATCATCGGCACGCCACCGGCGCATCGCGTCGCCGTGCAGACCTTCGTGACGGTGTGGGACAACGCCTTGCTGCGCGAGGCCTTCCAGCGCGAACTGGCGCGCGGCGGCCAGATCTACTTCCTGCACAACGAGGTCGAGACCATCCAGAAGATGGCGACGACGCTGGCCGAACTGGCGCCGGAGGCGCGCATCCGCATCGCGCACGGGCAGATGGCCGAGAAGGACCTTGAACAGGTGATGCTCGACTTCTACCGCCAGCGTTTCAACGTGCTGTTGTGCACGACCATCATCGAGTCCGGCATCGACGTGCCGAGTGCGAACACCATCATCATCCACCGCGCCGACAAGTTCGGTCTGAGCCAGCTGCACCAGTTGCGCGGTCGTGTCGGCCGTTCGCACCATCGTGCCTATGCCTACCTGGTCACGCCCGAGCGCAAGGCGATGACCGCCGATGCCGAGAAGCGCCTCGACGCCATCGCGTCACTGGACGAGCTCGGCGCCGGGTTCACCCTGGCCACGCACGATCTCGAGATTCGCGGCGCCGGCGAACTGCTGGGCGAAGAGCAGAGCGGCCAGATCAGCGAAGTCGGCTTCACCCTGTACACGGAAATGCTGGAACGCGCGGTCGCGGCACTCAAGTCCGGCAAGGTCGTCGACCTCGAGAATCCGCATGCCGATCGCGTCGAGGTCGAACTGCGCGTGCCGGCGTTGATTCCCGAGGACTATCTCGGCGACGTGCACGAGCGCCTGACCCTGTACAAGCGCATCAGCATGGCCCGCGACGACGAGGCCCTGCGCGACCTGCAGGTCGAGATGATCGATCGCTTCGGCTTGCTCCCGGCGCAGGCGCAATCGCTGTTCGCGGTGGCCCGCATCAAGCTGCTGGCCGACCGGCTCGGCATCCGCAAGCTCGATGTTGACCGCGCCGGCGGGCGCATCCACTTCCGCGCCAAGCCGAACGTTGAGCCGATGACCATCATCAAGCTGGTGCAGGCCCAGCCCAAGGTGTATGCGCTCGACGGCCAGGACAAGCTCCGCTTCCGCCAGGAACTGCCGGAGCCGGCACAGCGCATCGAGTTCGTGCAGAAGTTGCTGGATCGCCTCTCCGGCCGTTGACGCCAAACCTGCGGCGCGATGTCGTCGTCAGACGGCGCCCAGCAATTCGCCCGGCGTACCGACCCGCAGATCGGCCAGGGCGAGTTCGTCGGCGTCACCGAATCCCCACAGCACGCCGATCGAACGCATGCCGTGATGGCGCGCGCCGTCGATGTCCATGCGGCGGTCCCCGATCATCGTGCACTCGTGGGCATGCAGGGCCAGTCGGGACAAGGCTTCGCCGATCAATTCCGGCTTGTGGCTGATGCGACCGTCGAGGGTGGCGCCGACGATGGTGTCGAAGCGCGCCGCGAAGTCGAAACCGCCGACGATCTTGCGTGCATGCGGTTCGTTCTTCGCCGTCACGATGGCGATGCGGTGGCCACGATCGGACAGGGCATGGATCGTGTCGGCAATGCCGTCATAGAGCGCGTGTTCGGCGTAGCCGATGTCCTCGAAGCGTTCGCGGTAGAACTCGACGGCCTGTTCGACACGGATCGGATCCTGCAACAACGGCGCGAAACTGTCGCGCAACGGCGGACCGATCCAGCGACGCAACGCGGTGTCATCCGGCACTGCTTCGCCGACACGCTCCAGCGCATAGGCGACGCAGCGGGTGATGCCGGTGGCCGAGTCGATCAAGGTGCCGTCGAGATCGAAGAACAAGGTGCTGCACATGTCAGCGCGACGCCGGCTTGCGCAATTCGACGGCAAGGAAGCCGGCGACCGCAGCGAGGAACAGGCCGACCGCGGTCCACAGACCGAAGTCGATCCAGTAGCTCGCGCCGAGATGGACCTCGCCGCCCGCACGCGTCGCCCACCAGATGCGCAGCAGGCTGATCGGCATCACGAACAGCGTCGCCGCCAGCGAGGTCAACGCGCCATGCAGCGGGCCGTCGCGCCGCGCGATGAAGCCCGCGATGGCGCCGCCACCGATGTCCGCCAAGGCAGAGACGATGCGCAGGGCAAAGGCGAGCAGTGCGAATCGCGACGGGTCGACCATGCCGAACAGAAACCCGCTGCCGAAACTCATCATCAGACTCAGCGCGACGTTGAAGCCGGCACCGGCCAGCAGCGCACGCCAGACCAGTGCGCCGCTCATGCCGCGCGCGCCCTCAGCGCCGCGACGGCGGGCAATTCCTTGCCTTCGAGGAATTCGAGGAAGGCGCCGCCACCGGTCGAGATGTAGCTGATCCGGTCGACCACGCCATATTTGTCGATCGCCGCGAGGGTGTCGCCGCCGCCGGCGATCGAGAAGGCGTTCGATGCCGCGATCGCGTGCGCCACGGCCTCGGTGCCAGCGCCGAAGGCATCGAATTCGAACACGCCGACCGGTCCGTTCCAGACCACGGTGCCGACCTTCATGATGCGGTCGGCATACGCCTTGGCCGTCTCGGGGCCGATGTCGAGGATCAGGTCGTCGACACCGACATCAGCGACGCGTTTCACCGTGGCCGGCGCATTGGCGTTGAACTCGGGCGCGACCACGTCGACCGGTAGCGGGATCTCGGCACCGCGGGCCTTGGCATCGGCCATGATCTGCTTCGCGGTATCGATCAGATCGGCCTCGAACAGCGACTTGCCGATCGGATAGCCGCTGGCGGCCAGGAAGGTATTGGCGATGCCGCCGCCGACGATCAGTTGGTCGACCTTGCCGATCAGGCTCGCCAGCAGTTCCAGCTTGGTCGAGACCTTCGAGCCGGCAACGATCGCGAGCAGCGGCCGCGCTGGATGCTCCAGTGCCTTGGCCAGTGCATCGAGTTCGGCGGTCAGCAGGGGGCCGGCACAGGCGGTTTTCGCGAAGCGGATCGCACCATGCGTCGAGGCCTGGGCGCGGTGTGCGGTGCCGAAGGCGTCCATCACGTAGACGTCGCAGAGTGCGGCGTACTTGCGCGACAACGCTTCGTCGTCCTTGCCTTCGCCGACGTTCATGCGGCAGTTCTCGAGCAGCACGATCTGTCCGGGCTGCACCGCCACGCCGTCGACCCAGTCGCGCTTCAGCGGCACGTCCATGCCGAGCAGTTCCGACAGCCGCTTCGCCACCGGTGCCAGCGAATCCGCCTCACTCCACTGGCCTTCCTTGGGACGGCCGAGGTGCGAGGTGACCATGACCGCGGCGCCCTTTTTCAGGGCCAGCTTCAGGGTCGGGATCGAGGCGATGATGCGCTGGTCCGAGGTCACGCGGCCGTTCTCGACCGGCACGTTGAGGTCCTGGCGGATCAGCACGCGCTGACCGGCGACATCGAGATCGGCAAGGCGAAGCACGGACATCGATCACCCCGTAGGCATTGGAAGGCGCGCATTACAGCCGTATCACCGCGGCACTGCAACGCAATCCGGATTGGCGCCGGGACTTGACCCGGATCAAAACCCCAGGGGGCCGGACTGCGTAGGCTTCGCAACACATCCGGAGGATCCCGTGTCCGTCATTCCCGTCTTCGATCGCGACCTGCTACGCCGTTACGATGGCCCGGGTCCACGCTACACCTCGTATCCGACTGCGCCGCATTTCGACGCGCGCTTCGGTGAGGCCGACTATCGCCGTCAGGCCCGCGCCAGCAACGATGACCCGGTGCCCAGCCCGCTCTCGGTGTACGTGCACGTGCCGTTCTGCCACAGCGCCTGCTACTACTGCGGCTGCACGCGCATCATCGCGCGCAATCCGGCCCGCGGCCGCGAATACATCGAACGTCTGGCGATCGAGATCGACCTGCAGTCGAAGCTGTTCGACCGCGATCGTCCGCTGACGCAAATCCATTTCGGCGGCGGCACGCCGAACTTCCTCGGTGCCGAAGGCATCCTGGCGATCATGGCTCGACTGGAATCGGCCTTCACCTTCGATCCGGAAGCCAGCCGCGAATTCTCGGTGGAACTGGACCCGCGCCACGCCGACGCCCAGCTGGTCGCCGAGATCGCCGCAGCCGGCATCAATCGCATCAGCCTCGGCATCCAGGATTTCGATGCCGACGTGCAAAAGGCGATCAACCGCATCCAGTCGGTGGCACAGACGGCCGAGCTGATCGATGCCGCGCGCGCAAACGGCATGCGCTCGATCAATGTCGACCTGATTTACGGACTGCCGAAGCAGAACGAGCGCGCGTTCGGGCAGACGCTGGACACGGTGGTCGGCATGCGCCCGGACCGCGTTGCCGCCTACAGCTACGCGCACCTGCCGAGCCATTTCAAGGCGCAGAACCAGATCCGTGCGGAAGACCTGCCCAGTGCCGAAGACAAGCTCGGCTTGCTCGCGCTGGCCATCGACAAGCTCACGGCGGCCGGATACGTCTACATCGGCATGGATCATTTCGCCCTGCCCGACGACGAACTGGTGCGTGCCCAGGCGCGTGGCGGCCTGCACCGGAACTTCCAGGGCTACTCGACACGCGCCGAATGCGATCTGATCGGGCTCGGCATGAGCTCGATCGGCAAGGTCGGCAACGCTTACGTGCAGAACGCCAAGGAGCTGCCCGCCTACTACACGGCGCTGCTGTCCGGGCACCTGCCGATCGTGCGCGGCTACGAGCTGACGGCGCAGGATCGCATCATCGGTGACGCCATCCAGAGCCTGATGTGCCATTGCCGGCTGGAAAAAAATATCTTCGGTCGGCGCCATGATCTCGTCTTCGACGAGTATTTCGCGTCAGAATTGGCACGTCTCGCTCCTCTGGCCGCCGATGGACTCGTCAATCTCAAACCCGACTGCATCGAAATCACCCCGCGCGGGCGGCTGCTCATGCGCGTCGTCGCGATGTGTTTCGATCGCCACCTGCACAAGGCGCAGGTCATCCCGCACAAGTTCTCGCGCGTGGTGTAGGCCATGAGCCCGCAGGGCGGTGTCCTGCGCTGGCCGACTCCGCAGGATCAGGGCGATGGCGACATCCAGCGCTTCTGCACGACGTGTGCGTTCGGCCGGGTCTGTCTGACCGATGGCTACGACAAGCGCGCGCTGGAGGACCTGCATTGCCTGGTCGAACACACCACGCCGATGCATGCCGGCGACGAAGTGTTTCGCTACGGCGAGCCGTTCGCGGCGATCTACGCGGTGCGCGCCGGCATGGTCAAGACACGGCGCATCGACGAACAGGGTCGCGAACAGATCTTCGGGTTCTTCCTGCCCGGCGAGTTGATCGGCCTCAATGGCCTGTACACCGCGCGCTATCCCTGCGACGCCGTCGCGCTCGATACCGTGACCCTGTGCCGTTTCGCCTTTCCTGCGCTGAGCGTGCTGGCGACGCGTCTGCCCGGCATTCAGGAGACCTTGTTCAAGCTGATGAGCAAGGACATTGTCAATGCCGCCTTGCTGGGTGGCGATTACAGCGCCGATGAGCGTCTCGCGGCCTTCCTGGTGAACCTGTCCGATCGTTTCGCCGAACGCGGTTATTCGGCGTCGCGCCTGCACCTGATGATGCCGCGTTCGGACATCGCCAACTACCTGCGTCTCGCGCCCGAAACCGTCAGTCGCGTGCTGCGCCGCTTCCAGGACGACGGATTGATCGACGTCGACAAGCGCGAAGTCACGCTGACCGATATCGATCGTCTCAAGCACCTCGCGCGCTGCGTCCTGCAGCCGTAGCGGCGGCAGCGATGCCCATTCCGGACCCGACACCACGATGATGGCCTATTACCCGCAGATCAAGGCCGTGCACGTGCACGCCATCGGTCTCAGTTTCGCGATTTTCTTCCTGCGCGGTCTGCTGATGCTGATGCGCTCGAAGTTCACCAACCATGCGCTGCTGCGCTATGCCAGCTATACCGTCGATACCGTTCTGCTGACCGCGGCGCTGATGCTGGCGGCCCTGTTGCACCAGTATCCGTTCGTGCACGCCTGGCTCACCGCCAAGGTCGTGCTGCTGGTCGCCTACATCGTGCTCGGCGTGCTCGCGCTGCGACGTGCGAAGACGCGGCAGGCGCAGGTCCTCGCGTTCATCGCCGCCTGCCTGACCTTCGCGATGATGTTCGCGATCGCGCGGGCGCACCACTGGGCAGGCCCGTTTGCGGCGTATCTGCGCTGAAGACTTGCACCGCACACCGTGATTGCGCAGGCTAGGCGCATGGCCCTTGAACCTGCGGACAACCATGTGCTGATCGGCCTTGCGGTCGCGCTCGGCATCGGGCTGCTGATCGGCATCGAGCGCGAGCAGCGCAAGGGTGAGGATCCGGCGCACATCGTCGCCGGCGTGCGCACCTTCGTGCTGATCGCGCTGGCCGGTGCGATCAGCACCCTGCTCGGGACGGCCCTGATCGCGGTCGGTGCGGCCTTCGTCGCGCTGGCGGCGCTCGCGAGCTATCAGCGCTCGCGCGAAGCCGATCCCGGCCTGACCACCGAAGTCGCGATGTTCGTCGCCTTTCTGCTGGGCGTGCTGGCGATGTCGCAGCGTGAGCTCGCGGCCGGCATCGGCGTGGGCGTCGCCTTGATCCTGGCGCTGAAGTCGCGCCTGCATGCGTTCACGCGCGAAGTGCTGACCGCGCAGGAATTGCACGACGGCCTGTTGTTGATCGCCGCGGCGCTGATCGTGCTGCCCTTGCTGCCGGATCGCGCGGTCGATCCCTGGCAGGTGTTCAACCCGCACAAGCTGTGGCGATTGGTGGTGCTGGTGATGGCGATCAATGCCCTCGGATACGTCGCGCAGCGCGCGCTTGGTACCCGACTCGGCCTGCCCCTGTCCGGATTCGCCGGCGGCTTCGTGTCGGCGACCGCGACGATCGGTGCCATGGGCGGCCGCGCCCGGTTGCATCCGGAACAACGCCCGTCCTGCGTGGCCGCGAGCACGCTCGCGAACGTCGCCACGATCATCCAGCTGTCGCTGGTGCTGGGTGCCCTGTCGCGGCCGCTGCTGCAGGTGTTGGCGCTGCCCCTGGCGGCATCGGGACTGACGACCATCGTGGCGGCAGGATTCTCGGGTTTCGCGGCCTGGCGCGACGGTCGCGACGCGGTGGCGCCGATGAAGGGGCGACCTTTCCAGCCGACGCAGGCGCTGGTGTTCGTGGCGCTGGTGTCCGGCGTCCTGTTCATGGCCGCGGTGCTGGCGCACTGGTTCGGCGATGCCGGCGCACTCGCCGCCGCCGCCGCGGCCGGATTCGCCGATGCGCATGCGGCCGCGGCCTCGGTCGCGCAAGTATTCAACGCCGAGCAGGTCGACCTCGACGTCGCCTGCCTCGGCGTGATGATCGGATTCGCGACCAACACGATCAGCAAGACCATCGTGGCGTTCGGCACCGGTGGTCGCAGTTTCGCGCTGCATCTGCTGCCCGGCCTGCTGGCGATGCTGGTGGCGTTCGCGGGCGTGTGGCTGCTGCGCTGACTCAGTCTTCGACGAAGCGCAGTTCCACCGGTACATCGACCAGTCGCTGGATCAGTTTCAGGCCGGCGCGCAGCTCGAAGCGGTCGAACAGCAGGATGTCGAGGGGACGCCACAACGCGACCCAGCCGAGGATCAGCAGGCCTTCGTCGATGATGCGCAAGCCGGCATGGGCGCTGTCGCCGAACCTTGCCGAAATCAGCGTGCCGAGCAGGACGCATCCCGCGAGCAGGGCCAGCCCGACACCCAGCGCACGCCAGCCCGACCCCATGCGCCAGCGCAGTTCCCGGCGCGCCTGGTCGAGTTCGAAGCGGAAGTGGTTGTGGATCGCGTCCGGCAGGTTGTGTGCGGCGATGCGCAGGCTCTCCGGCAGATGCACCACGATGTGCAGCGGCGCATCGCGCGCATGCTCGCGCACCGAGTCCAGCAACCAGCGCGCGGCCTTGTCGTCCAGCGCCTTCTCGCGAAACGGCGACGGATCCATCGAATCGAACAATTGCGCGAATGAACGGATGCGCAAGTCGATGCGGGCGGCGGGTTGCGGCATGCAGCGAGGATGCCAGAAAGGCCGCCACTGATCGCGACCGGTGGGTCGTCGATCCACGGGCTGCTACATTCGCGACCGATCGACATGGAAGAAATCATGAGCCACGACACACCCAATGCCCCGCTTCGCCGCACCAAAATCATCGCCACGTTGGGTCCGGCCTCCGATGCGCCGGGCGCGATCGAGCCCTGATCGCCGCGGGCGTCAACATCGTCCGCCTCAATTTTTCGCATGGCGCCAAGGAGCACCACGCCGCGCGCATCCAGGCCGTGCGCGACGCCGCACACAAGCTTGGGCGCGAGGTCGGCGTGCTCGCCGACCTGCAGGGTCCGAAGATCCGCATCGAGAAGTTCGAAGAAGGCAAGGTGCTGCTCAAGTCCGGCGATCCATTCACGCTGATCTGCAGCGCCGACGCGCCGCCCGGCGACCGCACACGCGTCGGCATGAGTTACCTCGGCCTGATCAATGACGTGGCGGTGGGTGACACGCTGCTGCTCGACGATGGCCTGATGGCGGTCCGCGTCGATGCCATCGAGGGCGTCGAGATCCGCACCACGGTACTGACCGACGGCAAGTTGTCGGACCGCAAAGGCTTGAACCGCCTTGGCGGTGGCCTGTCGCTCGGCGCGCTGACCGACAAGGACAAGCGCGACATCGTCACTGCAGCGGAGCTGAAGGTCGACTTCGTCGCGGTGTCGTTCTGCCGCAACGCTGCCGACATGCACGAGGCGTGCGCTGTTGAAAGCGGCCGGTTGGGAGGCGGCTCTGGTTGCGAAGATCGAACGCGCCGAATCGATTCCGCTGCTCGGCGAAATCATCGATGCGTCGGACGTGGTCATGGTCGCGCGCGGCGATCTCGGCGTGGAAATCGGCGACGCCGAATTGCCCGGCCTGCAGAAGAAGATCATCCGCGAGGCGCTGGAGCGCAACAAGGTCGTGATCACCGCGACGCAGATGCTGCAGTCGATGGTCGAGCATCGCCGATCCCGACCCGCGCCGAAGTGCTCGACGTCGCGAACGCCGTCATCGACGGTTCCGACGCGGTGATGCTGTCGCAGGAAACCGCGGCCGGCAATTATCCGACCAAGGCGGTCGAGGCGATGGTGCGCATCTGCCTCGGCGCCGAGCGCCAGTTCGAGATGGACACCGACTTCGAAGCCGCGCCGCGCAATCTCGCGCGTGTCGACCAGGCGGTCGCGATGGCTTCGATGTTCCTGGCCGAGCACATCAAGGTGCGCGCCATCATCGCGCTCACCGAATCCGGCGGCACTGCGCGTTATCTGTCGCGGTTCCGCTCGGAAGTGCCGATCTATGCGCTATCGCGCCACGCCGGCGCGCGTCGGCGCATGGCGATGATGCGCGATGTCTTCCCGATCGACTTCGACACCCGCGGCCTGCCGCCACGCGAAGCCGCCCGCGAAGCCATCCGCCGTCTGCACGCGCTCGGCCACTTGCACGAAGGCGACCGGGTGATGATCACCAGCGGCGACAGCATGGAAAACCAGGGCGCCACGAACACGCTGCGCCTGCTCGAAGTCGGACCGGAGGGCAAGGCGGAAGGCCTCGGCGATCTGTGATCGCTGGGGTTGATGAGGCGCGATGCCGATCGAATCCGTGTGGGACGATCTGCTCGCCACGACGGCGTCGGTGCTCGGCGCTGGCCTCGTGGAACGCTACGCCAGCGGATAGTCGAACGATCTACACGCGACGGGGGCTTCGATGGCCATGCATGCAGACACCGAACGCTACAACGCCATGCAGTCCCCCGACGACCGTCGCATCTGCGACCGGCTCGCCGCGGAAATCGAACGCGTGTTGCCCGAAGCCGAAAACAAGGTCTGGCATGCGCATCCTGTCTGGTTCCTCGACGGCAATCCGATCGTCGGCTACAGCAAGTTGAAAGGTGGCGTGCGCCTGCTGTTCTGGAGCGGGCAGTCCTTCAAGACGCCGGGCCTGAAGCCGGAAGGCAAGTTCAAGGCGGCCGAGGCGCGTTTCACCGCCGCCGAAGAGATCGACACCGCATTGCTCGCAGGATGGCTGGCCGAATCCCGCGAGATCCAGTGGGACTACCAGAACATCGTCCGCCGCAAGGGCCGACTGGAACCGCTGACGCCCGGCACGTGCTGACGTAAGCTCCGCGCATTCGCCGGAGTCCGCTGCATGGCGCGTGTCGTCCTTGCTTCTGCCCTGTCGCGCTGGTTGCCCGCGGGCGCGTCTCGCGAGGCGGCGCTCGACATCGATGCCGCCGATCTGCGCGCGGTGCTCGACGCCTTGTTCGTGCGACATCCGAACCTGCATGGCTACGTGCTCGACGAACAGGGCGTGGTGCGCCATCACGTCGCGATCTTCATCGACGGCCAGGTCCTCCGCGACAAGGCCGATCTCGGGGTGCCGCTCGCGCCTGCGGCCGAGGTCTACCTCATGCAGGCGCTGTCGGGAGGTTGAACGCATGTCGCAGCCGCAGGACACATTGCTCGTCTCGACCCGCAAGGGCCTGTTCGTGCTGCATCGGGCCGGCGAACGCTGGGAGGTCGACCGCACGCATTTCCTCGGCGACAAAGTGACGCTGGCGCATGTCGATGCACGTGACGGCGCCTGGTACGCGGCGATGGATCTCGGGCACTTCGGCTGCAAGCTGCATCGTTCGAATGATCGCGGCCGCAACTGGACCGAGATCGCCGTGCCGACCTATGGTCCCGAGGAAACGGTGCCGGTCGGTGATGGCAAGCCGGAATTGCCGGCGACGCTGAAGCTGATCTGGGCAATGGCCTCAGGCGGCGCAAACGAGCCCGGACGACTGTGGCTCGGCAGCAATCCCGGCGGTCTATTTCGCTCGGACGACCACGGTGCCAGTTGGACCCTGATGCGCGACCTGTGGGACCGTCCCGAGCGCAAGGGCTGGTTCGGCGGCGGTTATGACGCACCCGGCATCCACTCGATCTGCGTCGACCCGCGCGACGCACGCACGCTGCGCGTCGCGATTTCCTGTGGCGGCGTCTGGCGCAGCGACGACAGCGGCGCCACCTGGCGCCTGAGCGCACAAGGCATGCGCGCCGACTACATGCCGCCCGATCTCGCGTACGAGCAGAACATCCAGGACCCGCACCAGATGGTGCAATGCGTAGCCGCGCCGGACACGCTGTGGGTGCAGCACCACAACGGCATCTTCCACTCGACCGATGGCGCCGCATCCTGGCGCGAGATCACCGACGTGGCGCCTTCCGGCTTCGGTTTCGCGGTCGCGGTGCATCCGCACGACCCGAACCGAGCCTGGTTCGTGCCCGCCATCAAGGACCAGTTCCGCATCCCCGTCGACGGCCAACTCGTCGTCACCCGCACGCGCGACGGCGGCCGCAGCTTTGAATCACTGCGCAACGGCCTGCCGCAACAACACGCCTACGACCTGATTTACCGTCACGGTCTCGCCATCGATTCAAGCGGCGATCGCCTCGCTATCGGTTCCACCACCGGCGGACTCTGGATCAGCGAAGACCAGGGCGAGTCGTGGACCGCACTCGACGCACGACTGCCACCGGTGCATGCGGTGACATTTGCGTGAGAGGGTGGAAGCGCCGCCCTCATGCAGCTCATTCGCAGACGCGGGCGAATTGATCGACCGATGCTTTCCCGTCGTGATCAATCCGTGGTTCTCGCCATGCGGTGAATGCTTACCCCTCGGTCGCGCCGAACTCCGGCTTGGCCATCGGCGTGCCGCCGATGTAGCGGGCCAGCCAGGTCTGCACCTCGTAGTTCCAGTAGATCGCATTCTGCGGCGTCAGGATCCAGTGGTTCTCGTCGGGGAACACCACCAGCCGCGAGGGTACGCGCATGCTTTGCAGGATGCCGTACAGCGCGATGCCCTGGCCGTAGGGCACGCGGTAATCCTTCTCGCCATGGATGATCAGCATCGGCGTCGAGAAGTTCGCGGCGTAGGAAATCGGGTTGTTGCGCTGCATGGCCGCAGGGCCGTCCCATGGCGTGCCGCCCAGCACTTCCTTGGTGAAGCCGTAGGTGGTGGTGTCGGCGCCGTACTGCCCCATGAAATCGCTCACTCCGGCGTGATTGACGAATGCCTTGAACACCTTGGTGTGGCCGAGCAGCCAGGTCGCCAGATAACCCCCGTAACTGCCACCGGCGGCGGCCACGTGATCGCGGTCGATGGCGGGCACGGTGGCGAACAGGTAGTCATTGGCCTTGAGCACGTCTTCGGTCGGCTGGTCGCCCCAGGCACCGTTGATGCTGCGCGCGAACGCCTCGCCGAATCCGGTGGAACCGTGCCGGTTGACCCATGCCACGATGTAGCCCGGGCTGGCGAAGACATGGCTGTTCCAGCGATAGCTGAAGGCGTCACGATTCATCGTGTGCGGCCCACCGTGCAGCAACTGCACCAGCGGATACTTTTTCTTTGCGTCGTAGCCGGGCGGATAGATCAGCCATAGCTGCACGGTGTCGCCGCCGGCACCCTGGAATTCGTGCGACTCCACCTTGCCCAGGTCGAGCCCGGCGAACAGCGCGTCGTTGAAATGGGTGAGCTGGCGCGGCTTGCCGCTTGAAGCATCGAGTGCGAACAGTTCCGGCGCGCGGCTGCTGGTTTCGTTGAGGAAGACCAGCTGACCGTTGGCGCTGTCGAGCTCGGTGTTGCTGCCTTCCGCCACCTGCTTCGTGAATCCGGTACCGTCGGCGTTCATGGTGAACACGGGTACGCGGCCACGATCTTCGGCCTGCACCCACAGGCGCTGACCATCGGCGGAAAATGCGATGTCGTCGATGCTGAGGTCGATACCGGCGCTCAGCGGCGTGGCTTTGCGATTTGCCAGCGACACCTGCCACAGCCGACGCGCCTCGCCCATGCTGTTCGCAGTGGCGAGGCGGGTGTACAGCACCGAGCGGCCGTCCGGCGCGAACTGCGGGTTGTCGTCGCCGTAGGGATTGTCGGGCGTGAGGTTGACGAACGCGCCGCTGCCATCGGTGGGCAGCAGCACGATGTCACTGTTGGGCTGCACCGCATACGGCGGCGGCGTGGAATTGAGGGAGAGTGCGACGTGGCGGCCATCGGGCGCGATGTCGAAACGGACCTCGCCCGACGCTGCGAACAGGTGGTCGTACTTCGGCGTGAGGTCGGTCAAGACCTTGCTGCCGACGTCGATCTTCAGCAGGCGGTTGGCGAGATTGTCGGTGAGGTTCTTGTCGAAGAAGCGATACTGCCGGTACTCGGTGACGTAGGCCGTCATCTTCGAGTCCTTGCGGCGCTTGGCTTCCTTCTTCATCGCCGCGAGGTCGGCCTTGGCGAACGTGCCTGCCAGCTCCGGGATGGCTTGGGTGGCAAACACGATGCCCTTGCCGTCGGGCAGCCACTGCGGCGCAGCCAAGCCCCATGGCAGCTCCACCAGCTTCTCGGCTTCGCCGCCGTCGACCGGGATGACATACAACGCCGCCATCTCGTCCTCGCCGCGCTTGCTGACGAAGGCGATGCGGCGACCGTCCGGGCTCCAGGCCGCCGCCGAATCGCTGCTGGTGCCCGCGGTCAGTCGGCGCGTGTCGCCGTCAGCCACATCGACCAGCCACAGGCTGGCGCTGGGCTTGTTCTTCTCGATCGACCACTCCTGCACGCTGACCACCGCGCGTGCGCCATCCGGCGACAGCACCGGCGCGCCGACGCGCTTGATCGCCCACAGATCCTGCGCGGTGATCGGGCGCTTGGCGGGTTGTGCAAGGCTGGCCAGCGGGGCCATGCAGGCGAGCGCGAGCAACAATCCCAAGCAGTTGCGCGGAATGACGTTCATCGGGTTGCTTCTCCTGAAAGTCGCGGAACTTTGCCGTGGCGCGGTCAGGGTTGGGGGCAACGACACGTTGCGGCCTGCCGGAGTGCGATCCGTTGGGGATCGAGGACGATGGCGCGGATCCGTGGAACCCGCGACGGCCGCAAAGCCGTCGCGGGTTCGGGGGCTCAGTTTGCGGCGTCTTTCAGTTTCTTCAGCGCGCGCACCTTGACCTTGGTGCTGGCCGGCTTGGCGGCGAACCACTGTTCTTCCTTGGTGAACGGGTTGATGCCCTTGCGCTTCGGCTTGGCAGCGACCTTCACCGAGGTGACCTTGAGAACGCCGGGCCACACGAATTCGCCGGCGCCCTTGCTGGACACCGAGGCCAGTGCGGCCGATTCGAGACCGGCCAGAACGGCCTTGACGTCCTTGGCGGCGACGCCGGACTGCTCGGCGATGAAGGTCACCAGACCCGACTTGTTCATTACTTCCTTGACCGGCTTTGCGGCTTTTGCCGACTTCGCCGGCGCTTTCTTGCTTGCCATGGGGTGCTCCGTTGGTTGGTGCGCGATGCGCCTGCGAACGCTAGCAACATTGATGGGTGCAACGCGAGAGGGAGAACGCACTTTTCTCGCGAATCGCGCACAAATCAGGGCTTTTTCTGCAGCGCGCCGATCAGCCCCGCGCGACTGAACACCGCGGTCGCGCCGCTCAGCTGGGCCTGACCTTCGGCCTCGGCCATCTGCGCGGCCTTGATCTGCTTGAGGCCGGTCTGCAGCAGGCTGAAGGCGATGACCCACGCGATGACGCCGAGCGCGAGGTGTTTGGCGAAATAGGGCAGGTCGATCAGGCCGAGGTTCCACAACGCATGCAGCGGCATCACGACGGCGAGCATGCGCAGCACGCGCGGATGGAACAGCATGTCGGTACGCAGCGGCTGGTCCAGCTTCACGCGCCACAATGCGCCTGCGGCCAGCGCCGTCCAGACCACGTGCGCGAACGGCGCGAGCAGGCCGCGGGCGATGATGATCTGCATCATCGCGCCGAAGTCGCCGTTGGTCTCGACCAGATAACTCAGTGCATAACCCATGGTCTCGAAGATCGCGAAACCGGCGCCGACGCAGGCGCCGAACAGCAGGCCGTTGAGGATGTAGGGATAGCGCCTAGCATCGAGCCCTCTCGCGATCACGAACACGGTGACCACCTTGCCGATCTCCTCGACCAGGCCGGCCAGCGGCGGACCGACCCAGCTCAGGCCGGCGGTGAGCTCGAACAGCAGCAGCGAGAAACCGATCGACACCAGCCCGCCGATCATCAACATGCGGATGACCTGATACAGCGACACGTTGCGGGGTGAGTTCAGTTCGTAGAAGAACACCACCGTCGCCATCGGTGCCGCGAGGCTGCCGAGCACGATGATGGTCGGGATCAGCAAAGGATTGCCGAAGGTCTTCGCGAGAAACACGGCGCCGCCGAACAGCAGCACCGAGAGCAGCAACAGGCGCACGAACATCCATGGCTTCGGCCAGCCGGTCTCGATCTGCGCGAGGCCGGGCGTGGTCTCGGGCAGCCCGGTCGAAAAATGCCGTTCGATCGCGTCCGGATCCTGCTTCTGGAAGGTCGCCGACAACAACTCGCCGAGGCTGAAACCCTCCAGTCGTTCGACCCTTGCCAGGTCGGCGATGTGATCGGTCAGGCCCTTGGCGGCCGAGCGGGAGGACGATGCAGTTGCCGCGACCGGAAGGGCAGGCAATGCGGGAGGCTGCGCAACGCTGCCCGTCAGTTCCGGCAGCGCTTCCTGCGGACCGATCCATCCGGCCAGGCCGTTGCGCCAGTAGACCGCGCCCGGTGGCAACTGGCCACCGCGAATGCGGGCGAGCACCTCGGCCGCGGCGAACGGTCCCTGCGACCGACCATCGAACGCGATGAACCACTGCATCAGGTCATTCCGCGGTTGTCGGTTTGGAGATGCGCTTGTGCGCGTCGGGAACCAGCATCAATGCCGCGGACCCGAAAAAGGCGTGGAATTCCGGCACCATTTCGCCCTGGATCACCACGGGGTCGGTGGCCACCAGCGCTTTGGCTTCCTCGATGTCCTTCACCGCGAACACGAACATCCCGCGCCAGCCGTCGACGCCGTCGAACGGGCCGGCAACGGCAAGCTTTCCGGCCTTCGCCAATCGCTCCATGTTCGCGAAATGTCCCTTGAACATCTCGTCGCGCGCTGGCCCTTTCGGCATCGGCGTCGGTCCCGTCTTGAGCAGGACGAAGACGTATTGCCGCATGCCGTTTTCGTTGGCACCGACCGAGCGCGCCAAGTCGGCATCGTAGACCGGTGCGGCAGGCGTATCGGCCGCCTGCACGACCGCGGCCGCCGACATCCATCCACACAGCGAAACGGCAATGACACGAGAGGACATCGGCATGGGGATCGCTCCTTGGAAGTCTGGCGCGGATGCTAGCGCCATCGGCAAGCTTGCAAACAGGTCGTGCTCCCGCGAGTGTGCGCGTGATCGCCGCGCTGCGCTTCGAGAAGACGAATGGACTATGCCGAACTTTATCGCAGCGAATCGCGCGCCGTACTGGCTACCTTGATCCGGCTGCTGGGCGACTTCGATCTGGCCGAAGAGGCGATGCACGAGGCGTTCCGGCTGGCGCTGGAGCAATGGCCGCGCGACGGCGTGCCGGACAAGGCGCGGGCGTGGCTGGTGTCGACCGGACGCTTCAGGGCGATCGATGCGCTGCGTCGGCAGCGGCGATTCGACCGGCTCGATCCGGCACAGCATGATCTTGCGATCGAGGACAGCGATGCGTTCGCCGTCGAACCGGTCGAAGACGATCGTCTGCGCCTGATCTTCACCTGCTGTCATCCGGCCTTGTCCAGCGACGCCCAAGTGGCGCTGACCTTGCGCGAAGTCTGCGGCCTGACCACCGAGGAAATCGCCGCCGCGTTCCTGACGCCGGCGCCGACCCTGGCGCAGCGCATCGTGCGCGCCAAGGCGAAGATCCGCGATGCAGGAATTCCCTACGAGGTGCCGGTGCGCGCGACCTTGCCGGAGCGACTCGATTCGGTGCTGCGGGTGATCTATCTCGTCTTCAACGAAGGTTATGCGGCCAGCACCGGCGAGTTGCTGGTCCGGCACGAACTCAGTGCCGAGGCGATCCGCCTCGGGCGTTTGCTGGTGGACCTGCTGCCGGAGCCGGAAGCGCAGGCGCTGCTCGCGTTGATGCTGTTGCAGGATTCGCGACGCGATGCGCGCATCGATGCCGGCGGTGAACTGGTCCTGCTCGAGGACCAGGATCGCGGCCTGTGGCTGCGCGCGCAGATCGATGAAGCGATTCCGCTGGTCGAGCGCGCGCTGCGCAGCCGTCGTTTCGGTGCCTATGCGATCCAGGCCGCGATCGCCGCCATTCATGCCGAAGCCGATTGCGCCGAGGCAACCGACTGGCCGCAGATCGTGGCGCTGTACGACGTGCTGCTGACGATGGCGCCGAACCCGGTCGTCGCCCTCAACCGTGCCGTCGCCGTGGCGATGCGCGATGGTCCCGAAGCCGGACTGGTCCTGATCGACGCCTTGTTCGCACGCGGCGAACTCCAGGACTATCGCTTGGCCCACGCCGCCCGCGCCGACTTGTGCCGGCGTCTCGGTCGCGTTGCCGAGGCGCGCCTGGCCTACGCGCAGGCCATCGCGCTCGGCCGACCCGGCCCCGAACAGCGCTTTCTGCAACAACGACTCGACGCGCTGGAGGGATCAAGCCTCTAGTTGTTGCGAACGAATCGCATTTGCGGTTAGGCTCGCAGATCCAGATGCATCGCATCCCATCAAGGAGCTGTCCATGATCCTGCGTTCCATTGCGTTCACCGCTGCGTTGCTCGCCATCGGCCCGGTCACCGCCACCGGTCTCACCACCTGCGATTCGGGTGACCCGTCGACCTGGAAGAGCCAGGACGCACTGAAGGAGAAGCTCACTGGCGAAGGCTGGCAGGTGCGCCACATGAAAGAAGACGGCGGCTGCTACGAGGTCTATGCGATCGACGACAAGGGCAACCGCGTCGAGGCCTACTTTCATCCGGTCACGTTCGAACGCGTGCCCACCGAGCACGACGCGCACTGAGCGCAGCGATGACCGCGAACGCCGACACGGCGTCGCGCAGCACGGTGCCGGTCCACGACCTGCTCGTGCGTGTCGTGCACCTGTGTTTCATGGCCGGCGTGGCGGCGGCGTGGTTCACCCGCCACGCCCGCGGCGACTGGCATGAATGGATCGGCTACGGCGTGATGGGTGCGCTCGCGGTCCGCCTGCTCTGGGGCTTCATCGGCCGGCCGCCGGCGCGTTTCCTGCGTTTCGTCCTGGGGCCCGTGACGACCTTGCGTTATGCGGTGGCGTGGGTGCACGGGCGCGCGCCGCGCCATCTCGGTCACAACCCGCTTGGCGCGTGGATGATCGTGGCGCTGCTGCTGGTGCTCACGGTCATCGTCATCACCGGCTGGATGTTCACCACGGACCTCTGGTTCGGCTACGCCTGGGTCATCCGCACCCACGAGATCGCGACCTGGACCCTGTTTGCGCTGATCCCGATGCATGTCGGCGGCGTGATCCATGCGTCGCGCAAGCACCACGAGAACCTGGTCGCGTCGATGTGGCACGGCCGGAAGCCTGCCGCAACGGGCGACGACGTCCTGCCCTGAGCGGCCCGCAAATAAATCTCCAACCGCGATGTCGAAAGCGTCGGCACTCGTTCGACTACCGGATGAAGGTGCATGATCCGACCACCACGACTTTCCGATGGGGGTCGCATGACACTCAAGATCAGTTGCTCAGGAGCCTGCCCGTGACCACGTCTGAATCCCTACGCATCCAAGGCTTGTTCGTGAACCTGCCGGTGACCGACCTGAAGCGCAGCATCGCCTTCTTCGAGGCGCTCGGCTTCGCGTTCAATCCGCAGTTCAGCGACGACACCGCAGCCTGTCTGGTGCTGGGCGAGAACCAGTACGCGATGCTGCTCACGCACCCGAAGTTCGCGATGTTCACGCCGCTTCCGATTGCCGACGCGCGGCTGCAGACGGCCCATCTGGTCGCGCTGTCGCTGGCCGACCGCGCGGCGGTCGATCGTCTCGCTGACACCGCGATCGCCCACGGTGGCCGTGCCTTCCGTGCGGTCGAGGACATGGGCTTCATGTATTGCCGTGCTGTCGCGGATCTCGACGGTCATGTCTGGGAGCTGTTCCACATGGACCTCGACGCCTTCGCGACCCTGCAGGCCGGAGCTTGAAATGAAGTATCTCTGTCTGGTCTATGGCGAAGAAGACAAGATCGCGACGATGGACGACCACGAGTGCCTGGCCTGCGATGCCGAATTGCGCGCGGGCGGCCATTGCATCGCTTCGGAAGCGTTGCAGTCGGTCACGACCGCGACCACGGTGCGTATCCGCAACGGTCGGCTGTCGGTGTCCGATGGCCCGTTCGCGGAGACCAAGGAAGCGCTCGCGGGCTTCTACATGATCGAAGCGCGCGACTTGAACGAGGCGATCCAGCTGGCCGCGAAGATTCCGCCGGCCAAGATCGGTTGCGTCGAAATCCGCCCAATTCGCCCGATCCGCGAACAGCCGCGTTCGGGCATTCGCCACGATTGATTCAGGAGCAGCGCATGACGCGTTATGTCGACGGATTCGTGTTGCCGGTACCGAAGGCGAACCTCGCCGCGTACCGGAAGTTGTCGCGCAAGGCCGGCAAGATCTGGAAGGAATACGGCGCACTCGACTACGTCGAATGTGTGGCCGACGACGTCAAGCCCGGCAAGCGCACCTCGTTTCCGCAGGCGGTGAAACTGAAAGACGAGGAGACGGTCGTGTTCTCGTGGATCACCTACGCGTCGCGTCAGCAGCGCGACCGCATCAACAAGAAGGTGATGGCCGATCCGCGCATCGCCGCTATGTGCAAGGTCGAGGACATGCCCTTCGACGGCAGGCGCATGATCGTCGGGGGTTTCAAGTCGATCGTGCGGATGTAGTCCGACGATCTTCGCGTCAGCGCTTCCAGGTGATCAGCACGACACCGGCGAGGATGATCGCCATCGCGATCAGGTCCAGGCGATGCAGGGATTCGCCACCAAGCAGCACGCCGAACAGCACCGCGATCGGCGGGTTCACGTAGGCGTAACTGGTCGCGATCGCCGGGCGCACCTTGTCGAGCAGATAAACGTAGGCACCGAAGCCGATGATGGAGCCGAAGATCGCGAGGTAGACGAGTGCGCCGATCGACAGCGCGTCGATGCCGGGTCGGATCCAGCCGTCGCCGTGCAGCAGGGTCATCAGCGACAGGATCGGCGCTGCGATCAGCATCTGCGCCGCGGTGCTCATCATCGGTGCCGGCAGGTCACGGCCGCGGCTCCAGACCGAGCCGAAAGCCCAGGCGATCGGCGAGATCAGCAGGGCGATTGCGCCCAGCGGATTGGCTGCAAGGTCGCCGCCGAGATTGAGCAGGATCACGCCGACGAAGCCGATCGCAAGTCCGACACTTTCGCGACGGGTCGGCCAGCGCCCATACATCGCGCCGAACATCGCGGCCCACAGCGGCATGCTGGCGATGGCGACCGCGGTCAGTCCGGAGCCGACATATTGCTCGGCGTAGCACACCAGCCCGTTGCCGAAACCGAGCAGCAGGGTGCCCATCACCGCCATGTTCTTCCACTGCGCCCAGGTCGGTGCCGCGACGCCGCGCCAACGCAGCCACCCGTAAAACAGGCCGCCGGCGGCCGCGAAGCGGATCGCGGCCATGCCGAACGGCGAGAAGCCGACCAGCGCCCACTTGATCGCGAGATAGGTCGAGCCCCAGACGATGTAGAGCGACAGCAGGGCGGCAAGGATCATCCAGCGCTCGCGCTGGGCAGTACCGGCCGAGTTCAACGGCGGTCGCGTTCGATCGGCGTCAGCACGCCGCTGCCGGGACGGCGCACGACTTCGTATTCGGCGTCGAAGACACGGTCACTGGCGCTGCTGGCCGTGGCCTCACCACGTCCGCGCAGCAGTCGCGCCAGTGACACGCCGACAAAAATCGCGAAAGCCACCATCGTGCCGAACGCCAGTGCGCCAAGTGCGACGGCGCCGATCAGCAGCACCTTGAGCACGGCGATCACGGGGCGGAGCAGGGCAGACAGCATCGACATGGCATCATTCCGGACAAGTGGCCCTAGCATGCAGCAAAGGAGTGCCGAACACATGAACGACAGCCTCACACCGGGTGGCGAAATCGAGACCGTTCGTCGGATCGCGCTGGCCGACATCCCCGAGGGGGGCGCCGTCGCGGCGCACCTGCCATCCAGCACCGGCGGCTTCGATATCATCCTCGTGCGTGTCGGCGAGCGTGTGCTCGGCTACCACAACGAATGCCCGCATGCGGGGCGACGGCTGGATTGGGCGCCCGGTCGATTCATCGTCGACAAGGGCCATCTGGTCTGTGCCGCGCATGGCGCGATGTTCAAGCTCGACAACGGCTTCTGCACCTCGGGACCGTGCATGGGCAATGGCCTGGTGCCGATCGCGCTGACCATCGAAGGCGGCGCGGTGGTGCTGGCTCAGTAGATCAGGTTGACCATGATCAGCGCGACGACGGCGAAGATCGCGCTCAAAGGCACGCCGGCGCGGATCAGATCCTGCTGGCGGTAGCTGGCCGGACTCGCCACCAGCGAGATCACCGGGTTCGAGGCGCTGACGAAATTGTTCGAGGCCGCGAGCGTCACCAGCAGCGCGAACGGCGCCGGATTCGCATTTGCCGCCAACGCGATGTTGATCGCCATCGGCACCATCACCACGGTGGCGCCGACTTGCGACATCACCATCGCGAACAGGCTGGTCAGCACGACCAGCGCCAATTGCAGCGCCCAGGCCGGCACGCCGCCAAGCACATGCAGGATCTCCTGCGCGATCCATGCCGCCGCGCCGGTCGAATCCATCGCCCAGCCCAGCGGAATCAGCGAGGCCATGATGAAGATGGTCTTCCAGTTGATCGCCCGGTAGGCCTCGTCCATGTTCAGCACACCGGTCAGCAGCATGCCGACCGCGCCGGCGAGCAGTGCTACCGGCAAGGGCAGGTCGGAGAGCAGGGCCAGCACCATCGACAGCGTGAAGAACACGATGGCGTGATTGAGTCGATGAGGACGCTCCTCTTCCTTCGGATAGTCCGTGACGACGACGAAATCATGGTCTTCCGCGGCATGCGCGAGATCGCGCCAGGCACCATGGAAGACCAGTGTGTCGCCCTGACGCAGCAGGCGTCCGCGGATTTCGTCGCGCCAGATCTTTTCGCCGCGGTTGACGGCCAGCACCGAAATGCCGAAGCGCTTGCGCAGGCGCAGTTCACCGACGCGCTGGCCGATGAATCGCGAGTTCGGCGGCACCACTGCTTCGGCGATGCCGGCGCGGGTCGGATTGAACATGGCGCCGAAGTTGCGTGTCTTCGGCAGCACGCGCAAGCCTTGTTGTTGCGCCCATTCATGAATGCGTTCACGCGGCCCGAGCACGCCGAGAATGGTGTTTGCCCATAGCATCTGGTCGGCCGGTGGCGCGAGGCGAGCCTCCTCGCCCACCTTGATCGCGAGGATCAGCGGCGTGTCGGGCAGGGCCTCCACTTCCGCGATCGACAGGCCGATCAGGGCGCTTTCCGCCGGCACCATCAACTCGACGACTTCGCCTTCGATGCCATAGGTGCTCTCGAAATAGCTGGCGGTCGCGCCGGGCGTCACCACCTGGCGTTCGTCGTCGCGGCTCGGCATCAGCTTCGGCCAGAGCCAGTGGAAATAGGCGAGCCCGGACAGCAGCAGCGCCATGCCGATCGGCGCAATGCTGAACATCGAGAACGGCTCGATGGTGTCGGCGCCGGAGGGCAGGTTGCGGTTCACCGACAGCACCAGATCGTTGAGCAGGATCTGCGGCGAGTTGCCGACCATGGTAATGGTGCCGCCGAGGATGATGCAGCAAGCCATCGGCAGCAGCAGGCGCGACAGCGGCAGGCCGGTGCGCGAACTGATGCGTGCCACCACCGGCAGGAACAGGGCCGTGACGGCCGGATTCTGCATCACCGCCGAAATCAGTCCGGTGACGCCGCAGAGCACCAGCAGCAGGCGTCGTTCATCGCCGTTCGACAGACGTAGGATGTGCGAGGCGGCGGTGTTGAGCACGCCGGTGCGGTCGAGGCCGGCGCCCAGGATCATCGTCGCCATGATCGCGATCACGGCGTTGCCGGCGAAGCCGTCGAACAACTGGTCGGCCGGCACGATGCCGGTGACGCCGAGTGCGACCAGCACCAGCAGCGCCACCACGTCGGCACGCACCCACTCCAGCGTGAACATGACCAGCGTGAACGTGGTCAGTCCGAGCACGAGCAGCATTTCACCAGAGAGGGTCAGGCCGCTGAGCATGGTCCTTGTGGGCCGGGAGGGGATGGACCTGCGTCCGTCCCGAGTGTAGCCCCGTGCGGCGCCATGCCGGAACCGCGCTCGCCGCCTGCGTCAGCGAAATGTCACCGTGTCAGCGCTTGCGGTACAGCAGATCCCAGACCCCGTGGCCGAGGCGTTCGCCGCGCTTCTGGAAGTGGGTCTCGATGCGCCAATCCGGGCGCGGCGCACTCTGGCGCGAGCCGAGTTCATTGCGGAAGGAGGGGCTGGCGTCGAGCACATCGAACATGTGCTCGGCATAGGCTTCCCAATCGGTGGCGAGGTGAAACAGGCCGCCGGGCGCGAGGCGCGAGGCGATCATCTCGACGAAATCCGGTTGCACGATGCGGCGCTTGTGGTGGCGTTTCTTGTGCCAGGGATCGGGGAAATACAGGCGCACTTCGGCGAGGCTGTCCGCGGCGATTTCGTGGCGCAGCACCTCGACGGCATCGTGCTTGGACACGCGCAGGTTCACGAGCCCCGCGGCATCGGCATCACGCAGCAATCGTCCGACGCCGGGTTCATGCACTTCGATGCCGATGTAGTTGCGCGCCGGGTCGGCTTTGGCGGCGGCGAACAGGGCTTCGCCGTTGCCGAAGCCGATTTCGAGCACGACCGGACGGTCGTTGCCGAAGGTCGCTGCGAGATCGCGCGGCCTGCCGGTGTAATCGAGGCCGTAGCGTGGCCATTGGGTCTCGAGTGCCAGCTTCTGGCCTGCGGTGATGCGGCCGATGCGCTTGACGAAACTCTTGATCTCGCGCCGCGGCGGCGTCCGGGTCGAATCCGCCATCAGAGAAAGTGTCCGTCGATCGGACTCGATGCCGATGCGAAACGCTTGCGCGGAATGCGGCCGGCGAGAAAGGCTTCGCGCCCGGCCTCGATCGCCTTGCGCATCGCGCTGGCCATCAACACCGGATGTTTCGCCCCGGCGATGGCGGTGTTCATCAACACGCCGTCGCAGCCGAGTTCCATCGCGATGGCCGCATCCGATGCGGTGCCGACGCCGGCATCGACCAGGATCGGCACCTTGGCGTTCTCGACGATGGTCAGGATGTTGTACGGATTGCGCACGCCGAGCCCGGAACCGATCGGCGCGGCCAGCGGCATCACCGCGACGCAGCCCATGTCTTCGAGCTTCTTCGCGATGATCGGGTCGTCGTTGGTGTAGACCATCACGTCGAAGCCGTCGCGCACCAGCACTTCGGTCGCCTTGAGTGTCTCGATGATGTCCGGGAACAGGGTCTTCTGGTCGGCCAGCACCTCGAGCTTCACGAGCTTGTGCCCGTCCAGCAGTTCGCGCGCCAGCCGGCAGGTACGCACGGCATCGTCGGCCGTGTAGCAGCCGGCAGTATTCGGCAGGATCGTGTAGCGCGATGGCGGCAACACCTCGAGCAGGTTCGGTTCGCCCGGATTCTGGCCGATGTTGCTGCGCCGGATCGCGACCGTGACGATCTCCGCGCCGGCGGCCTCGGTCGCCAGACGGGTTTCCTCCAGGTCCTTGAACTTGCCGGTGCCGGTCAGCAGGCGCGATCGGTAAGTCTTGCCGGCGATGACGAAGCCATCGTCGATCGGGGTCGTCGTGTTCATGCGTACTCCTCAGCCGCCGCCGATCGCATGCACGATCTCGACGCGATCGCCTTCGCCCAGCACGCGCGTGGCGTGCCGAGAGCGCGGGACGATCTCCAGATTCACCTCCACCGCGACCCGCTTTTCGGCGAGCCCGGCGACCATCAGCAATTCAGCCACGTCGGCACCGTCCCGCAGTTGCTGCGGCAGTCCGTTCAACAGGATGTTCATCGGCGCATTGTAGCAATCGACGCTCAATCCAACCGCTTGCGGAAGCGCAGCGTGGCCAGCGAGAGCATGATCATCGTGAAGCCGAGCAGGATCCAGATCTCGCGCTGCAATTCGGGCAGTTCGGCGGCGCGCAGCATGATGCCGCGGATCAAGCGGATGAAATGGGTCAGTGGCAGGATTTCGGCGATCCATTGCGCGGCCCTGGGCATGCCCGCGAACGGGAACATGAAGCCGGACAGCAGGATCTGCGGCAGGAACGTGAAGAAGGCCATCTGCATGGCCTGGAACTGCGTACTCGCGAAGGTCGACAGGAATACGCCGAGACTGAGTGCCGCGAAGATGTAGGTGAGGGCCGACACATAGATCGCCCAGAGTTCGCCGCGGATCGGCACGCCGAAGATGAGCACGCCGAGACTCAGCACGACCGTCACCTGCAGGATGCCGATCAGCACGAACGGGAGCACCTTGCCGAGGATCAGCTCGACGCTGCTCACCGGCGTCGCGATCAGCATCTCGATGTTGCCGCGCTCGCGTTCACGGACGATGGCGACCGCGGTGAACAGGGTCATGGTCATGGTCAGGATCACGCCGATCAAGCCCGGCACGGTGTTGATCGCCGAGCGTCGTTCCGGGTTGTAGCGATTCAGCACGGCCACCGGTGCCGTGCGCGGTGCAGCAACGCCAGGCAGCGGCATCACGACGAGCTGCCTGGCCGCCGCCTGGATCGTCGGGTCGCTGGCATCCACGATCAGCTGCAGTGCTTCACGGTCGCGCGTGGCGAGGCGGCGTTCGAGATCCCGCGGAATGATCAGGATCATGCTGATTTCACCGGCGCGCATCATCGCATCGGCGGCACCCGCCTCCGGCAGCACGGCCCGCACATCGGCGACCTGGCTGTGCGCCAGTGTTTCGATGATCTGGCGACTGGCGCGGGTACCGGCTTCATCGACGACGGCCGCCGCCAGATGGCGCACGTCCATGTTGATCGCGAAACCGAACAGCAACAGCTGGATGGTCGGGATGCCGAGGATCATCGCCGCGGTCAGGCGGTCGCGGCGCAACTGCTTGAGCTCCTTGATGATGATGGCGAGCAAACGTTGCCAGTTCATCGCGGCGTCACCTTGTTGCGGGTGGCGGCGACGAAGACATCTTCGAGATTGGCGCCGAGCGGCTCGAAGCGGATCGTGGCATCGGTCGGTCGCAGCGCATCGATCAATTGCGATTCCGGCAGGTCGCGGCGGACCAGCACGCGCAGGGTCGTACCGAGTTGGGCCACGCCCTCGACGCCGGGAAGATCGACCAGGGCGCGCTGCACCGTGCGCGGATGGGCGGTGATCGCACGGAGTACGCGACTCGGCAGGTTCGCGATCAGGGCCGCGGGCGTGTCGTCGGCGACCAGGCGGCCCTCGTCGAGGATCGCGAGGCGATGGCAGCGTTCGGCTTCGTCCATGTAGTGGGTCGAGACGAGCAGGGTGGTGCCGTCGTCGGCGAGATCGAACAGCGACTCCCAGAATTCGCGCCGCGACTGCGGATCGACCTGACTGGTGGGCTCATCCAGCAGCAGCAACTCCGGTGCGTGCAGGGTCGCGCCAGCGAGGGCAAGGCGCTGCTTCTGGCCACCGCTGAGGGTGCCGGCCAGTTGCGTGGTGCGGTCGCGCAGGTGATAGCGACGCAACGCCAGTCCGATGCGATCCTCCCTTCGCTCACGCGACAGGCCGTGCACCGCGGCGAGAAAGCGCAGGTTCTCGATCACGCTCAGGTCCTCGTACAGCGAGAACTTCTGGGTCATGTAGCCGATGCGGCGTTTCAAGGCTTCGGCTTCGCGAGGAATCGAGAGCCCGAGTACGTCGATCTCGCCGGCGCTGGGCGTCAGCAGGCCGCAGAGCATGCGTATCGTCGTCGACTTGCCCGAACCATTCGGGCCGAGGAAACCATAGACCGCTCCGCGCGGAATGGTCAGGTCGACATGGTCGACCGCGGTCAGCGTACCGAAGCGTCGCGTCAGGCCGCGCGCATGGATGGCGATGTCCCCGCTCATTGCAACGGGGTCGCCTGCAGGGGCAAGCCGGCCGCCAGGTCGCTCGCGGTGCCGGCATCGAATTCGAGTTCGGCGAGAAAGGCAAGGCGATTGGCGTCATTGCCGCTCAAGGCGTAGTAAGGCGTGAAACTCGATTGCGCGGCCAGCATGCGCACGCGCGCCGTCAATGCACCTTCGCGGCCGGTGATGGCGACTGAAAACCGGCTGCCGATCCGGGTCGCGGCGCGTTGAGCGGGCGACAGGTAGACGCGCGCATAAGGTTGTGCGCCGACCAGGAGGATCGCAACGGTGGCACCGACGGCGGGGGTGTCGCCGACCTCCAGCGGAAGGGTTTCGATCCGCGCAGCGACTGGCGCCACGTGCCGCAGGCGTTCGCGCGTGATCTGCAATGCCGCAAGGCGATGCTCCGCCGCCGAGACCGCGGCGCGGGTCTGGGCGAGGGTTTCGCTGCGCGTGCCGGCCAGCACCAGGTCCTCGCTGGCACGTGCGGCCGCGAGTTCGCTGCGGGCGAATTCGGCGCCGGCGCTCAATCGATCGAATTCGGCTGCGCTGACCAGCCCGCGTGCCTTGAGACCAAGTCCGCGCTGAAGTTCATCCTCGGCCAGTTTCAGCGCGGCGCGCGCACGGTCGCTGCGGGCGGCGGCCTCGCGCTTTTGTTCGGTGCGTGCACCCGCTTGTTGTTCCGCCAGCAGTTCGCGAACGCGATCCAGGTCGGCCGTCGCGACCGCCAGTTCGGCCTCGGCACGGTCGCCGCGTTGTTCGAGGATGGAAGCGCCCGCCGCGACCTGCTCACCCTCGTGCACCGACATGATCGTGATCGGCTCGGCTGCCACCGACACCAGTTCGACGCGGTCCCATTCGAGGGTGCCGAGAGCGACCGTCGCCTGGTCGCGCTGACAGGCGGAGAGCAGCAGCGGGACGACTATCCAGAGCAGGCCGTGGCGCATGCAGCGAACCGGTTGAGGGCGGGTGCCGATGGTAGCAATCGGCGATGCGGTCGATGTTGCCGCCGTCGCGACCCATGATAATTTCCGGTCATCCATGACGACGCTCTCCTGGTCTGCCGCCGTGCTGGCCGCGCTCTCGTTCGTGCTCGCGATCGGGTTCTCGCGGCATCGACTGCTGTTGCTCGCGACCGTGCTGGCTGCGGTGGTTGCCGCGCGCATCGATGGCGGCGCACGCGGCTTGCAATCGAGCCTCGCGTTCGCGCCGGTGCTGTTGCTGATTGCTGCCCTCATGCCCGAAACGCGATGGCGCACGAAGCGCAATGCCGGCTGGCTGTCGTTGTTCGCGTTCGCCTTGCTGATGAGCCTGCATGCACCCGCGCATGTGATCGCGGCGCTGGACCGCTTCCTGACGGCGCTCTGGCCCGGATCCGACGCCGGCTTCGGCGCGATGGTGATGCTGTTCCTGGCGGCAGCGGCCTGTCTGCTGCGCTGGGTGCTGCGCGGCACGATGGCCGAGTTGACCGCCAGTCTGGCGCTGATCGCCTTCGGGTGTGCGCTGGCCTTGCTGCGGGATGCCGAGCGCAGCCTGCTTGCATTGACGGCGAGCGGTCTGCTGATCGTGTTCGGTTTGCTCTATGGCGCGTATCGCATGGCCTTCGTGGATGCGCTCTCGGGCTTGCGCAACCGGCGTGCGCTGGACGAGGCCATGGAGCGATTGTCCGGCACTTACGCGATCGCGATGGTCGACATCGACCACTTCAAGTCCTTCAACGATACCCATGGCCATGCGGCCGGCGATGTCGTGCTGCGCGAAGTCGCCGCGCGCTTGCGCCGTCATGCCGGGGCCGCGCCGTATCGCTATGGCGGCGAGGAGTTCTGCATCGTGTTCGAGGATGCTGCGGTCGAACGGGCCGACGACCTGCTCGAATCGGTACGTGCCGCGATCGAGGCACGCGCCATCCGCATCCGGCCGATCGGTCGCGACGGCAAGCCCGGCAAGCCCAAGGACGTGAAGGTCACCGCCAGCGTCGGTGTGGCCGACCGTTCGGAAAAGCGCAAGACGCCGAAGGACGTGATCAGCGCCGCCGACAAGGCGCTCTACAAGGCCAAGGGCGCCGGTCGCAACCGGGTCATGCGCGCCTGATCAGCGCAACAGCATTTCCAGGGTTTCGCCGTCGGGTTCCTTCTGGACGATGCGCACCGGCGTGTAGCCGAGCGCGGGGGCGATCCAGGTGGTGGTGGTGCGTCCGACCTTTTCGCGGATGCGTTCAAGCTTGATGCAGTCGAAACGGCCGCGCGCGGTGGCGATGGTTTCCCGACCAGCGATCCGGTAGCGATGGATGTCGATCTCGCGCTTGTCGGCGACGCGATATTCGAGCGTATCGTGCTTGGCTTTCAGGTCGGCCGCGAGCGCGAGCACGACCAGATTGCGGTCGATCGTGGCCGGGGCGTATTCGAGTGCGACCGAACCGTCGTCGTCGCTGGCGCCGATGCGTTTCGCGGAATGATCGACATCGACGCTGCGATTCTTCTTCTTCCACGCCGCTTTCTGGAAGTAGCGGTAATGCATGGTCTCGGGACGGCCATCCTGCCACCGGAAGGTGCTGTTCTCGTCGATGCGCACGCCGGCGAAGCCGGCCAGGCCTTCGGTGCCTTCGGAGTTCGTGCTGAACTGCCAGCCGTCCTTGCCCATGATCAGTTCGATGCTCGCCTTGCCGAGGACCTTGCCGTTGCGGATCAAGGCATAGTCGCTGTGGAAGGGCTGGATCGGGGCATCCTGTGCCGGTGCGGCGAATGCGGACGACATCAGGACGAGCAAGGCAAACAGACGAATCATCGGGTCAACTCCGGAACAGGCGCACAGCCTACGCGAGCAACTCTGAGTCGCAGGCAAACGCAAAGGTTCAATCGACCCGCAAGGGCTCGGTCAGGATGCGCTCATCGAAGCGGACGTGGTCGGCGTCGAAGCGCAATCGGCCTTCGGCACACCAGCGCACCGCTTGCACGAGCAGACGGTGTTCCTGCGGCAGCAGTCGTTCGGCGAGCGATTCGGCGCTGTCATCGGCGCTGATCGTCAGACGCGTCTGCGCGATCACCGGCCCGGCATCGAGGTCCGGGATCACGACGTGCACGCTGGCGCCGTGTTCGGTGTCGCCGGCCTCGATCGCGCGCCGGTGCGTGTGCAGGCCGGGGTAGTTCGGCAGCAAGGACGGGTGGATGTTGATCATCCGCGACACCCGTGGAGCGACGACGTCGGCCGACAGGATGCGCATGAATCCGGCGCAAACGATCAGGTCGGGTGCGCAGCCATCGATGGCTGCGAACAGGGCGCGGTCGTACTCGACGCGGGTCGAACCGGCTTTCGGCGCGACGTGTGATGCGGGAATTCTGCAGTCGCGCGCCTGTGCGAGTGCGCCCGAGTTCGCCTTGTCGCTGAAGACGCCGACGATACGGGCGTCAAGTTCGCCGCGGCGGACCGCATCGATCAGCGCCCGCAGATTGCTGCCGCGTCCCGATGCGAGAACCGCGATGCGCAGCATCAGCCGATGCGGACGCGTTCGCCGCCACCGGTCGCGACGACCTGGCCGATCTCGCGCGTCGCGAGTCCATGGCCGGCGAGCAGGCGCTTCGCCATCGCGACATCGTTGGGGTCGAGCAACAGGGTGAAGCCGACGCCGCAATTGAAGGTGCGCCACATTTCTTCATTCGCGACGTTGCCCGAGCGCTTCAGCCAGTCGAAGACCGGCGGCAGCACGATGGCGCCGGCATCGATGGCGAGACCCAGGCCGTCCGGCACGACGCGGATGATGTTCTCGGTGATGCCGCCGCCGGTGATGTGGGCCATCGCGTGCACCTCGATCTGGCCCAGCACGTCGAGCATCGGCTTGACGTACAGCGTGGTCGGCGCCATCAGCGCGTCGGCCAGCGATACCGCGCCGATGTTGTCGGCCAGGTTGGCGTTGACATGGCTGAGGATGCGGCGGATCAGCGAATAACCGTTCGAGTGCGGCCCGCTGGCGGCGACGCCGAGGATCACGTCGCCGGCGCGGACCCTCTTGCCGTCGAGCAATTGCGACTGTTCGACCGCACCGACGGTGAAGCCGGCGAGGTCATATTCGCCCGGCGCGTACATGTCCGGCATTTCGGCGGTCTCGCCGCCGATCAATGCGCAGCCGGCCAGTTCACAACCGCGCGCGATGCCGCCAACGACGGCGACCGTGGTCGCGACATCGAGTTTGCCGGTCGCGAAATAATCGAGGAAGAACAGCGGTTCGGCGCCCTGGACGAGCACGTCGTTCACGCACATCGCGACCAGGTCGATGCCGATCGTGTCGTGGCGACCCAGTTGCTGGGCCAGCTTGAGCTTGGTGCCGACGCCGTCGGTGCCCGAGACGAGTACCGGCTCGCGGTACTTGCCGCTGAGATTGAACAACGCGCCGAAGCCGCCGAGACCGCCCATCACTTCCTTGCGAAAGGTGCGCGCGACCAACGGCTTGATGCGCTCGACGACTTCGTTGCCGGCATCGATGTCGACGCCGGCATCGCGATAGGTCAGTCCGGTGGGTACTGCGGCCATGGGGCATTCCGCTGAAAAAAGGCGGGCGATGATACCAGTGGCCTTCGGGCGCTTTCCGTGGCCGTGGCGTGCCCGGCGAGGGTGCCGTGCCGGCTCAGCTCTTGCCGAATGGCCAGCGCAGCTTGTTCAGCAGGCCTTTCTGCTTCTCGTCGATGGTCGGCTGCGTGTTCAGGCGCTGCCGCGGCGTCCATTCGATGCGTCCCACCGCATCATAGGCATTCACCAGGTCGAACACCGCCTCCATGCGCACCTTGGCCATCGCCGAAATCTCGTTCAGGCGCAGCGGATTGTCCATGACCGCGGCGACGACGCCGTGCGAACGATATCCGGGTTCGATGAAGACCTGTTCCTTGAGTCGATAGGTGCCGCCGGGGTCCAGGTGCGACGCGAGTCGCCCGTTCGACTGCATCAGGGCGTGCAGCCAGACCAGGTGCCAATAAGGACGCGACGGTGCCGAGGCACGCGACTGGTTCAGATCCACCGTCGTCAGCTTCTTCCAGGCCGATCGCTGCAATTTGCCTTGGCAATAGACTTCCAGCGCCGACAGACTGGCATCGGCATGGAATACCTCGTTTTTGGGGTCGAGCGTCAGCACCGGGGCCTGGCCCAGCTGGATCTGCGACGGGCCGCCGAGCACGCCGGCACCGAAGAAGTACGGAAGTTCGCCGTCCTCGCGTTCGCTCGCGCCCCCAACCAGGGGTGAATTGGTCGAGAGCGCACCGTCGCGGGCGCCACCGATGCCCGCCTGCAATCCACCAGTGCGTTCGATCGCCTTGTTCTCGGCCCGTCGATTGCTGGACCCGGCCGGCGCAAGGCTGATGCCTTCGACCGTGGCGTCCTCCAGTTTGAGCTGGCGGAAATCCGGCTGCGACTGCAGTTCCTTCTCGCGCTTGATGATGACTTCCAGCCCTTCAGCTGCACCCACCCCGAGCATGGCCGCCTGGGCTTGCTGCTTTCGCTCGGCCAAGGCGTCGGTGCGCGAGGGTTGCAACGCCGGCTCGAAGGCTGCAGGCGCCTGCTGTTCGTAGAAGTTCTCGTCGACGTGGGTAATCCCTGCATTGGCCTGCAATGGCACCGATGCCGCCGCAATCACGCGCGCCAACTGATCGGCGTCGAGCGGATGACGCAGGACCAACGCGTCCTCGGCAGGCGCGTCTGCCTCGACCAGTACCGCGTAATGCACGCCCGACGATTCCGCCTTGATGCGTGCGGCCTCGCCGATCAGCACGCTGGGATCGACGATGACGAGATCGGCGCCGTCATCGTTGCCCCAGATCCACTTGGTTGCAGACTTGGCCGAAAGTTTGCGCAGCAGCAGGCGCAGGAACGCGGTCGTCTCCTCGGAGACGCCGACGACGGCAATGGTCTTGGTCGCGGACATGCACGGATGGTGCGTCTTGCACGGCCGCAACGCAAGCGTCCCGGCGCTATGCTCGGATCGCCCTGCAAATCGAGACCGATGGACGAAGAGGCCGTTACGTCACCCGGACAACGCCACGCGCCTTCGCTCGGGCGTTCGTGGCGAGGTCAGCGTCTGGGCGATTACCGACTCGATGGTGTGCTCGGCGAGGGCGGCATGGGCCTGGTGTTCGCGGCCACCGATACCCGCGACGGTCGCGAGGTCGCGATCAAGCGCGTGCGTCCCGGGCTTGCAACGACCACGTTGATGCGGCGTCTGGCACGCGAGTTCGCGCTGATGCAGCGCGTCGACCATCCCGGCATCGTGCGCCCGCTCGCCCTGGAGGCCGACCCGGAGGGCGCGCCCTACCTGGTGCTGGAGCGTGTGCATGGCGAAGCCTTCGGGGTGGCCGAGCTCGACCGGCCGTCACGCGAGCGCATCGCCTGGATTGCCCAAGCGGCGCGATTGGCCGGCGTGGCGCACGCCGAAGGCATCGTGCATCGCGATATCAAACCCGCGAACCTGATGATCGGCGCGAACGGGCAGGTGTATCTGCTCGATTTCGGCATTGCCAAGCCGGTCGCGGACGAGGCGATGACGGCGCTGACCCAGACCGGCGAACGCATGTTGACGCCGCGTTATGCCGCGCCCGAGCAGTTCCGCGGCGAAGACGTGGACGCGCGCGCCGACGTGTTCGCGCTCGGCACCATGCTGCTCGACAGCGTGTTCGGCATCGACGCGACCGTCCCCGACGCGACGCCGCTGGCGCCGCGCGATATCGCCTGGCTGCAAGCCATCATCGGCTGCGCACGCGATCCCGATCCGGCGCGGCGTTACGCCGATGGCCGCGCGCTGGCCGAGGATCTGGATCGCTGGCTCGCCGGCAAGCGTCCGCGCGCCGCGGGCTGGCTGCGACGCTGGCGCCGGAGTGGCGTGATCGCGACCGTGATGGTGCTGGTGCTGGTGCTCGCGGTCGCCGTGCTGGGCTGGCAATGGCAGGCCGCACGCCGCGCCGCACCGATCGATGCCGGCCTGGGCCTGGTCGTTGCCGACCTCGATGGATTGCCTGCATCGGCATCCGAAACCTTGCAGCTCGCGCTGGCCGCAGACGCCGCCGGCGATCGGCCCCGCGCCGAGGCCTTGATGCGTGCCGCCGATGCCGAAAGTCCGCATCACCCGTTGCCCCTGCTGTATCTCGCGACCTGGGAACGCGGCGAGGGCGAACACACCCAGCTGGCGCGCCTCGATGCCGTGCTCAAGGACAATCGTGACGCCTATCTCGGCCTGTTGCGGGACTGGTTGACCAGCGACGGCGCCTTGCCCTCGCAGACCGAACGCATCCTGCGTGCCGCGCTCGACCTGCGCCCTGCCGCGTGGAAGTTGCGCCTCGCGCTCGCGCACCAGTCCTTGCTGCGGGGTGATGATGCGGCGGCACGGCGCGAGTTGGCGGCGATCGATGCCGATCAGCTCGATCTGAAGCGTGCCACGATCGTGCTCGGCGATCGCGCCATGCTCGGCGACACGCAGGCGGTGGAACGGGTCCTGCCGGCGTTGCGCGCGCGCGATGCGCTGGCGGCCGACGTCGTGGCGGCAACGGTGGCGCTGGCGACCGCGCGTTGCGCCGATGTGGTTGATGGAAGCGAGGCGCGGGTTGCATCGGCGCTCGCCGCGCATCGCCCTGATCTGGCGGAGAAGGCTCAACGCATCGGCCTGCTCTGCCTCGGCGAACTGCAGCGATGGCCGGCCCTGCTCGATGGCGCCCGTCGTGCCTTGCGCGATGCGATCAATGCACAGGACGTCGGCGGCATGCCCGCCATGGCGATCCTGGCCGCGATCGCGGCGGTGCGCTCGGGGGATGCGGACGAGGCCGTGCGTCTGCTCGATCAGGTCGGTGCCGGAACGGTGCACGACGGGCTGCGCCTTGACCTGGCGCTGGCACGACGCATGCTCGGACTGGCGGATGTCGTGTTGCCGGAATTGCTCGTGACGCCTGGCATGACCCGAGACGATCCGGCGCTGGCGGCGCTGGCCCGCGCGTATGTCGCTCATGGCGAAGGTCGGGCCGACGATGCCAGGCAGTCGCTGGCCGACGCACGTCGCGATGGCATTCGCGAATCGCTGTTCGCGATGCACGCGGCCTGGTTGGCGCGGCAGTTGGGCGAGGCCGAGGCATCGACGCCAGAGCGCAGGCCGATGTTGTGGTATCCGCCCACCTCGCGTTGGGCGACGCGGTGGTGAAAACGACATTGCATCGCGCCGGCCGGCGGATGAATGCAGAGCATCGCGACCCGGGGGTCGCTCCTACTTCACCCTCATGCCGGGTTCGGCGCCGCTGTCGGGGCTGAGCAGGAAGGGGCCGCCGCGTTCATCCGAAGCGGCGAGCACCATGCCTTCGCTGAGGCCGAACTTCATCTTGCGTGGAGCGAGGTTGGCGACCATGACGGTCAGGCGACCGACCAGCGTGGCCGGGTCGTAGGCCGACTTGATGCCGGCGAAGACTTGCCGCTGCTCGCTGCCGAGGTCGAGTTTCAGGCGCAGCAGCTTGTCCGCTTCCGGGACCGCTTCCGCTTCGATGATGCGGGCGATGCGCAGGTCGACCTTGGTGAAATCGTCGATCGAGATCGTGCCTGCTGCAGTCGGCGCTTCGGTCTTCTTTTCCGCAGCTTTGGCGGGTGCCGCCGCCTTTGGTGCTTCCGCCAGCGTGTCCTTGCTCGCCTCGACCATGGCCTCGATCGCCTTGGCATCGACGCGGGTCATGAGTGGCTGGAACGGATGGATCACGTGATCGAGCAAGGGTTGCGCGATCTGGTCGAAGTGACCGATCGATTCGCCCAGGAAGGCCTCGGCCTTCGCCACCGTGGCCGGGATCACCGGCTTCAAGTAGCCAGCCATCACGCGGAACAGGTTCAGGCCCTGCGTGCACACGGCCTGCAGTTCGGCGTCGGCGCCCTCCTGCTTGGCGATCACCCACGGCTTCCGGTCGTCGATGTACTTGTTGGCTTCGTCGGCCAACGCCATCACCGTGCGCAACACGCGGCCGAGGTCGCGGGCACGATACGCGGCTTCGATGTCCGGACGGGCGTCGTTGAAGCGCTGCAGCATCGCCGCATCGGGCAGGGTCGTTGCAAGCCGGCCATTGAAGCGTGTGCTGATGAAACCGGCGCAGCGGCTGGCGATATTCACGAACTTGCCGACCAGGTCCGAGTTCACGCGCGCGGCGAAGTCCTCAAGATTGAGGTCGAGGTCCTCGACGCCGGCGCCAGTCTTGCCCGCGAAGTAGTAGCGCAGGTACTCCGGGTTCAGGTGATCGAGATAGGTGCGCGCCTGGATGAAGGTGCCGCGCGACTTCGACATCTTCGCGCCGTTGACGGTGAGATAGCCGTTCACGTGCAGGCGCGTCGGCGTACGCTGGCCCGAGCCGTGCAGCATCGCCGGCCAGAACAGACCGTGGAAGTTGATGATGTCCTTGCCGATGAAATGATGCAGTTCGGTCTTGGTGTCCGGCGCGAGAAAGCCGTCGTACACCAGGCCATGCTGATTGCAGTAGGCCTTGAAGCTGGCGAGATAACCGATCGGTGCATCCAGCCAGACATAGAAGAACTTGCCTGGCGCGTCCGGGATCGGGAAGCCGAAATACGGCGCGTCGCGCGAGATGTCCCAAGGACGCAGACCGCCGTCCAGCCATTCGCCGAGCTTGGCCTTGACCGAGCTGTGTGCCACGTCGCCCGTGAACCAGTCGCGCAACATGCCTTCGAACTTCTGCAGGTCGAAGAAATAGTGCTCGGATTCGCGCAGCACCGGTGTCGCGCCGGACATCACCGAGCGCGGGTTCTTCAAGTCCGTCGCGGCATAGGTGGCTGCACAATTTTCGCAGTTGTCGCCGTACTGGTCCGGCGTGCCGCACTTCGGGCATTCGCCCTTGACGTAACGGTCCGGCAGGAACATCTCCTTCACCGGATCGTAAAGCTGCTCGATCGTGCGCTTGCTGATGTAGCCGGCGTCGCGCAGCTTCAGGTACATCGCCGTCGCGATCTCGCGGTTCTCGTCGCTGTGCGTCGAGTGATAGTGGTCGAACGCGACTTCGAAGGCCTTGAAGTCGCGCTCGTGACCTTCCTGGATGCCGCGAATGAACACTTCGGGCGCGAGCCCGGCCTTTTCGGCCGCGAGCATGATCGGTGTGCCGTGCGCGTCGTCGGCGCAGACGAAATAGGCCGTGTCGCCGAGCATGCGCCGCGCCCGCACCCAGATGTCGGCCTGGATGTACCCGACCAGATGGCCGATGTGCAGCGGTCCGTTCGCATAGGGCAGGGCGGTGGTGACGAGCAGTGTGGAATGCGACGACATGATCTTCTCGGTTGATTCTTCGCCCCGCATCGCGAGGAGAAGACGTCCCGAAGGGACGGATGAGGGGTAATGCGGCCTGCAATGATGCCACGCCGACCCCCAGCCACTAAACTCCGAGATCCGATTCAAGGTACCGATCATGTCCAACGCCCAATCCGTCGCTGAAACCCTGCTCGCCACGATCGTCGATCCGCAGACCGGCCAGACCCTGGTCGAGTCCGGCATCGTCAAGGCCGTCGGTGCGGATGGTGACCGTGTCGTGGTCGACCTGGTCGTGCCCTATCCGGCCGCGAGCTGGCTCGGCGAGCTGCAGGCGCAGGTGAAACGCACGCTGGAAGCCGATGCCGCGATCGTGCTGGCCACGGTGTCGGTGTCGGCGCGGGTGTATTCGCACAAGGTGCAGAACGACCTGACGCCGTTGCCGAACATCAAGAACGTGATCGCGGTGGCGTCCGGCAAGGGCGGCGTCGGCAAGTCGACGACGGCCGCGAATCTGGCGCTGGCCTTGCAGGCGGAAGGCGCCAGGGTCGGCATCCTCGACGCGGACATCTACGGCCCCAGCCAGCCGCGCATGATGGGCGTGTCCGGCAAGCCCGATTCCAAAGATGGCAAGACCATCGAAGCCAAGATCGCGCACGGCGTGCAGGTGATGTCGATCGGTCTGCTGATCGAGGAGGACACGCCGATGATCTGGCGCGGCCCGATGGTCACGCAGGCACTGACGCAGTTGCTGTCCGACACCAACTGGCAGGACCTCGACTACCTCGTCATCGACCTGCCGCCCGGCACCGGCGATATCCACTTGTCGCTTTGCCAGAAGGTGCCGGTCTCGGGTGCGGTGATCGTCACCACGCCGCAGGACATCGCGCTGCTGGATGCGAAGAAGGCGCTGAAGATGTTCGAGAAGGTCAACGTGCCGGTGCTCGGCATCGTCGAGAACATGGCTATCCACGTCTGCTCGAACTGCGGCCACGCCGAACACATCTTCGGAGAAGGCGGCGGCGCCCGCATGGCCGAACAATATGGCGTGCCCGTGCTCGGCAGCTTGCCGCTCGACATCCACATCCGCGAACAGGCCGACGGCGGCACCCCGACGGTGGTCGCCATGCCCGACTCCGACGCCGCGAACCGCTACCGCGCCATCGCCCGAAAAACCGCCGCCCGCCTCTCGCAACAAGCCCGCAACAAGAAGATCAGCTTCCCGAACATCGTGATTCAGAACACTTGATGGCGGCACCGGGCCCCGGGCCGGCGGCGACAGTTTCCGGGGGGAAAGGGGGCCCGGGGGAAGGGGAAAAAAACCCCGCCCCGCGGGGGGGGCCCCCCCCCCCGCCGGGGGGGCCCGGGGGCCGCCCCCCTTTGCCCGGCCCGCGGGGGGCCCGCCGGGGGGCGCGGGCGGGCCGGCCGGGGGGGGGGGGGGGGGAGGGGGGGGGGGGAAGGGCCCCCCCCAACAACCCCCCCCCCCGCGGCCGCCCCAACATCCCCCGGCCGGGCGGCCCCCCCCGCCGGGGCGGGGGGGGGCGCCCGGGGGGGGCCCGGGGGGGGGGGGGGGGGGGGGGCCCCCGGGGGGGAAGAAAGGGGGGGGGGGGGGGGGCGGGGGCCCGCGCCGGGGGGCGGGAACCCCCCCCGCGCGGGGGGGGGGGCCCCGAAAGAGGGAGATACGAGAGGGGCCGGAGGGGGGGCCCCCCCCGGGAAAAAACCCCCCCCCCGGGCCCGGCCCCCCCAAAGGAAAAAAAGTAGGGCCAGCCGGGGAAAGGGGGGGGGGGGGGGGGGGGGGGAAGGGTTCCCCCGGGGGGGGGGGGGGGGGGGGGGCGGGGGGCCCCCCGGGGGGGGCGGCGCGGGGGGGGCGGCCCGGGGGCGGGGGGGCCACGAACGCCGGGGGGGACCCAGGGGGGGGGGCCCAGCCCCAGGGGGGGCCCCCCCGGGGGGGCCCGCCCGGGGCGCCCCCGGCCCGCCCCCCCCCCCGGGCGGGGGGGGGCCCGGGACGGGGCGGGAAGGGGGCCGGGGGGGGGAGGGGGGGGGGGGGAAGCGGGGGCGCGCGGGCCGGGCGCGGGGCCCGGCGGGGGGGGGGGGCCCGCGGGGGGGGGGGGGGGGGCCCCCCCCCCCCCGGGGGGGGGGGGCGCGGGGGGGAAAGGGGGGGGGCGCGGGGGGGGGGGGGGGGGGGCCCCCCCTGGGGGGGGGGGGGGGGGCCCGGGGGGGGGGGGGGGCAAAGGGGGGGGGGGGGCCCGGGCGGGGGAGGGGGGTGCGGCGGGGCCCGGGGGGGCGGGGCCCCCCCGGGGGGGGGGGGGGCGGCGGCGGGAAAAAAAAAAGAGGAAAACGGAAAGGGGGGGGGGGGGAGCAGGGGGGGGGGGAACCTAGAAAACCCCGGGGAAGGCCCCCCCGGGGGGGGGGGGGGGGGGGGGGCCGGGGGGGGGGGGGGGGGGGGGGGCCCGGGGGGCCGGGGGGCCCCCCCCGGGCCCGGGGGGGGGGGGGGGGGGGGGGGGGGGGGGGGGGGGGGGGGGGGGGGGGGGAAGGGGGGGGGCCGGGGGGGGGGGGGTGCCCGGGGCGCGGGGGGGGCCCCCCCGGGGGGGGGGGGGGGGGGGGGCCGCGGGGGGCCGGGCCCGGAGCGGGGGGGACGGGGGGGGCCCCGGCCCCACCCCACGCCCCCCCCCCGCGGGCCCCCCCGCCCCGCCCCCCCCCCCCCCCCCGGGGGCCGGGAGCGGGGGGCGGGGGGCCCCGCCCCCCGGCCCCCCCCCCCCGGGGGGGGCGGCGGCCCGGGCCCCGCCCAGGGCGGGGGCCCGCCCCCCCCGGGGGCCGGGGGGGCCCGGGGGGGGGGGGGCGCGCGGGGCCCCCCCCGGCGCGCCGGGGCCAAAAACCCCACGGGCCCCGGCCCCGGCCACCAAAGGACGGCAGGGCCGGCCCCGGCCCCCCGGCGCTTCCGGAAATACGGCCGCTCCGCAATGCGGTAGGACAGGTCCGAGGCGATCAGCGACAGGACCAGGGCGGTCGGGACGAAGATCAGGGAGGCCGCAATTGGGCCGAGGGGCTTGAGGCTGGGGCCGAGGGTCGCGCCGAGCAGGTAGACGACGATGCTGTGCAGCAGGAACAGCGAGTAGGAACGGTCGCCGATCCATTGCAGGACGCGCCCCGGTGCTTGCGGATGCCGTTGTCCGTAGACGATCGCGAGGATCAGCAGTCCGCCGCTTCCGAGCATGCTCAGCGGGTAGTAGGCGAGGTCGCGATTCAGCAGCAGCACGAACTTCGAGCACGCCACGAAGGCCAGCCAAGCCGCGGCGGCCGCGATCCACAGCGGACGCCGAGCGAGCGCGGCCAGCGGCACGCGCGCAACCGCGATGCCGACCAGGAACAGCAGGCCGTAGCCGTGCAATCGGGCGAGCGGTGTGCCGATCCACAACACGAGCACCAGCAGCACCGTGGCGATCACGAGATGCGCCACCCAGTCGCGACGCGTCACGGCGAAGCCCAGCGCGAGCAGCGGAATCGCGAGATAGAACGCGACCTCGTAACTCATCGACCAGGTCACCGGGTTGATCGCGGTGAGGCCGAGATCGAGGAATCCGTGCAGGAAGGCGAGGTTGAACAGCCAGTCGTGCAACGAGAACACGGTGCCGTCGACTGCCCAGCGTGCGAGCGCCGCGAGCACCAGGGCCAGCCCATAGGCCGGAAGGATGCGCAGGCCGCGCCGGGCGAGGAAATCGACGGGCCGGGCGCGGGCGAAGTCGAACTGGCGCGCCATCAGGAAACCGCTGAGCACGAAGAACAGATCGACGCCGTACAGCGAACGATGCAGCCACAGCAAGGCCGATTCGACACCCCATCCCGGGAAACCCCGCACCTCGGTCTCGGTCCAGCCATAGAACGCCACGAGGCAGTAGCCGAAGGCGTGCACGTTGAAGACGAACAGCGAGGCCAATGCGCGCAGTCCATCCAGCGCGGGCAGGTGCGCGGACGCTGTTGCGGACGAAGCGGCAGGTTCGGTCACGTGGGTGCGCAGGCGAAGATGATCCGGCATTGTCGCAGCGACAGCGACGTGCTGCGATGCAGGATCGAAATTTCCTGCGGCCGCGCTTGAAAGCCGACGGGGCGGCGCCATTGAGCATCGTGCATGCTTCGTGAAAGACTGTCCTTCGACGGTCGGACGGATCAAGGGATGATGGGTTTCCTGTTTGCTGCGCCGAACATCGTGTTCACGGTGTCCTTGGGCGTGCTGGCGCTGTTGCTGGTGCTGGAATTTGCGGGAAGCGGCTTGTCGGATGTGGTCGAGTCGATGTTTCCCGACCTCGATGGCGACGTGCCCGATGCGGACGATGTGTCGATGCCGAGTCAGTTCCTCGGCTGGCTGCGTTCGGGGCGCGTGCCCCTGCTGATGGTGTTCGCGGTCTTCCTGGGCGTGTTTGGTGCCGGCGGGCTGGTCTTGCAATATGCCATCGCCTTGCTGTTCGGTGCACCGCTGCATGTCGGTCTCGCGGCGCTGACGATGCTGCCGCTGTCGCTGCCGGTAGTGCGCATGGCGTCCGCGATCCTGGCGCGGATGATGCCGCGCGACGAGACGGCGGTGATCTCGCGCGACGACCTGGTCGGTCGCATCGCCATCATCGTCACCGGCCACGCACGCAAAGGTTTTCCCGCGCAGGCCAAATTGCGCGACGAATTCCGCACCACGCATTACCTGATGGTCGAACCCGACGAGGACGACATCGAACTTCACCAGGGCGAGGAAGTCGCGCTGATGGCGCGCCGCGGTGCCCTGTACGTCGCGAAACGCGTCGCGCCGCTGCAACTGAACCACACCCATGGGGAAATCCGATGATCGAACAAATGATGGGTCCGGCAATCACCTTCGGACTTGCGCTCGTTGCTTTCATGGTGCTGCTGTACATCGTCAAGGTGTTCGCGCGCATGTACACGCGTGCGTCCAAGGAACTGAGTTTCGTGCGCACCGGCCTCGGCGGACAAAAGGTGATCCTCAATGGCGGCGCCCTGGTGCTGCCGGTGATCCATGAAGTCATTCCGGTCAACATGAACACGCTCAAGCTCGACGTGCATCGTGCGGCCGAGCAGGCACTGATCACCCGCGACCGCATGCGCGTCGACGTCACGGCCGAATTCTTCGTGCGCGTGCAGCCGATCGAGGAATCGATCGCGAACGCGGCGCAGACGCTGGGCCGCAAGACCATCGAGCCAGAAGCGCTGAAGGAACTGGTCGAAGGCAAGTTCGTCGACGCGCTGCGCTCGGTTGCGGCCGAAATGGGCATGGAAGAGCTGCATGAGCAGCGCACCCTGTTCGTTCAGAAGGTGCAGCAGGCGGTGTCCGAGGACCTGCTGAAGAATGGTCTCGAACTGGAAGCGGTCTCGCTCACCGGTCTCGACCAGACCAGCAAGGAATACTTCAACCCGGACAATACCTTCGATGCCGAGGGTCTGACCAAGTTGACCGAAGCGATCGAATTGCGCCGCAAGAAGCGCAACGAAATCCAGCAGGACACCGAAGTCGAGATCCAGAAGAAAAATCTCATCGCCGCGCAGCAGAAGCTGACCATCGCCCGCGAAGAGGAATACGCCAAGCTGCAGCAACAGCGCGAGATCGAGATTCGCCGCGCCACCCAGCAGGCCGAGATCGCGACCCAGCAGGCCGAGAAGACGCGCGAAGCCGAAGAGGCCAAGATCGCCGCGCAGCAGCAGATCGATGCGGCTCGTCTTGGCGCCGAACGTGCCATCCAGGACCAGCGCATCGCGATCGAGCAGCAGCTGAAAGAACGCGACATCGTCAAGGCGAAGTCGGTGCAGACCGCCGAGATCGACCAGCAGAAGGCCGTGCAGATGGCCGAGCAGGATCGCGCGATCGCGATCGCCGAGAAGTCGAAGGCACAGTCCGAGGCGCAGGCCCAGGCGGATCTGGCGCGCGCGTCCGCCGTGCAGGCGCAGGAGCAGGTGGATACCGTGCGCGAAGTCGAACGCGCCGAGCGCCAGAAGAAGATCGAGCTGGTCGAGGCCTCGCGCCAGGCCGAGCGCGAGATGATCGGCATCACCATCGCTGCGGAAGCCGAGAAGAAGGCCGCAAACGATCGCGCCGAAGCCACCCGCACGCTCGCGAATGCCGACGCCGATCGCCAGCGCATCGCCGCGCAAGCCGATGCCGAGGCCGAGAAACTGCGTGCCGAAGCGGCCGAGAAGCGTTACGGCGTCGATGCCGAGGGCCAGCGTCGTTTGAACGAGGCCGCGAACCTGTTGTCTGCCGAACAGATCGCCCTGCAGATCAAGCTGGCCGTGTTGCGTCACCTGCCCGACATCATCCGCGAGAGCGTCAAGCCGATCGCGGCGATCGACGGCATCAAGATCGTGCAGGTCGAGGGGCTGAATGCGGGCGGCGCGGGCGGCGGACAGGGCGATGCGAACGCCACGGCGGGCAGCGGAAATCTGGCCGACCAGGTCGTGTCCAGTGCACTCCGTTATCGCTCGCAGGCCCCACTGATCGAGTCGCTGATGAAGGAAGTCGGCATCACCGGAGCCGACCTGAACGGGATGACGCAGTCGCTGCATGACGGCAGCGGCGAAGCCGATCGCTTGCGCGAGCTGATCGCCAAGCGCGACGCGATCACCCGCAAGGCCGACTGAGCGCGACACGATGCGGCGAATCGTGACTCGCTTGCCGATGATTGCGCTGCTGGCTGGCAGCGGCAGCGTCGTTGCCGATGCCGGCGCCGGCGAGGTCGTCGCCGCGGCGGCGCTCGACCAGGTCGGCGTCACCACGTCCTACGATCCGTCCTATCGCCGGCTCGAATTTCCGAACGGCGATGTGCCGATCGCCACCGGCGTCTGTGCCGACGTGGTGGTGCGCGTTGCGGGAAGCGGGCATCGATCTGCAGCGCGAACTGAATGCCGACATGCGCGCGCACTTCCGAGCGTATCCCGCACACTGGGGGCTGACGAAGCCGGATCGCAACATCGACCATCGCCGCGTGCCGAATCTGCAGCGCTGGTTCGAGCGCCACGGCTGGGCGCTTGCGGTCAGCGCCGATCCGGGCGACTACCAGCCCGGCGATATCGTCAGCTGGCGCTTGTCAAACGGGCGTCCCCACATCGGCGTGGTGGCCACCCGTTATGCCGCCGATGGCCGGCGCCGCCTGGTCGTGCACAACATCGCCTTCGGCGCGCGCGAGGAAGACGTGCTGTTCGCATGGACGGTGACCGGGCACTTTCGCCCACCCGACGCGCCCAAGATCGCGGCCGCCCGCTAGACTGCCGCCCTTTGTCGCGAGGTGGCAGCGTGAGCATCAAATCCGACCACTGGATTCGCCGCATGGCGGAACAGCAGGGCATGATCGAACCGTTCGAAGCCGGCCAGGTCCGCACCAATGCGGGTGGTGGCCGACTGATTTCCTACGGCACGTCGAGTTATGGCTACGACGTGCGCTGCGCGAACGAGTTCAAGATCTTCACCAACATCAACTCGACCATCGTCGATCCGAAGGCTTTCGATCCGAATTCCTTCGTCGATGTCGTGTCCGACATCTGCATCATTCCGCCGAACTCGTTCGCACTGGCGCGTACGGTCGAATATTTCCGCATCCCGCGATCGGTGCTGACCGTGTGTCTGGGCAAGAGCACGTACGCGCGCTGCGGCATCATCGTCAACGTGACGCCGCTGGAGCCCGAGTGGGAAGGCCACGTCACGCTGGAGTTCTCGAACACTACCCCGCTGCCCGCGAAAATCTACGCGCACGAGGGCGTCGCGCAGATGCTGTTCTTCGAGTCCGATGAGGTCTGCGCTGTCAGCTACCGCGACCGCGGCGGCAAGTACCAGGGCCAGAAGGGCGTGACCTTGCCGAAGGCCTAAAGGCGCAGTGCCGTCCGCAGCGACTTGATCAGCATGCGCTTCGGACCTTCGCCGTAGGCTTCGCGCTCGCCGCGGCCCCAGACCGGGTCCGGCCAGGCGGCGTCGCCGTCGAAACGTGCGATCACGTGCACGTGCAGTTGCGGCACGCGATTGCCGAGTGCGGCGACATTGAGCTTGGTCGGTTCGCAGACCGATATCAGCACTTCCGAAACGCGTGCGATCTCGTCGCTGAGGCGGTGCTGGTCGTCGCGCCCCAGGTCGATGATCTCGCGTGCATCTTTCACCTTCGGCACCAGGATCACCCACGGGTAGCGCGCATCGTTCATCAGCAGCACGCGGCACAGCGGCAGCTCGCCGACTTCGCTGCAATCCCCCGCGAGCGCCGGATGCAGGGCAAAACGCGGCGCCTCGGCGAGATGCTGGCGAAAGAACGCGAACGTGCGCCGCCACGCCAGCGCCGCGCTTTCGGCGTGGAAATCGGCGCGTTCGTTGCAGTTGAAGCCATGCCCGGCGGGATAGAAATGCACGGGCAGATCGGGGTGCTTGTGCTTGAGTTCGTCGTGGAAGTCCTGCGGGATCAGCGCGTCGCGCAGACCGAAGTGCATCAGCAGCGGTGCTTTCGGAATCTCGTCGAGAAACGGTCGCGTGCGTGCACCGTAGTAGCTGACGGCCGGCAGCCCGAGCCGCGTCGCGCACAGCCAGGCCAGCGTGCCGCCCCAGCAAAAGCCGATGACGCCGACCGGTCCGTGCGCCTCGGCCACGGCCGCTGTTGCAGCGATATCCAGCAGTGCCTGATCGAAGCCGAGCATGGCGACGCGTTCACGACCAACCGCGATACCGGCGTCGTCGTAATCGAGCTCGACATTGCCGCCGACGCGGTCGAACACGCAGGGCGCATACGCGGCATAGCCGTGCGCCGAGATCTGCTCGGCGACCCAGCGGATGTGGCGATTCACGCCGAACACTTCCTGGATCACGATGACGCTGCCCAGCGGTTCCTCCGGCGGCAGCGACCGATACGCGCGGAAGCGTTGGCCGTCGGCGGCGGCAAGTTCGATCCAGTCGTTGATCATGTCGGCTTGCGGCGGTCGGAACCGGAGCGGGAGATTTCGGTGCGATTCCGACCCAGCGCCTTGGCGCGGTAGAGCGCGTCGTCGGCTGTCGCAATCAGTGCGCTCAATGAGGTCGCGCCGGTCTCGTGCAGTTCGGCCAGACCGATGCTGGCGGTCAGGTCGATGGCCTCGCCCTCGATCACGCCCATGCGCCGCTGTATCGCCAGACGCAGGCGTTCGGCGGTCACCAGGGCCTCCTCGGCGCTGGCACCGGGCAGGGCGGTGATGAACTCTTCGCCGCCATAACGGCCAAGGGGATCGCCGTCGCGCATCTCTTCGCGCAGCACGCGTGCTGCGGCGATCAGGACGCGGTCGCCGAACTGGTGGCCCATCGAGTCGTTGATCGGCTTGAAACGATCGAGGTCGATCAGCAGCAGCGACAGCGGCAGCCCCTGCGCCTTGTGGCGATCGAACAGTTCGATCATCTGCTGCATCACATGGCCGCGATTCGACAAGGTGGTCAGCGGGTCGGTGGTGGCGGCGCGGAACAGATCATGGGTCTGGGCCGTGAGGCGCGCATTCGCGGCGCGGAGCGCGGCATCCTGCGCCGAGATTTCATCGTTCTTCCGGGACAGGATGCGGGCACTGCGGCGCGCTTCGCGCAGGCGCCAGAACACCACGCCGAGCAGGGCCACCAGGGTGGCGATGAAGCCGATGCCGATGCGGCGACGCAAGGTCTCGGTGCGCAGGTTCAACTCCTTCAGTGAGTTGTCGAGGCGCAGCATCTCGACCTGGCGCTCGGCGCGTTCGCGGTCCTGCTTGAGTTCCAGCACCGCCAGTCGCCGTGCCGCCGTCACGCCCAGCAGTTCCTCGCGCAGCACCGCGCGCTGGCGTGCATAGGAGAGCGCCTGCAACGCCTCGCCACGCGCTTCCAGCAAGCCTTCGATCGCCTTGTAGGCGGCGTGCAACTGCGGCTTCAGCTTGGCGCGCGTGAGGTAGTCGAGCGAGCGACCATAGGCGGCTTCCGCAGCGGCCAGCTGGCCCTCGCCGCTGTAAAGGTCGCCGCGATACAGCAAGGCCCGGCCGAGCACGTCGGCCTGGCGCATGGATTCGCCGAGTCGCAAGCCGGCATCGATCTCGATACGGGCTTCGCTCCAGCGCTTCAGCGCAATCAGGGCGCGTGCGGCTTCCAGGCGTTCGAGAGCAATGCCCTGGCGGTCGCCCAGGCGACTGTCGATTGCGAGAGCACGGCGTGCGGTATCGAGCGCGAGGGTCGACTCGCCGACATCGTTCAGCAGGGTGGCATAGCTGCCGAGCGCGGAAGACAGCGCGGCCGGATCGTATTCCTCGCGCGCTGCGGCGATGGCTTTTTCCAGATATTCGCGGGCCGACTGGGTGTCCTCGATTTCGCGGTAGAGCAGCCCGATGTTGCGATACGGCACATCGACACGGTTGCCCGGACCGAGTTGCTTGCGGATATCGAGAGCCTGCATCTGCTGGTCCATGGCTTCCGAGAAGCGGCCCATGTCGCGCAGCACGGTGCCGATGTTCACCAGGGCCAGGGCCGCGTCGGCGGGATGGTTCGCGGCACGGGCGATGCGCAGGGATTCCTGCTGGAAGGCGTACGCCTCCTGCAATTCGCCGCGACGGCGGGCGATGCGACCGAGCAATCCGACCGCCTGCGCGCGATAGCCGGCATGCTGCTGCTCGCCCGCCAGCTTCTGCAGATGTTCCGCGGTCTCGATGCCGGCGTCGTAGTCGCCGGCGACCAGGCTGTTCTCGGCCAGCATCTGCAATACGTACATGCGCTGGGTCGGCGAATCCGCCACGGTGAGTGCATTGCGCCAGTGGCGTTCGGCGCCGGCCGCGTCCTGGGTCGCCGAGTACAGGGTGGCGGCGGCGATCTCGATGCCAAAGCGGCCATTGCGGCCGAGCGCGATGCGGTGCAGGTCCATGGCCCGTTCGACGCCGTGGCCGAAGGCGCTGTCGGCCAGCGCCGCCGGAATGGCGGAGGCCGCAACCAATGCGGCGACGAAGATCGGCAGTCGACGGAAGAAGGCTTTCAAGCGATGTCCTGGACGGGCGCGCGGATGATAGCGGCGCCCGCCCGGTTCAGGCGTGCCGGATATACTCCGCGCCCGTTTTTCCGCCCGGTTCCCGCCATGTCCGCGTCCCAGCCCAAAGTCGGTTTCGTCAGTCTCGGTTGCCCCAAGGCGCTGGTCGACTCCGAGCGCATCCTGACCCAGTTGCGGGTCGAGGGCTATCAGATCGTGCCGAGCTACGATGATGCCGATGTCGTCATCGTCAATACCTGCGGCTTCATCGATGCTGCGGTCGAGGAGTCGCTGGACGCGATCGGCGAGGCCATGGCCGAGAACGGCAAGGTGGTCGTGACCGGCTGCCTGGGCAAGCGTTCCGAACTGATCCGCGAGAAGTATCCGGACGTGCTGTCGGTCTCCGGGCCGCAGGACTACGCGAGCGTGATGAATGCTGTGCACGTGCAGCGTCCGCCGCCGCACGACCCGTTCCTCGATCTGGTGCCGCCGCAAGGCATCAAGTTGACGCCGCGGCACTACGCCTACCTGAAGATCTCCGAGGGCTGCAATCACCGCTGCAGCTTCTGCATCATCCCGTCGATGCGTGGCGATCTGGTGTCGCGCCCGGTCGACGAGGTGCTGATCGAGGCCGAGCGTCTGGTCAAGGGCGGCGTGAAGGAGTTGCTGGTGATTTCGCAGGACACCAGCGCCTACGGCGTGGATCTGAAATATGCGACGCGCAGCTGGCGCGGACGCGACCACGAGACGCGAATGAAGGCCTTGTGCGAAGGCCTCGGCGAGCTGGGCGTGTGGACACGCCTGCACTATGTCTATCCCTACCCGCATGTCGACCACGTCATTCCGCTGATGGCCGACGGCAAGGTGCTGCCTTATCTGGATGTGCCGTTCCAGCACGCCAACCCGCGCATTCTCAAGCTGATGAAGCGTCCGGCATCGGGTGAAAAGACCCTGGAACGCGTACGCGCCTGGCGGGCGATCTGCCCGGAACTGACGATCCGCAGCACCTTCATCGTCGGCTTCCCCGGCGAGACCGAGGCCGAGTTCGAGGAATTGCTGGACTTCCTCGACGAGGCCGAGCTCGACCGCGTCGGTGCCTTTGCCTACTCGCCGGTGGGTGGTGCTAAGGCCAATGACTTGCCGGACCCGGTGCCGGAAGACATCAAGCAGGAGCGACTCGAACGCTTCATGCTGCGCCAGGCCGGGATCAGTGCGGCGCGGCTCCGGCAGAAGGTCGGCAGCATCCAGCGCGTGCTGATCGACGAGGTTGGCCCGACGGTCGCCATCGCTCGCTCGCGTGCCGATGCGCCGGAAATCGACGGCCGCGTCCATGTCGCCGTCGGTACGAAGACCCTGCGTCCGGGCGAATTCGTCGATGTGAAAATCGAACGCTCGGACGAACACGACTTGCACGGAACCGCTGTCGGATCGTGAAGCGGCGCTATCTCGCTCCGGCGCGGCAGGACACGACCGCTGCGACCTTCGCGCATCCGGCCTTCGCCGGGTTTGCGCCGTGGCGCGACTGGTGCACGCAGCCGGAATGGCCGGGGATCGGGACGTTGAGCGCCGGGTTGTCCGGCCTGCGGCATGCCTACACCCGGCAGCCGTTGCGCTTCGTCGCACAGACGCCGGAACTGCTGGCCGATGGGCTGCATTATGAAGCGCGCATCTTCGAGCGCGGCGAGATCGCGACCCGCAGCGGCAACTGGCACGACTTGTTGAACGCGATGGTCTGGTGTCGCTATCCGGCGATCAAGTCGGCGTTGAACTTGCGTCAGCATCGCGATGTGCAGCGAATCGGCACGAAGCAGCGGACGCCGGCGCAGTATGCGCAAACCCTGTTCGACGAGGGCGGCGCCATCGTCTGCCTGCGCGATCATTCGCTGTTGCCGGCCTGGGACGCGCACGACTGGCGCGAACTGTTTCGGCCGGTGCACTGGCAGACAGGCGCGATCGGCGTCGCGGTCTTCGGGCATGCCTTGCTGGAACACGCACTCACGCCGAACAAGCTGATGACGGCGAAGTGTCTGGTCTGGTGCGGCGAGGAGGATGCCGACGAGATTCCCGGCCTCACCGCCGCCGCCATTGCCGATGCCCGCTGGCTTACCGATCCGCAGGAACTCCGTCCGCTCCCGATGTCGGGAATTCCAGGCTGGCACGCACCGCAGGACGAGGCATTCTATGCCGGCGCCGAATGCTTCCGCCCGGTTCGCCCGGGGCGCCGGTATCCGCTGCCGCTGGCGATCGCGCGCTGACTCGGGGCGCGCGCCGTTGGGTCACTCCGCCGCGGCCCAATCGCTCAGGTTGTACTTGTCGAGAATGGTCGCGAGTTCGCCGGAAGCACGCAGCTTGGCGATGCCGGCGGAGAACATGTCGGCGTAGGCCTTGCCGCGCGGGTCGGCCGGCGTGCACGCGATGTACAGCGCTTCCGGGTCGGTGGCGACGTCCGCCATCACCACGCGATCGGCCAAGTTGAGCTTGCCGATCGTCAGCTTGGCGACGTTGATGTCCTCGACCAGCACATCCGCCTTCTTCGAAATCAGGCGCGAGACCGCATTCATCTGGGCACGGCCGGCGCTGGAAATCACGACGATGCGCGCGGGGTCGGCCTTGAACTTCTCGACGTAGGCGTCGACCTCTTCGCTGTAGCTGTAGCCCTCGATGACCGCCAGGCGCTGGTTGGCGAGGCTGTCGATGCCGGCATAGCGCCATTTCGAATCGTCGAGCGTGTAGAACGCGCTCTGCGACATGCCCCAGGCCTCGTTCGGAAACGCAAAGCCTTCGGCGTCGGCCTTCAATGCGCCGACCACGCAATCATGCGCGCCGCGCCGAACCGCGCTGACGGCATCGTCCCAGGGCATCGTCGCGTAACTGATGGTGTGGCCATTGGCGACCGCGATCTTCTCGGCAAGTTCGATCATGTAGCCGGGCGGCTTCTTCGTCGACGGGCCGTTGTAGGGCAGCCATTCGTCGGCCCGGATCGATATCGCATCGGCGAAAGCGCTGGAAGACAGGGCGCAGAGCCCGATGAACAACGCGCAGGAACGAAAACCACTGCTGGCGACCATGGGCAACTCCTGGGTACACGTACTTGTGGACAGGAACGACATCGGGTGACGCAGTCGATGATCCGATGCTACCGCTTTCCGCCCGCTTGTCCATGCTCCTTGACCACGGTCACGCTTCGTAACGAACGTCGATGATGACGAAGTCGCAGCGTCCCGAAGGCAGTTCGGCACTGAACTCGTCGTCGACACGCTTTTTCAGCGCCGCACGCGCCAGTGGCGAGTCGATGCTGATGTGACCGAGTTCGGCATCGGTCTCGTCCGGTCCGACGATGCGGTAACGCTTCAACGCACCGCTGTCGGCCTGTTCGACTTCGAACCATGCGCCGAAGAAGATTGCGCTGCAATCGCTCGGCGGCTCGTGCACCACGCGCACCGATTCAAGGCGCTTGCTCAGGTAGCGCACGCGCCGATCGATCTCGCCGAGTTGCTTCTTGCGGTAGGTGTATTCGGCATTTTCGGAACGGTCGCCTTCGGCCGCCGCGGCGGCCAGCGCCTTGACGACTTCCGGGCGACGCTGTCGCCACAATTCGTCCAGCTCCGCTTTCAGACGCGCATGGCCTTGTGGCGTGATGATCGCCGTGCTGCCGGGCTGCGGCGGTCGCCAGCGTCCCATCGATCAGCGCCGACGGCTGCGCGTGCCGCCGCTGACGCCGCCGAGCACGCCGCGCAGGATCTGGTTGGTCATGCGGGTGCCGGCCGTGCGCATCGCCGACTTCGCGACCGTCTCGATCGCACCCTGACGGCGCTTGGTGCCGAACAGGAATTCCTTGAAGCGTTCGCCCCAGGTGGGTTCCGCATCCGCCGCGGGCGAGGCCTTGCCCGCGGGCGCTTGCGCCGCTTCGGCCGCGGCCGCCTGCTCCTGTACACGGTTCAATTGCTCGAAGGCCGATTCCCGGTTCATCGCCGTGTCGTATTTGGCACCGACGGGCGAGCGCGACCGCACCAGTTGGCGTTCGTCGTCGCTGATCGCGCCGATGCGGCAATGCGGCGGCACGATCAGGGTGCGTTCCACCGGCAACGGGATCCCGCCCTCCTGCAAGGTGGTGACCAGCGCCTCGCCGACGCCGAGCTGGGTGATCGCTTCGACGACATCGACACGCGGATTCGGCGGAAACGTCTCGGCGGCGGTCTTCACCGCTTTCTGGTCGCGCGGGGTGAACGCTCGCAGCGCGTGCTGGATGCGGTTGCCGAGCTGGCCGAGGATCACCGCCGGCACGTCGTCGGGCAATTGCGAAATGAAATAAATGCCGACGCCTTTCGAGCGGATCAGGCGCACGACCTGTTCGACGCGTTGCTGCAACTGTTGCGGCGCATCGTCGAACAGCAGGTGTGCCTCGTCGAAGAAGAACACCAGCTTCGGTTGGTCGAGGTCGCCGACTTCGGGCAGGTTCTCGAACAATTCCGACAGCATCCACAGCAAGAAGCTTGAATACACGCGCGGCTTCAGGATCAGCTGTTCGGACGCAAGCACGTTGATGATGCCGCGCCCGGACATGTCCTGGCGCATGAAGTCGGCGAGATCAAGCGCCGGTTCGCCGAAGAAGCGGCCGCCACCATCGTTTTCGAGTTGCAGCAGGGCGCGCTGGATGGCGGCGATCGATTGCGGCGACACCAGTCCGTACTTCGCCGAAATCTCCTTGGCGTGTTCGGAGACGAAGGTCAGCATGGCGCGCAGGTCGTCGAGGTCGAGCAGCAGCAAGCCCTCGTCGTCGGCGACACGGAACGCGACCTGCAACACGCCTTCCTGCACCTCGTTCAATTCGAGCAGGCGGGTGAGCAGGTTCGGGCCCATCTCCGACACCGTGGTACGCACCGGATGGCCCTTGTCGCCGTAAATGTCCCAAAGCACGACCGGATTGGCTTCGGGCTTCCAGTCGACCAGCCCCAGCCGGGTGATGCGGGCCTGCAATTTTTCGCCCGGTGCGGCGGCTGCCTGGCTGAGTCCGGCGAGATCCCCTTTCACATCCGAGAGGAACACCGGCACGCCCATGCGCGAGAAGCCCTCGGCCAGCACCATCAGCGATACCGATTTGCCGGTGCCGGTGGCGCCGGCGATCAAGCCGTGGCGATTGCCGTACTTCGACAACAGATGCACATCCTGTTCGCCCTTGCCGAGATGAATGCTGCTCACGTCCGTACTCCCTGAGGTTCGAACGGAGATTCTAGCTGCGTTGTTCATGTGCAGCGGTTGCCTCGACCCGGCGCCGCGGCTACCGTGCGCGCAGTTCGTGCAGGGTGTCGGTCATGCGTCGTTTTTCCTATGTGTTCGTTCTGGCGTTGGCCGGATGTGCTTCCCAGCCGCAGCGTGCGGCGCAACAAGGTCACACGGCTTCCGGTGACGAAGTCAGCACGGCCCTGGCCGGGTTCGAGTCCGCGATGGAAGCATGGCGGCGTGGCGAGGCCAATGCCGGCGGCTCGGCGCTGACCAAGGCGCGCCTCGCGCTGGACGAAGCGGTGACCCGCTGCGTGCAATCCGAGGCCTGCGATGCGATGACGGCGCTGCGCGCCCAGTCGACGGCGAACGCACGCATGGCGCACGCGCTGCTCGGCGAGCGCGAGACCGACCCGGTCGAGCCGAACGATGCCGTGACCACGACCGATCATGTTGAACATGCCGGCTCACCCGCCGTGGACATGCCGGAACTCGCGCGTTCCGCGGCGATGTTGAATGGCAAGCGTCTCGACCAGGTCATTCGCCTGAACGGTGCGGTCAAGGCCGGCATCGAGGAATGGTTGACCTGGATGCGTCCGAACCTGCTCGATACCTACGAGAATTACCAATACCTGCGCCATCGCATGTGGCCGGTCTACGAGCAGGCTGGACTGCCCGAAGCCTTGCTGTTCGGCATCATGGCCAAGGAGTCCGGCGGCAAGGTTCATGCCGTGTCGCGCGCCGGTGCTGCCGGATTGCTGCAGTTCATGCCGGCCACGGCGCGCGGCTACGGGCTGGCCCGCAACAGCGGCTTCGACGATCGCTTCGATCCGGCACTGATCACGCGTGCGAATGCCGATTATCTGAACGATCGATTCCGCGAACTCAACAACGACCTCGAACTCGCGCTCGGTGCCTACAACGGCGGCGAGGGACGCATGCGTCGCCTGTCCGGAAACGGCAGCCGTGGATTCTGGGAGGCGCCGGTCTACAACGCGCTGCCGCCGGAAACGCGCGACTACGTGCCCATGGTCCTCGCTGCTGCCTGGCTGTTCCTGCATCCCGAGGACTATGGCCTCGAGTTCGCGAAGTTCGATTCGCGACCGGGACAGATCGTGCTGGAGCGCGCCATGTCGATCAACGAACTGTCGGTCTGCATGGGCCAGTTCGGCAACCCGCGTGGCTGGTTCCGCACGCTGCGCAACCTCAATCCGAGATATGAGGCCGATGCACGCATCGATGCCCGAACGACACTGGATGTCCCGGAGGCGGCTGCGAAAGCCTATGCCGCACGTTGCCGCAGTGGCCTGCTGGCCCAGACAGCGGCGGAGCTGAATGCCGCGCGCCCGCCGGTGGCGTCGGGTTCGACCTGGGTCGCGTCTGCGTCTGCGCCTGCCGGCGCCGGGCGTACCCATGTCGTGCGCAAGGGCGAGACCTTGCATGCCATCGCCCGGCGATTCGGTTGCGGCGTGCCTGCCGTTGCCCAGGCCAATGGCCTGCATCCGCCGCGTTACGCCATCCGTGCCGGACAGCGCTTGCGGGTACCGAGTTGCCGCGCATAAAAAAACCGACCGGCACGGGTCCGGTCGGTCGTTCGCCTCGGGGTCGGGCGATGATGGATGGGATCAGGCGTAGCGGCGCTGGTCGCGGCGCAGATCGCTGGCTTTCTGCAGCTGTTCGCCATGCATCTGACGCAGTGCACGCAGGACCAGCCGATGCAGGTTCTGGATCTCGCCGTAGGGCGAGTTGAAGGTGGCGCGATAGGCGCAGACCAGCCAGCGTTTCAGTCCGGCCAGGCGAATGGCATTGTGCTGGGAACGCACGCGGGCGAACGCCACTGCGGCCTCGACCGACCAGTTGGTCGCTTCGCTGGCGACCGGGGCTTCGCTCGATGTCTCAGCCTGGGTCAGTTCGGCCAGCGCTGTGAGCGCGATCTGGCGGCGCTGGTCCGGCAACAAGGTCGTGATCGACTCATTGACCGCATTGAATTGGCGCAGCAGGGTCAGGTAGCGCGCGAACGCAGTGGTGCGTTGCACCCAGCGATTGTTGGTGACGACGTCCATGATGAGCTCCGTTGCGTGGCTGACGGTGCCCATCATCGTCAACGGCGCCGTGCGAAGCGCGTGTCACGTCACATTTCGTCAAAATGGGGCGGTGGCGCATGTAATCCGCGATCCATCGCACAGTCATATTGCGACCCCGTTCGCGTTATTCCCGCTCAGGGCAGTCGCTGCGCGAGCACCTGACCCAGGCGCACCGGAACTTCCGCGCTCAAGGCCGCGTCCAGCGTCGCGACACCGGGCGGCAGCAACACGATCACGGTCGAGCCGTAGTTGAAGCGAGCCATCTCGGCGAAACGGTCGAGGTGCACCGGATCGGTCCGGTCGCGGTAGTCGCGCACGATCACGCGGTCGGCATAGGCCGGGATCTCGACACCGTGCCACACGGTTTCGACGCCGGAGACCAGCAAAGCGCCGACCATGACCACGGCCATCGGGCCGAACTCGGTCTCGAACAGGCAGACCAGACGCTCATTGCGCGCGAAAACTCGCGGTACCTGCGCCACGGTGCTGGTGCCGACGCTGAACAGCCGCCCGGGCACGTGGCGCGTTTCCAGCAAGCGGCCGGCGCAGGGCATGTGCACCCGATGGTAGTCGCGCGGCGACAGGTACACGGTCGCGAACACGCCACCGTCAAAGCGCTTGGCCAGCGCCGTATCCGCCAACAATTCTTCGGCGCTGAAATCGAAGCCCTTGGCCTGGAACATGCGGCCATAGCGGATCGGCCCGCACTGGCTGATCCGACCGTCGGCCGGCATCACGATCGTCCGCGCGTCGCCCGCGACCACGCGGGCACCCGGTTTCAGCGCGCGGGTAAAAAAAGCGTTGAAGTGCTTGTAGTCGTCGAGATCGCTGCTGGCGGCCTCGGTCCAGTCGACACCGAACTTGTTGGCGATGAAGCGGATCATCGCGTTCTTGAACCACGGTGACTCGATGCGCGCGATGCGCAGCGCGATCGACGACAGCAGTCGATGCGGCAACAGATATTGCAGGGCGATGAAGGGCGACATCAGGACCCCGCGATCCGTTGCAGGTCGGCGAGCATCTTCGCCGGATCGAGCGGCGGCGAGAACCGCCCGATCAGCCGGCTTTCGGTATCGAGTACGAATACGGCGGCGCTGTGGTCGACGTTGTAGTCGGGAGATTCGGTCTGCTCGCGGACATAGAGCACGCCCATCGCACGGGTCAGTGCGCCGAGCCGCTTATGGTCCGCGGTCGCGGCGAGGATGTTCGGGCTGAAGAACTTGGCGTATTCGCCCAGCGTCTTCAGATCATCGCGCTCCGGATCGACCGACACGAACAGGAAACCGACACGGCCGTCGAGCTTCGCGGCGGGCAGGCCGCGGTCGATCTCGCGCATCACGGCCAGCGCGGTCGGGCAGACGTCCGGGCAATGGGTGAAGCCGAAGAACACCAGTTGATACTTGCCCGCCAGGCGGGTCGCGTCGATCGGCTGACCGTCGGCCGCATCCAACGAGAACGGCGACAAGGTGCGCGCCTGCGGGTATTGGCTGAAGGCCGCGTACGACGGCACTGAGGGCGCGCCGGACGGGCGCAGGCCCAGCCACAGTCCGAAGCTGGTCGCGGCCGCGACCAGCACGATGATCCAGGGAAGTTGTCGCATGGGGTCAGCGAATTGGCAGAAAGAGGACGTGGAGTATATCGGCCCCGCTGTCTATGATCGGCCGATGACCGACGAACTCAAGACCATCATCGATTTCATCCGCTACGGCGCTTCGCGTTTTGCCGCGGCCGGGCTGACGTTTGGCCATGGCTACGACAATGCCCTCGACGAGGCCACGCAACTCGTCCTGCACGCCTTGCACCTGCCGCATGACCTGAAGCCGGCGTATGGCGCGGCGCGGCTGGTCGCGAACGAGAAGAAAACCGTGCTCGACCTGTTCGAACGGCGCATTCGCGAGCGCAAGCCGGCCTGTTATCTGACCGGAGAAGCGTGGTTTGCCGATCTCTCGTTCAAGTGCGACGAGCGCGCACTGGTGCCGCGTTCGCCGATCGCGGAGCTGATCGAGCAGGGTTACGAGCCCTGGCGCAATGGTCGGCCCTTGAATCGCGTACTCGATCTCTGCACCGGCGGCGGCTGCATCGCCATTGCCAGTGCGCACTACCTGCCGGATGCCCTGGTCGACGGTGTCGACATCAGCCCCAAGGCATTGTCGCTCGCGAACGAGAATGCCGAGCGTCTGCTCGTCACCGATCGCGTCCGCTTCATCGAATCGAACCTGTTCGCGGGGCTCGACGGCGAGGTCTACGACCTGATCGTGACCAATCCGCCCTACGTGACGCATGCCGAAGTGGACGCGTTGCCCGAGGAATACCGCTTCGAGCCGGAGAACGGCCTGCGTGCCGGCCACGACGGGCTCGATTTGGTGCTGCAGATCCTTGCCGAAGCACCGAAGCATCTCAGCGACGACGGCTTCCTGATCTGCGAGGTCGGCGAAGCCGAGCGTGCGCTGGTCGAACTGCTGCCACAACTGCCGTTCAACTGGATCGAGTTCAAGGTCGGGCAAATGGGCATCTTCCAGATCGAACGCGACAACCTGCTGACCTGGCACATCGAGATCGAGGCCCTGGCCGCGGAGCGACGCGGTCGATGAGCCACAACCGCTTCGGCAAGATCTTCTCGGTCACGACCTTTGGCGAGAGCCACGGGCCGGCGATCGGATGCGTGATCGACGGCGTGCCGCCGGGGATCGCGATAGCCGAAGACGATTTCGCGCACGACCTCGAACGTCGCGCGACGGGCCGGTCGCGCCACACCTCGCAGCGTCACGAGGAAGACCGCGTCGAGATCCTGTCCGGCGTCTACCAGGGCCGCACTACCGGCACTGCGCTGGCGCTGCTGATCCGCAATACCGATGCGCGCAGCAAGGATTACGCGAGCATCGCCGAGCAGTTCCGTCCCGGTCACGCCGATTACACGTATTGGCAGAAATACGGCATCCGCGACCCGCGCGGCGGCGGACGCTCGAGCGCGCGCGAAACGACGATGCGCGTGGCCGCGGCGGTGATCGCGAAAAAGTGGCTGCGGGAGCGCTTCGGTGTCGAAGTGCGTGGGCACATGGCGCAGCTCGGTGAACTCGTGCCGCGTGCATTCGATTCGGACGCGATCGAGACCAATCCGTTCTTTTGGCCCGACATTGCCATGGTGCCCGAGCTCGAAACCTACATGGATGCGTTGCGCAAGTCGGGCGATTCGGTCGGCGCACGGGTCACCGCGGTCGCGACGAACGTGCCCCCGGGCTGGGGCGAGCCGATCTACGGCAAGCTCGACGGCGAACTCGCGGCGGCGATGATGAGCATCAACGCGGTCAAGGGCGTGGAGATCGGCGATGGCTTCGCCTGTGTCACGCAGCGCGGCAGCGAACACCGGGATTTGATGACGCCGGCGGGATTCCGCAGCAATCATGCGGGTGGCATCCTCGGCGGCATTTCGACCGGTCAGGACATCGTCGTCAGCGTCGCAATCAAGCCGACCTCGAGCCTGCGTCTGCCGGGCGAGAGTGTCGACGTGAACGGCGATGCAGTCGAAGTCGTGACCACCGGCCGTCACGACCCCTGCGTCGGCATCCGCGCCACGCCCATCGTCGAAGCGATGCTGGCGCTCACCCTGATCGACCACGCGTTGCGTCATCGCGCGCAGTGCGGCGATGTCGGCGAAGTGGCGCCGCGCATTGCCGCGACCACGACCAAAACCACCACGTCCTGAGCGCCGGAACGTCCGGCGCCGCGACGAGGTCTCGGCCGTTCGGACTTTGCAGCGACTCCCCGGAACGGCGGCAGAAAAAAGGAAAACATCATGAACTCGAACCGCAGTTTCAACGTCGCCGTCGTCGGTGCCACCGGCGCCGTCGGCGAAACCATGCTCAACATCCTGCACGAGCGCGACTTCCCGATCGCGGAACTGGTGCCGCTGGCCAGCGAACGTTCGGCCGGCACGCGGGTGAAGTTTGGCGACCGCAGTTTCGTCACGCAGGATCTCGACAAATACGACTTCGATGGCATCGACATCGCGCTGTTCTCGGCGGGCGGCTCGGTCTCGGCCGTGCATGCGCCGCGCGCAGCCGCGGCCGGTGCGGTCGTCATCGACAACACCTCGCAGTTTCGTTACGACGACGACATCCCGCTGGTGATCGCGGAAGTGAATCCGCATGCGATCGCGCGTTACACCACGCGCGGCATCATCGCGAATCCGAACTGTTCGACGATGCAGATGCTGGTCGCGCTGGCGCCGATTCATCGCGCCGTCGGCATCACCCGCATCAATGTCGCGACGTATCAGTCGGTGTCGGGTGCGGGCCGGTCCGGCCTGGAAGAACTCGGCAAGCAGACGGCGCAGTTGCTGAATTTCCAGGAAGTCGAGAAGCACAAGTTTCCGGTGCAGATCGCGTTCAACCTGATCCCGCAGATCGACGTGTTCATGGACAACGGCTACACCAAGGAAGAGATGAAGATGGTCTGGGAGACCCAGAAGATTCTCGAAGATTCGAGCATCGTGGTGAACCCGACTGCGGTGCGCGTGCCGGTCTTCTACGGGCATTCGGAAGCGGTGCACATCGAGACGCGCACGAAAATCAGTGCGTCCGCTGCACGCGCGCTGCTGGAAGCAGCGCCCGGCATCGAGGTGGTGGACGAGCGCGTCTCCGGCGGTTATCCGACCCCCGTGACCCATGCCGCCGGCAACGATCCGGTCTATGTCGGCCGCATTCGCGACGACATTTCGCATCCGAACGGGCTGAATCTTTGGGTGGTCAGCGACAACATCCGCAAGGGCGCGGCGCTGAACGCGGTCCAGATCGCGGAACGGTTGATTGCCGAATATCTGTGACCGGGCAGGCGGTTTCGCAGCTGCGGGACGGCTGCGATACCGGCAAAACGGGCCGGAAACCCAATCTTCCCCTGTACTTAGGGCCGTGTTATAAGCTCGATTCTAAGATTGCTGACCGTGCGTGATGGTCAGGACCAAACTGGACGAACTGGGGATACGGGCATGAACCGACTGTTGCCGCTTTCTCTCGCCGTGACGCTGGCCTTGGGCAGCAATGCTGCGCTGGCCCTGGGTCTGGGCGGGATCAATGTGAAGTCGGAGTTGAACGAGCCGCTGCGTGCGGAGATCCCGGTGTATGTCAGCTCCCCGGCCGAGGCCGAATCATTGCGGGTGGAACTCGCGGCAGGCGCCGAATTTGCCCGGGTCGGGCTTGATATCGATGACATCGCGGTGCCACTGGAGTTCGACGTCGGCAAGAATGCACGCGGCGAGCCGGTGATTCTGGTGAAGTCGAATCAGGCGATTCGCGAGCCGACCCTCACGTTTCTGGTGGAAGTGAACTGGTCGAACGGACGCTTCCTGCGCGAATATTCGGTCCTGCTGGAACCGCCCGTGACCGTGCCGGTGAGTGCGCCGAGTGCGCCGTCGTCCACGATTGCGCCGGCCGCATCGGTACAACCGATCGCCGAGCCCGAAGCCGCGATGCCGACACCGATTTCCGAGCCCGAGCCGCTGCCTGAAGCCGCGGTCGCGCCGGAACCGCCGCCGATCGAAACCCCCGCGACGCCGGCCGAGGCCGAGCCTGCGCCCGTTGCCGCCGAATCCGAAGCAGCGCCCAGCGAGCCTCTGGCCAGCGAATCGCCGGAAGCAACACCGGAAGGCTCGCCGGCACCGACCGAGCCAGCCCCGGAGCCGATTTCCGAGCCGGTGTCGGTCGCGACGGCGCCGTCCGCGAGCGAATATGGTCCGATCGCATCGGGCGAAACGCTCTGGGAAATCGCCAATACCACGCGTCCCGGCAGCGTCACGCCGAGCCAGATGATGATCGCGTTGCTGCGCGCGAATCCGGACGCGTTCTACCGTGACAATGTCAACGCGCTGAAGCGCGGCGCGATCTTGCGCATTCCCGGCGAGTCGGATTTGCAGGCCTTGGCCGCTGCCGAAGCCGCTGCGGAAATCGTGAGCCAGAATCAGGCCTGGATCGAAGCGACGCGGCCGACGACCGTGGCCGATGCCAGTGTCGAATCGTCCACGCCGAGCACGTCGACCGGTGCGGCGTCGTCGCGACCGGGCGATCGCCTCGAATTGCTGCCGCCCGCGACCGGGCAAAGCGGCGCGGACCGACCGGGTGCGCCCGGCGGTACCGGCGAAAGTGCCGCCGTGCGGGCCGAGCTTGCCCGGACCAAGGAATCCCTGAGCAGCGTTCAGCAGGAGAGCGGCGAACTGCGCTCGCGCGTGAAGGAACTCGAGACCATCAACTCGACCAACCAGCGCCTGATCACGCTCAAGGACAGCGAGCTCAAGAACCTGCAGACCAAGTTGAAGGCGGCCGAGATCGCCGCAGCCGAAGCCGCGAAGAAGCCGGCAGCAACTGCGACGCCTGTGCCGGAGTCGGTGCCGACGCCGGTCGAAACGCCGATCGAGCCGGCCGTGACCGCCACCGAGCCGGTGGCCGCCGATCCTTTGGCAACGGTGGCGCCGGATGCGGTCCAGCCAGATGCCGAGACGACGCCCGATGCCGCCACGGCCGATCCGTTGGCGACCGCCGAACCTGCGACCCCGGATGAGACGGCCGAGCCGGCGGAAGTTACGCCCATCGCCGATGCCGAACCTGTGGCCGTGGGCGAACCGGCGGCACCGGCGGCCGAGCCTTGGTATGGAGCCCTGATGAACAAATATGTACTGGGCGGATTGGGACTGCTGGTCCTTGGCGGATTGGGCTTTGCCCTCGCGCGCCGTCGCAAGCCGGAAGCGCCTGCCGTGGAACCGGGTTCGATCTCCGGTCACTTCGGTGACAGCGTGGGTGGCGACAACGAAGAGTCGTCGATGCTGTCGGCGCTCGCGCAGGACCCGACCGATCTCAACGCGCATCTCAATGTGCTCGAGTTCTATTACATGCGCCGCAATGCCGACAAGTTCGAGGCCGCCGCGGAAGCGATGTACGCGCAGCTGCCCGACCCGAACGCGCCGGAATGGCAGGGCGCGTTGTTGATGGGCCGCGACCTGTGTCCGACCCATCCGATGTTCTCCGATGGTGCCGAAGCGCCGGCCACTGAACATGCGTTCGCCGATCCGTTCGCGTCGGTGCCGAAGTTCGAGGGCCATGCGCCGAAGTCGCAGCCGGCCGCGGTGGAAGACGATTTCGATTTCGATCTGGGCGTCACACCGCCGGCCACGCCGACGACGAAAGCATCGGTTCCGGAACCGGCTGCGGAGAGTTTCGATTTCAATCTGATCGACGACACGTCGAAGCGTGCTGCAACGCCGGCATCGAAGCAGGATCTGTCGTTCGACTTCGATCTCGACACCAGTGTCGCGTCGTCGAAGGCCAACGAGATCTCCTTCGACTTGCCGTCGCTTGATCTCGGCACCGATATCTCGGCGCCGTCGCTGGAGCCGACGACGCAGCAGATGGCCGCGGTCAAGGACGAGTTCCTCGGCGACGATGCCGTGGCGACCAAGATCGATCTCGCCCGCGCCTACCTCGACATGGGTGATGCCGACGGCGCCCGCAGCATGCTCGAGGAAGTTGTCGCCGAGGGCAGCGACGCGCAGAAGGCCGAAGCGAAGAAGCTGCTGTCGGAAATCAGGTAAGCGACCCGATTCGTCGGGACGCGCAGGGGCCGGTAAACTCCGGCCCCTTTGCTTTTGCAGCCGGACCATGGGCGACTACACCGACTTGCCGCATTCACCCACGAGGTGGCTGCGATGACGCGTTACGCGATGGCGGTCGAATACGACGGCTCGCGATTTCATGGCTGGCAGACCCAGCGCGATCGCGTCAGTGTGCAGGCGACGCTGGAGGCCGCGATCGCGAAAGTCGCGCACCATCCGATCGCAGTGACGGCTGCCGGGCGTACTGATACGGGGGTGCATGCCGCCTATCAAGTCGTGCATTTCGACAGCGATGCCGAACGCGTCGAGCGCGCCTGGCTGCTCGGGACCAACACTCATTTGCCGAAGTCCGCGGTGGCGCGCTGGGTGATGCCGGTGGCCGCCGATTTCCATGCACGGTTCTCGGCGCAGTCGCGGCGTTACCGCTACACCATCCTCAACCGTCTGGTGCGTCCGGCGATCGGCCGCGAACGCTTGTCCTGGATCCGCAAGCCGCTGGAGGTCGAGGCGATGCAGGCGGCGAGCCGTTGCCTGATCGGTCTGCATGACTTCACCAGTTTCCGGACCGTTGCCTGCCAGGCCCATTCGCCCGTGCGCGACTTGCGCCACATCGAATTCTCGCGCGAGGCCGACCACATCCACATGGACATCGAAGCCAATGGCTTCCTGCACCACATGGTGCGCAACATCATCGGCAGCCTGATGGTGGTCGGCCACGGCGAACAGCCGCGCGAGTGGATTGCCGAGGTGCTGGCCGCGCGCGACCGCACCCGCGCCGGCGTCACCGGGCCACCGGAAGGACTCGTCTTCATCGGGCCCCGTTACGACCGGCGGTTCGGATTGCCGGACGAGGTGTCGCTGTGAGGACACGCCTCAAGTTCTGCGGCATCACCCGAGTCGATGACGTGAACGCCGGCGTCGCCGCGGGCGCAGACGCGTTGGGGTTCATCCTTGCGGCCGGAAGTCCAAGGCAACTGACGATGGCGCAGTTGGATGCGCTGCTGGCATCGGTGCCGGTGTTCGTGACGCCGGTCGTGTTGTTCCGCGATCACCCGGCGGATGAGGTGTCCGCGGTGTTGGCGCGCTCGCCACGGTTGGTCGCCCAGTTCCATGGTGACGAATCGCCGGGATTTTGTGCGTCGTTCGAACGGCATTGGCTGAAAGCCGTGCCGATGGGGGCGCTGTCCGACGCCGCCTTGACACCTTTCCTGCGAGCCTATGCGGACGCGGGTTGTGGCGGCTTCGTGTTCGACAGTCACGGCGGCGCGGTGGCCGGCGGGAGTGGTCGCGGGTTTGACTGGTCGCGCATTCCGGCAGATCTGCCCGCGCCCCTGGTCCTGGCGGGCGGACTCACGCCCGACACCGTGGCCGAGGCGGTGCGACGCGTGCGGCCCTATGCGGTCGACGTGTCGTCCGGCATCGAATCCGCGCCCGGGATCAAGGATCATGCAAAAATGCGAGGCTTCGCCGATGGGGTTTTCCGTGCTCGAACCGATTGAACCGATCTCCCGCCCCGACGATTTGATGTCCATGCCGGACGCGCGCGGCCATTTCGGGCCTTATGGCGGCCGTTTCGTCGCCGACACGCTGATGGCACCACTCGCGGAACTGTCCGAGGCCTACGCGAAGCTCAAGCATGATCCGGAATTCATCGCCGAACTGGATTACGACTATCGCCACTACGTCGGTCGCCCGAGTCCGATCTACCACGCGAAAGGCCTGTCGAAGGCGGTGGGTGGCGCGCAGATCCTGTTGAAGCGCGAAGACTTGAACCACACCGGCGCGCACAAGATCAACAACACGATCGGTCAGGCCATGCTCGCGAAGCGCATGGGCAAGACCCGCATCATCGCCGAGACCGGTGCCGGTCAGCACGGCGTCGCCAGCGCGACGGTGGCGGCGCGGCTCGGACTCGAATGCGTGGTTTACATGGGCGCCACCGACATCGAGCGCCAGTCGATCAATGTGTTCCGGATGAAATTGCTGGGTGCGACGGTGGTGCCGGTCACCAGCGGCTCGCAGACCCTGAAGGACGCGCTCAATGAAGCCATGCGCGACTGGGTCACGAACGTCGCGAACACGTTCTACATCATCGGCACCGTGGCCGGACCGGATCCCTATCCGACCCTGGTGCGCGATTTCAACGCGGTTTGCGGTCGCGAAGCGCGTGCGCAAATGCTGGCCGAATACGGCCGCTTGCCGGATGCGCTGGTCGCCTGCGTTGGCGGCGGTTCGAATGCGATCGGCCTGTTTCATCCATTCCTCAATGATCGCGACGTCGCGATCTATGGCGCCGAAGCCGCGGGCGAGGGCATCGGCTCCGGTCTGCATGCAGCGTCGCTGGTGGCCGGTCGGCCGGGCGTACTGCATGGCAATCGCACCTACCTGCTGTGTGACGAGAATGGCCAGGTGCGCGAGACCCATTCGGTCTCGGCCGGCCTCGACTATCCCGGCGTCGGTCCCGAGCATGCGTGGCTGAAGGACATCGGTCGTGCGCATTACGTCGGCATCACCGACGACGAGGCGATGGCCGCGTTTCACCAGCTCGCGCGCAGCGAAGGCATCCTGGCCGCGCTTGAATCGAGCCATGCGGTGGCACAAGGCATCAAGCTGGCGCGCGAATTGCCGAAAGACAAGCTCGTGCTCGTCAACCTGTCCGGCCGCGGTGACAAGGACATTTACACGATCGCGAAGCGCGAAGGAATGAAGCTGTGAGCACGCGCATCGACACTCGCATGGCGGCGTTGAAGGCTGCCGGACGCAGCGGCCTGATTCCGTTCGTGACGTCGGGCGATCCGCATCCGGACTGGATGGTCGGCATCCTGCACGCGCTGGTCGAGGGTGGCGCCGACATTCTCGAACTCGGCATGCCGTTCTCGGACCCGATGGCCGATGGCCCGGTGATCCAGAAGTCCAGCGAACGCGCACTCGAACGCGGCATGACGCTGGACCGCACGCTGGCGATCGTGCGCGAATTCCGTGATCGCGACACCACCACGCCGATCGTGCTGATGGGCTATCTGAATCCGGTCGAGTATTACGGCTGGGAAAAATTCGCGACGAACGCCAAGTCCGCCGGCGTCGATGGTCTGCTGATCGTCGACTGCCCGCCGGAGGAAGCCGACAGCGTACGCCCGGTGCTGGCGAAGCACGGACTCGATCAGATCTTCCTGGCGTCTCCGACCACGACCGATGCCCGCATCGCCACCATGGGTGAGCTTGCGCAAGGTTACGTGTACTACGTGTCCTTCGCCGGCATCACCGGCGCCGACCTGCTGGTCATGGCCGACGTCGGGGCGCGGTTGGATGAACTCCGCCAGACGATCCGTGTGCCGATCGCGGTCGGTTTCGGCGTCAAGACGGCCGTGCAAGCCGCTGCGTTGGCGCCGCATGCCGATGCGGTCGTGGTCGGCAGCGCACTGGTGGAGCAACTCGCGGCGGCGACCTCGTTAACGGATGCACAACATCGTGCCCGTGAATTCCTGCGACCCTTGCGCCTTGCCGTCGATGCGGCCCGCGCGACAGAGAAGAACTGATGGCCCGTTCCCCTTCGCATTCCGGTACCCGAAAGCCCGAGACCGATCATGACCTCCACCCGCCAATCAGTGATGCCGATCCGATGAGCTGGCTGAACAAATTGATGCCGAAGCGCATCCGCACCCAGGGCGGCGACAAGCGCAAGGTGCCGGAAGGACTCTGGGGCAAGTGCGAAGGTTGCGGCGCCGTCCTTTATCAGCCCGAGCTGGAAGCCAACCAGCAGGTCTGTCCGAAATGCAGTTTCCACATGCCGATCGGGGCGCGCGAGCGCCTGAAGCTGTTCCTTGACGAGGGCACCGGCACCGAAATCGGTGCTGCGCTCGCGCCGGCCGACGCGCTGAAGTTCAAGGATTCGAAGAAGTACAAGGATCGACTGGTCGCCGCGCAGAAGCAGACCGGCGAAACCGACGCGTTGATCGCGCTGCATGGTCGCCTGAAAGGCATGCCCATTGCGGCCTGCGCCTTCGAGTTCTCGTTCATGGCCGGCTCGATGGGGTCGGTGGTCGGTGAGCGCTTCACGCTCGCCGCCGAACACGCCCTCGCGCAGGGTACGCCGATGGTCTGCTTCGCCGCGTCCGGTGGCGCGCGCATGCAGGAAGGCCTGTTCTCCTTGATGCAGATGGCCAAGACGTCAGCCGCGATCGCACGCCTGCGCGAAGCCGGCCTGCCCTTCATTTCGGTGATGACGCATCCGACCACGGGCGGCGTGTCGGCCAGTTTCGCGATGCTCGGCGACATCAATGTCGGCGAACCGCAGGCGCTGATCGGCTTCGCCGGCCCGCGCGTGATCGAACAGACGGTGCGCGAAACCTTGCCGGAAGGCTTCCAGCGCAGCGAGTTCCTGGTTGAGCACGGCGCCATCGACCTGATCGTCGACCGCCGCCAGATGCGCGACAAGCTCGCCGACCTGCTGGCGATCCTGATGCGGCGGCCGCGCGCCGCGGCAGGCTGACTGCCGACAATTCGTTGCAGTTCCAGCGTGATGCAGGGCACAACGCTTGCATGAACTGCTTCACGGAACGTGGCCACTCGGCTGCGACTGCGGAGACTCATGGGATCGCCCGAATCGCTGGAAGCGTGGTTGTCGCGGCTGGTCGCCGTGCCGACCGATCGGATCGAACTGGGTCTGGCGCGAGTCGACGCGGTGTACGGGCGGCTCGGTCGTCCGCGTCCGGCGCCGATCGTGCTGACGGTCGGCGGCACCAATGGCAAGGGATCGACGGTCGCCTTCCTGGTGGCGATGCTGCGCGCGGCGGGTTATCGGGTCGGCAGTTACACCTCGCCGCATCTGTTCCGCTTCAACGAGCGCATCGTCATCGACGGCGTCGAGGCCAGCGATGAGGCGATCAGCGATGCTTTCGCTGCCATCGATGCCGCGCGTGGCGAGATCGGGCTGACCTTCTTCGAGTTCGCGACCCTGGCCGCGATGCGCCTGTTTGCCAACGGCGCACTCGATATCGCGATCTTCGAGGTCGGCCTGGGCGGGCGCCTCGACGCGGTGAATCTGCTGGATGCCGATGTCGCCATCGTCACCACCATCGATCTCGACCACCAGCAATACCTCGGCGACACGCGCGAAGCGATTGCCGTCGAGAAGGCCGGGATCTTCCGCGCCGGGCGCCCCGCGGTGATCGCGGAAACCGACCCGCCGGCGACTTTGCTGGCCGAGGCCGAACGCATCGGGGCCCATCCCTTGCGACTGGGCAGCGAATACCGCATCGACGTCGACGAAGACGCCTGGCACTGGATCGGCGCGGGCACCAGTCTGCGACTGCCGCATCCGGGCCTGCGTGCACCGGTGCAGCACTACAATGCGGCGGCGGCGATTGCTGCGCTGATGGCGCTGCGCGATCGCGTGCACGTGCCGTTCCGCGCCGTCCGTATCGGCCTGGCCGAAGCCCATGTGCGCGGCCGACTGGAGGTGATTCCGGGTACGGTCGAGACGGTCGTCGACGTCGGCCACAATCCGCAAGCGGCCAATGTGCTGGCCGAATGGTTGCGGCGCCATCCGCGGCGTACGCGCGCCGTGTTTTCGGCGCTCGCCGACAAGGACATCGCCGGGATCGTCGAACCGCTGCTGCCGCGGGTGACGCACTGGCATCTGGCCGGGCTCGATAGCGCCACATCGCGTGGGCTCGACGCGACGCGGCTGCGAGCGCGCATCGGCGACTTGATCGGCGACGACCGCTGCTCGTTGCACGACGACCCGCCTGCGGCCCTCGCCGCAGCGCATGCGCATGCTTCACCCGGGGAGCGGGTGCTCGCATTCGGCTCGTTCCATGTGGTCTCGGCGCTCGGTCCGGTCCTGAACCGATACGCCGCGCCCGCAAACTGACGCCGGTCCGGAACGGCGTCGCCCCGTATAATCCGCGCCCTTCCAACCGCTTGGGATGGCCATGGATCCGATGCTACAAAAGCGGCTGATCGGTGCTTCGGTGCTGATCGTGCTCGCCATCATCTTCGTGCCGATGCTGCTGGATGGTTCCGATCAGGCCGGCTCGGACACCCTGCCGCTGATCATTCCTGAACCGCCCGAACGCGATTTCGAAACCCGCGTCATTCCGCTCGACACCGCTGCGGACACGGCGCCCGCCAGTGTCGCCGAGGCGATCGGCGTGGCACCGGACGAGCCCGCATCGAGCGTCGAACCGGGTGCGGTGCCGGCGAATCCCGATGCGCTCGCGACCGTGGATACGCAGGCACCGACGCGGGTCGACGCGGTGTCGGGCGATGCCGTCAGTCCGGTCGCGACGCCGGCGGCCGCGCCGGTACCGCCCACCGCAGAGGTGAAAGCGCCGGAGCCGGCGCCGGTTGCACCGACGCCCGTCGCTTCACCGCCAGCGGCAACGACGGCGGCGAGCGGACGTTTTCTCGTCGGTCTCGGCAGCTATTCGAACACCGCCAACGCGAATGCACTGGCGACGCAGTTGCGCGCGGCCGGCTACGCGGTCCTGACCGACACGCTCGCCCTGAACGGACAGAATGCAACGCGCCTGCGCATCGGACCGTATGCGACGCGAGGGCAGGCCGAAGCTGCGCGGTTGGCGGTCAAGCAATTGCGCGCCGATCTGCCGGCCGCGATCAGCGAAGTCGACGACACCCCGGCCGCCGATGCGCCCGCGACGGCGCGCAGCGCCGCCACGGCCCAGGTCTGGGCGGTTCAAATCGGCGCATTCAAGGTGGAAACGGAAGCGAACACGAAACGCGATCAGTTGCGTCAGGCCGGATTCGCCGCGTTCGTGGAGAAGATCAACGCCGAAGCCGGCCTGCTCTGGCGCGTGCGCATCGGTCCTGAAAACCAGCGGGCCGATGCCGATGCGGTCAAGGCCGGCGTCAAGCGCCGCTTCGGCATCGACGGCATCGTGGTGCCTTACCCGTGACCATCGCCGACTGGCTGATCGTGCTGACGGTCCTTGCGTCGGTCGTGATCGGGCTGGTCCGCGGTTTCGTGGTCGAGGTGATGGCGCTGGTGGTGTGGGCGGTGGCCCTCCTCGCGTCGGCCTTGCTGGCACCCAGACTGACCGATGCCTTGGCGAGTTCGATCGAGACGCCGTCAGGGCGCATCTTTCTCGCTTATGCCCTGATCTTTGTCGGCACGCTTCTGGTCGGCGCAATCGTCACCTGGATGCTGCGCAAGCTGGTGCAAGGTACCGGTCTTTCCGGTACCGATCGCCTGCTCGGCGGCGTGTTCGGGATCGCGCGTGGCGCCGCGCTGGTCGTGCTGGTCGTGTTGATGCTCGGACTGACGCCGTTTCCGCGGGATGCGTGGTGGCGTGAATCGCGGCTGTTGCCGCAAGTCGTGGTGCTGGCCGAACGTGCCCGCGCCTGGTTGCCCGAGCGCATCGCCGCGCAGATCCGCCTCGACGGCTCGGAAGCGCCGTCACCCATGCCATCCATCGAATCGACTCCTACCTGAGGTTTTCCATGTGCGGCATTCTCGGCATCGTCGGACGCAGTGACATCGGCAGCGCGTTGTACGACGGTCTTACCGTGCTCCAGCATCGCGGCCAGGATGCAGCCGGCATCGCCACCATGGACGGCGCACGCCTGCACCGGCACAAGGGCACCGGGCTCGCGAAAGACGTGTTCGACAGCGAGAGCATCTCCCGCCTCGTCGGTCACATCGGCATCGCCCATTGCCGCTATCCGACCGCCGGCAGCGAAGGCGCCGACGAGGCCCAGCCGTTCTACGTGAATTCGCCGTTCGGCATCGCGCTCGCCCACAACGGCAACCTGATCAATACCGATGCGCTGCGCCGCGACCTGTATGCGCAGGATCGTCGCCACATCAACACCGGGTCCGATTCGGAAGTGCTGCTGAATATCTTCGCGCATGAATTGGCCGCTGGTGATGCCGTGCGTCCAAAGGTCGAGGATGTGTTCGCCGCGATCGCGCGCGTGCACGAGCGCTGTGCCGGAGGTTACGCGGTGGTGGCCCTGGTCCTGGGTCTCGGCGTCGTCGCATTCCGCGACGTGCATGGCATTCGCCCGCTGGTGCTCGGCAAGCGCGAGACGCTGGACGGCCTGGAATGGGCGGTGGCGTCGGAATCGGTGGCGCTCGACCTGCTCGGCTTCAAGCGCGAACGTGACGTGCGTCCGGGCGAGGGCATCGTCATCACCCCGGAGGGCCAGTTGCACGTGCAGCCCTGTGCAGCACCGAAGCAGCACGCTCCCTGCATTTTCGAATACGTCTATTTCGCACGCCCGGACTCGATGATCGAGGATGTGTCGGTCTACAAGGCACGGCTGCGCATGGGCGAGCGGCTCGCGGCAAAGATCCAGCGCCTGCGCGCCGACCACGACATCGAGGCGGTGATCCCGATTCCGGACACCTCGCGCACCGCGGCGCTGGCGCTGGCGCAGGTGCTGGACGTCAAATACCGCGAGGGCTTCGTCAAGAATCGCTATGTCGGCCGCACCTTCATCATGCCGGGGCAGGGCGAACGGGTGAAGTCGGTGCGCCGCAAGCTCAATGCGATCGAGCTCGAATTCCGCAACAAGGTCGTGTTGCTGGTCGATGATTCGATCGTGCGCGGCACGACGTCCAAGCAGATCATCCAGATGGCGCGCGAGGCCGGTGCGCGCAAGGTCTATTTCGCGAGCGCGGCGCCGCCAGTGCGGTATCCGAACGTCTACGGCATCGACATGCCGGCGGCCGACGAGCTGGTGGCCCATGGGCGCAGCGAGTCCGAAGTCGAGCAGTATCTCGGCTGCGACTGGCTGATCTACCAGGACCTCGGCGATCTGGTCGCTTCGGTCGCCGACGGCAATGACGACCTGCGCCACTTCGACACATCGTGCTTTTCCGGCGAGTACGTGACCGGCGTTCCGGACGGGTATCTTGCATCGATCGCGGCCCAGCGCGCCGATACCGCGAAGGCCCAGCGGCGGGGATGAACCTGTTCGACGCCGCCCATCATGCGCTGATGCTGCGCGATCCGGCGGCGAAGGTCGCGGCGGTGCGGCGACTGCACGAGGCCTTCCTGCAGGGCGACGCCATTTGCGCCGAAACGACGGCCGCCGTCGCCATTCCGGTTCCCGGTCGTCCCGATCGGCCCGAACTGGTCGCGCCGCGTGAGCTCGCCGCGCGCGGGCTGGGCTCGGCGGATGGCCGTGCGGCCCTGATCCACGCCGTTGCGCACATCGAATTCAATGCGATCAATCTGGCGCTCGATGCGGTCTACCGGTTCCGTGACCTGCCGCAGGACTATTACGCGGACTGGTTGCAGGTCGCGGTCGACGAAGCGCGTCACTTCGAGCTGTTGCAGGCGCGGCTGGCGCAGCTCGGTCTTCGTTATGGCGACCGTCCGGCCCACAACGGGCTGTGGGATGCGGCTTGCCGGACCGCCGACGACATCCGGGCACGCATGGCCCTGGTCCCCCGGGTGCTGGAAGCGCGCGGCCTGGACGTGACGCCGGGCATGATTGCGCGCCTGCGCGAGGTCGGCGATCACGAAACGGTCGCGGTTCTGGAAGTCATCCTCGCCGAGGAGGTCGCCCATGTCGCGGCCGGAACGCGCTGGTTTCGCCACTGTTGTGGATGTGCAGGTCTGGACCCTGAGCCGACCTTTCTCGACTTGCTGCGCCGCTACGAGGCCGCGATCCGGCCGCCGTTCAACCGGTCGGCGCGCGCCCTGGCGGGGTTTTCGGACGCTGAACAGGCAGGGGTCGAGGCGCTGGTGCCGGTCCGGGACCGCTGATGTCCGGTTTTGTTCCCGGGCTGCGTTACTAGTCCTCGAAGGTCATTCAGCGTCCCCAAACCGGGTGCGCTGGTCCGGCCGAAGGTCCACGTCGCGTCAGGTGCTTCATTCTGCAAAGAATTGATGCTACTTTGCCGGGCGTTTGGGATTCAGTTCGCGCTCAGGCAGTCGCCGTGTGTGCGTTTTCATTGGGAATCAGGAGGAAATCCATGATCCGCAAGTCTCAGTTGTTCCTTGCAGTCGCCGCGCTCGTCGGCATGAACGCCGCCATGGCGGCTTGCAATACCACCCAGTGGGGCCAGGGTAGTGTGACCGCCGTTGTCGGAACGCCGACTCCTGGCAATCCGACTGCCGCAGACGCAGACGGTATCGTGCGTCGCTATAACGGCGTTTGCGGCCTGCGCGCAACGGCTCCGGCCAATTATGTCCAAGACGGACTGCCCAGCGCTGAACCCAGCTTTATCGCACGCTTCTACGTCTACACCGGCGTGACGGGTGGTACGGCCAAAGTGTTCAATGCACTGAACACGGCTGCCGCGGGCAGCACGTTCTCGGTGGACTGGAACGGAACTGGCTTTGATTTCAAGACGGGCGCAGGTGCGACGGCGTTCACTATCGCCGCGACGGGCACGGCCCCCTTCAACAACAAGTGGTACGCGGTCGAACTCAAGTACACCGATGCAACCGACACCGTGTCGGCAAAAGTCAAGGGCAACGGTGCGTTGACTGAAAATGTTGGCTCGGCTGCAGGCTTCACGGTCGCAGGTCCCGATACTGTCCAGTTTGGTTTTGTTAGCGGCACGGCAACTGGCGAAATCCACGTTGATGCCTACGAATCCCGTCGCTCGACCGACATTGGTCGACTGTTGCGCGGCGACGCAAGCGGAAACGGACTGCGAGATAGCGGCGACCTGTTGCCGCTGCGAACTGAAAGTATTGGTTCAGCGCTCTCGCCGGGAAATCCGAATTGCAATGAGGATGCCCCGATTGATGGTGGTGACCTTTCCTGTCTGCGTGTATTGCTCGTCAATGGTGGAGAGTGAGTCATGAGCACAACTAAGATTCTTTCGTCTATTGTTTTGCTTGCTGCTAGCACGGTGGCATTGGCTGAACCGTCGCTTTTGGTCACGATGGAAAAGTCACCGAAGGGTCAGAAGTCTCTGCTTTCTTTCGACTTCGTCGCTGACACTGCTCAGCCGGTCACGGCAATTCGATTTGCGATCGCGTTGAAGCGAAGCGAGCAATCGAAGTCGCTGAAACCCGGCGTCGACGCTGTTTCGGCATCAGAGCGCGCGATCTTGGAGAAGCGGATTTCGCTTGGTCGCTGTGCGGAATCGGTGAGCGCTCCTTCGATTGGTATGTGCGGCGTGGGAACCGGCGATCTGATCGTCTTGGTTGATGGCACCGCATCAAGGAAGGGCATTGCAACCGGTAGCGTCGGGACGGTAGCTGTTCCGAACGACTTGCTGGAGCTTGATGCCAACGGGAAGGTTCGATTGGCGTTCGTAGAATTTGTGAAGACAGAGACTGGCGAGATGTCGAAGGGCATTGTTGTCGGCGACGCCAGCGAAAAGTAATTTAATCGGAGGAATTGCAATGACGATTACCAAATCAAAAATCGGCGCCGTCTTGGCGTTGGCAGTCGGGGCGGGATTGGCTCCGACTGCGCACGCTCAGGTAGTGGACGCCCAAGAAGTAAGCGCAGGGCTCAACACAACGAATAATGTGATTCAGTTCACTTTCACGCCTGACACGGTGACGCCGACACCGGTGAATAACTTCACCGCTCGACCGGTCATCGCAACCGCCAACACCGGTATTTCGAATATCCGTTTCCAGTTGCTCGATGCGAACGGCGATATCGGAACAGCCGGAGCGTGGGTCACCTGTGACGGTGCAACCACCATTGGTATTGGTCTGAACGCAAATACGTTGGTGTCTTGTTCGGCGACTGGCAACTACCTCGTCGAGCGGACCAATGGTTCTGCGTCGATGGCCGCACTTGCCCCGTTTGCTCGTGCCCTGTTCGATGCTGCTCCTGGTACGGCTGGTGTGGATCAAGTGACCTTTGGAACAGTTTGCGATGCTGACGACGATCAGCTGGCAACCGGTTGCACGCTTTATATCGCTCCGACCACTGGTACTCGTGTCATCACCGCTCCGGCGCAGGGCACGGGCTCGATCACGCTGTCGGCAGGTCCGGCCGTTGGCCCGACGATTACCTACACCCCGGCAACGGGCGGTACGGTGACGTTCCCGGCGGCGACCTCGATTGGTGGAACGACGACTCAGGCCATCACCCTCGCGGGTGCCGGTGGCCAGAACGGCGGCACCACGGTGTTGAGCGCGTGCTCGTCGACGGTGGGCAACATCACCTTCACCGATGGCGCTGATACCTGCACGGCAGGTGGCGCTTGCGTCGATGCGTCGCTGGACCTCCAGTGCGTCTCGACCAATGCTGCTCAGACCGGCACGGCGACCTGTACCGAAACCCGCCAGAACGAATCCGTTTCGGGCGACGGCATCACGGTAGTGAGTTCGCGCACCTGGAACGTGTCCTGCCCCGCAGCAAACGTTGCTCCGGCGCTGGCCTACGCCCCGGCTCCGGGTCCGATCACGATGCCGACCGTTGGCCAGGGTCAGACCGCCAACAGCTCGATCGCCGTGACCCCGTCCTTGGGTAGCGGTACCGGTTCGTCGACGGTCAGCGGCTGCGCGTTCTCGGGCGCCGTGGGTGCGACCTTCACGGCCCCGGTCGGCACGCTGACGTTCACGGGCTCGGGCACGACGGCCCAGAACCTGAACTTCTCCTGCGTTGCCCCGACCAATGGTCAGCCGGATGGCACGGCCACTCTGACTTGCTCCGAAAACATCGGTGGCTCGATCAACCCGCGCGTCTGGAACGTGACCTGCCCGGATGGCCTGCCGGTCGCCGCGCCGAACGTGAACTACTCGCAGGCGGGTGGCACCACGATCACCTTCCCGGCCGGTGCGTCGGTGGGTTCGTCGGTTCCCGGTTCGGTCTCGATCGATATCGACATCAACGGCGGCGCCCCGGGTGGCGGTGCTGGTCCGGAAACGGCGTCGGTGTCCTGCTCGGCAACGGCGGGCTTCACGGTCACCGGCGGTACGGCGGGTCCGATCGCAGCAGTGGCAGCGAACGGTACCGATACCACCGCAGCCGTCTCGTGCACCTCGGCCGCTTCGGCCCAGGCCGGCACGCTGACCTGCGTGGCGTCGCAAGTCATCGACGGCGGTGCGCCGACGACGACCAACACGACCTATCCGCTGGATTGCGCTGCTGCTGACGTCAACATCACCTCGGCTCCGCCGGCAGGCCCGATCTCGCTCGCTGGTGCACCGCTGACCAACGTGTCGGGTTCGATCGTGCTGAGCAACTCGGGTTCGGACAGCACCTTGGGCTGCTCGGCCACAGGCGCTGTCACGCTCGGTGTGGTGCCGGGTACGGTGCCGTCGGCTGGTTCGGCGACTGTGCCGTATACCTGCCTGACCGGTGCTGCGGGCGTGGCCGGAACCGGCCAGATCGTCTGCCAGACCCAGGATCCGGATGCAGAAGCAACGCTGACCTATGACATTTCCTGCGTGGGTCTCTCGGATGTGCCGGTGCCGGCGATCAACAACTTCGGCAAGCTGCTGATGGTTGTGCTGGTCATCGGTCTCGGTCTGGTCGGTCTTGGCGCCCGTCGCCAGTGATCTGATTGGCTGAAAAGCTGAAGCAAGACCTGAAGGCCGCTCCGCAAGGGGCGGCCTTCTTGTTTGTGGGGACTTCGGAGCCGATTCAGGATGCCGTTGCTGCAGACCTAGGGTTCGGACGCATCCAACGCACGGTCCACCAAGGTGACGAACGCCTCGACACCACGACGCAGTCCGGCTTCATCGATCATGAATTTCGGCGAGTGATTGGTCGGTGCCTTGCTCGTGTAGATCTCGGGGGAAGTGACGCCCAGTCGGAAGAAGAACGCCGGCACCTGTTCAGCGTAGTACGCGAAGTCTTCGGACGACGTCATATAACCCGCGTCCAGAACCTGGTCCGGAAACATCGTGGTCAACGCCGCAATCGAGCGTGAGGACAGCGTCGGATCATTAACCAATACCGGCATCCCCGCCTTGATCGAGACGGCCGCGGAGGCGCCGGCGCTCTCTGCGATCGCGGTTGCCGTGCGTTCCAGTCGATGCGCGAGATCGGCACGCGTCTCGGGCGTGAAGCTGCGAATCGAGCCGATCATTCTGACCTCGTCGGGAATGATGTTCTCGCGCAGTCCGCCATGGATCGCGCCGAAACTGAGGACCGCCGGCGCGGTGGCGAGATCGGTCTGGCGGGCGATGATGGTGTTCGCGCCGAGCACGATCTGGCTGGCCACGTTGATCGGATCGACGCCCATCCAGGGGCGGGCACCGTGCGTCTGCTGGCCGCGAATGACGATGTCGAAGGTGTCATAAGCGGCCATCATCGGGCCGCTGCGCACGCCAATCTGCCCGACATGAAGATTGCTCGCCACGTGCAGACCGAACATGGCACGAGGTGTGAAACCATCGAATGCGCCCTCGGCGATCATCCGCGGCGCACCGCCGGTCTCGCCATCGGGTGGACCTTCCTCGGCCGGCTGAAAGACGAACAACACCGTGCCGTGCAGTTCATCCCGGCGCGCCGCGAGCAGCTTCGCCGTGGCCAACAGGATGGCGACGTGGGCATCGTGGCCGCAGGCGTGCATGACCCCTGTATCGATGCCGCGATACGTCGTCGTCACGGTCGAGGCGAAAGGCAGGCCGGCCGGCTCGGTGACCGGCAGGGCATCCATGTCGGCCCGCAAGGCGACAGCCGGCCCCGGCCGCGCACCGCGCAGCACGCCCAATACGCCCGTGACGGCGATGCCCTCACGTACCTCCAGGCCGAAGCCGCGCAACTCCCGCGCGACCAGCGCGGCAGTCCGTAGTTCGCGATTGCCGAGTTCGGGATGCTGGTGGATATCGCGCCGCCAATGGATCAGCTGCGGCTCGATCGCATCCAGCACCCGATGGTCGAGCAACGGCCGCTCTTGCGCGACGGCAAGGCCGGCGTGAATGGCCAGCGTCAGCGCCAGCAGTTGCATGGCACCGTGCTTCATGCCGTTCGGCCTGCGCCGAGGCGAGCGCCGAGCAAGGCTGACGGAATCGGCAACATCAGGCCGAGCATGCTCATCCACAGCGGATGCGGCAACATCACGACGTTGTAGATGATGCCCGCGAGCATGAACGCCGCGACGAACAGCGCGCAGGTCCGCGGCCACGCGCGGGACACGCGCGCCGCCACTGCGCCGCCGACGAGACTGCCGAGCCCCCATGCGAACAGCACCGTCACCAAGGCGGCCGTCGGCAGCTTCGCGACATGGGCCGCCACCTGCGCAGGATCATGAAAATCCATGCCCGGCGGCGCCGGAAACCAGTGCAGATTGACAGTTTCGATCATGCCCACGACGAAGCCGCAGGCCACGATGCCGATCAGCACCGCAAGGAATTGCCGAATCATCCGTTCACTCCGTCGGAACCGGTGCGGGAGCGTCGCCGATCGCCGCCGCTACTGCAACTTGGAACCCCGCAGCGACAGCACGTGGGGCGGCGCCGCGAACGTGTCGCTGCGTGCCGCATCCCAGAACACCTTGAACACCGGATGTTCGGGCGTCCCGTCGCGCAACTCGCCCGGCTTGGCCCACACATGCAAGGCCGCGAGCGAGCGAACTTCGGTCGACGACACGCGCCGGATCAAATGCTCCGGCCCCAGTTCGCGCGGATGTTCCAGGCCGGCGGCGGCGATCAGTTCGCGCAGCGCCTTCAGGGTGTTGGCGTGGAACTGGTAGACGCGCTCGGCCTTGTCCGGCACCACCAGCGCGCGTTGGCGCAGTGCGTCCTGCGTGGTCACGCCCGTCGGGCAACGGCCGGTGTGGCAACTCTGTGCCTGGATGCAGCCCAGCGCAAACATGAAGCCACGCGCGGAATTGCAGAAGTCGGCGCCGAGCGCCAAGGTGCGCGCGATGTCGAATGCGGTGACGATCTTGCCGCTGGCGCCGAGTTTGATGCGATCGCGCAGACCAAGACCGACCAAGGTGTTGTGCACCAGCATCAGCGCTTCGCGCAACGGCGCGCCGACATGGTCGGTGAATTCCAGCGGCGCGGCGCCGGTCCCGCCTTCGCCGCCATCGACCACGATGAAATCGGGCACGAGGCCGGTCTCCTGCATCGCCTTGGCGATACCGAACCACTCCCACGGGTGTCCGATCGCGAGTTTGAACCCGGTCGGCTTGCCGCCCGACAATTCACGCAATTCAGCGACGAATTCGAGCAGTCCGCGTGGGGTCGAGAACGCCGAATGCCGCGCCGGCGAGACGCAGTCGACGCCGACCGGCACGCCGCGCGCCTCGGCGATTTCCGCGGTCACCTTGGCGCCCGGAAGCACGCCGCCGTGTCCGGGTTTCGCGCCTTGCGACAATTTCACCTCGATCATCTTCACTGCGTCGAACGCTGCGTTCTCGCGAAAGCGCTCGCGCGAGAACGAGCCATCGCCGTTGCGGCAGCCGAAGTAGCCGCTACCGATCTCCCAGACCAGGTCGCCGCCCATTTCCCGGTGATAACGAGAAATCGAGCCTTCGCCGGTGTCGTGATGGAAGCCACCCCGCTTGGCGCCGGCATTCAAGGCGCGGATCGCGTTCGCACTGAGTGCGCCGAAACTCATCGCCGAGATGTTGAATACGCTCGCCGAATACGGGCTGGCGCAGCGCTCGCCGCCGATCGCGATGCGGAAGTCGTGTGTGGGCGGATCGGTCGGCGCGATCGAGTGGTTGATCCACTCGTATTGCGCGGCATAGACATCCAGTTGCGTCCCGAATGGGCGCTTGTCGACCTCGTTCTTGGCGCGCTGATAGACGATCGAGCGCTGCACCCGCGAGAACGGCAGTTCCTCCGTGTCGTCTTCCAGCAGGTACTGGCGAATCTCGGGACGAATGCGCTCGAAGAAGAAGCGGAAGTGCGAAAGCAGGGGATAGTTGCGACGGATGGCCTGACGCGATTGCGTCAGGTCGCGCAGGCCGACCAGCACCAGGGCCGCGAAACCCGCGAAGGCCAGCCACCATGCCGGTGCAAGCATAGTGGCCGCCCACAGGCTGGCGATTGCGGACACGCAGACGATCGCGAAGGCGAAAAAGCGCGAGGGCAGCATGGCGGACTCCGGCAGGACGACTCGTGCAATTTACGGCATCGCGTGCGCGCGGGCGATGCCTCAGGCGCGCGTCGCGAACACGGTGATTTCCTCGCGATCGTGATACAGCTGCTTGGCACGCAGATCGAGCTCGAACGGTACCGCCGCGCGCATCGCCTCGAAGCATCGTTGCACTTCGGGCCAGCGCTTCTTCATCGGCAGCTTGAGGTTGAACATGGTGTGCCGGCACCAGCCTTCGCGCAACCACGTCGCCATGCGTTCGGCGACCTTGATCGGCTGTTCGACCATGTCGCAGACCATCCACTCCACCGGTTTGTTCGGCTGGTACCGAAAGCCGTCGGCGCGCAGATGTTCGACGATCCCGGTGGCCATCAACGACTCCGCCATCGCGCCGTTATCGACCGCGAAGGTGCGGATCGAACGGCGCACGAATTGGTAGGTCCAGCCGCCGGGACAGGCGCCGAGATCGACGGCGGTCATGCCCGGTTGCAGCCAGCGCCCGCGTTCGTCGTCGTCGAGCAGGACCAGAAAGGCTTCTTCGAGCTTGAGTGTGGAGCGGCTCGGTGCATCGGACGGAAAGCGCAGGCGCGGAATGCCGCCTTTCCATGGCGCGGTTTCGGCATGGGTCGCAATCGATACATCGATCTGCGTACCGCTGTGCGCGAACAAGTGCAGGCGGTGCATGCTGCGCGCGTCGAAGCGCTTTTCGCGCTTCAACGCGGTCGCCATCGCGGATTCGAAGCTGCGCGCAAACGCACGCAATTGTTCGCCATCCGGACTGTCCGCGGTTTCGACCCAGACATCGCTGAGCATCACGCCCGACGCCTTCACATCAGTGAGGATCGGTCCGACCCGATCCTTCGGATCCAGAGCTTCGAACGACGCGCGCACGGGCAGCAATTGCCGCACGAAGATCAATTCACGAACGCGAAGCTTTCGTTGCGGCGGCTGGTGCACATGCAATTCGACGAAGCCGCTGTCGCGTCGGGTCTGCGCATAACCGGCACCGCCACGTGCAGCGAGTTCGTGCTCCAGTTCCTGCGCGCATTCGGGTTCAAAACCGGTGCGGGTGAGGGCGATCAGACGTTGAGTCACCGGCCGGTTCCTCCGGCAACACGCAGTGCGGACCGTTGTGCGATTGCATATTGCGACCGCAACGATGAAGGATCAGAATCTGGCGGCTTGCTGAAGCACAAGTGAATCATTCGATTCACATCCATTCTTGCGATCGAGGTAATAAGCATGGCACCGAGGGTAACGGGGAATTCGAGTAGCGGGCGACGAGTGTCGCCGACGATTCGCGCTTTGGCGATGATGGTAACGGCGACGCTGGCACAGTCGGCGCTGACAAAGGATCTCGCACCGATCGATCGCTGGGCCGATGCTCGGCCTGCAGCACGTGCGCATGCGCCGGTGATCGGCGCTGGCTTGCTGTCCGAATTCCGTGGTCATGTCGACGACCGTCTCGGTGTGCCGACCTTCCTTTGGGCCGGCCCGGATGCTTCGCGTTCGCCGATGAGTCCGACCGTCGGCACGCCTGAAGGCATTGCCCGCGTGCATCTCAAGCGACTTGCCGATGCCTACAAGGTCGGTGCCGACCAGATCGATGCGCTGCAGGTGGTGAATACGTCGCGGCTGAAGAATGGCTCGCAGATCGTGCAGCTTCAGAACGCCGCCGGTGGTATCGAGGTGTTCCGCGAGCGCATTTCGGTGCTGATCAATCCGCGTGGCGATCTCGTTTCAGTGGGCGGCTACATCGCCAGCACGGACTTGATCGATGCGTCGATGCAGGCGCCCGGCGCACGTGCGGCAATGTTTGCAATGAGTGGTGCCGATGCTGCAGCGCTGGCACTGGCCGACTACGGCTTCGATGCCGCGGCCGCCGCGTCAGCCTCGATCAGTCAGGGCGAAGGTGGCTTCCAGAACATCGCGCTGCCTGCTGCAGCCAACGGTGCGTCCTTGGCCGAGCCTGCGCGCGTCAAGCCGGTCTGGTTTCGCTCGGGCGCAGGGCTGATTCCGGCGCATTACGTCGAGGTCCAGGTCGCCGAGACGCCCGAATCGTCTGCCGATTACTACGCTTACGTGATCAGCGCAAAGGACGGGCAGGTCTTGTTCCGTCACAACCAGACGGCCGAACATACCTATCGCGTCTACGCCGAAACGACCGGCGCCCTGCTGCCGTATCCGGGCCCGGAGGGCCGCGCCAATGCGCCGCATCCGACGGCCCAGCCGGACGGCGTGCAACCGCCCTTCGTGCCGTCGGTGTCGACGACCCTGACACAGGGACCGATTTCGAACCCTGCACACATCTGGCTTGCGCCCGGCGCGACGGAGACCACCGGCAACAACGCCGAAGCCTATGCCGACTTCAACAATCCGGATGGGTTCAGTGCCGGCGACCTCCGTGGTGCCACCAACGGCGTGGACACGTTCAACTATGTCTACGACACCTCGCTGGATGTCGGCGTCAACGCCACCCAGCGTCAGGCCGGGATCGTCAACCTGTTCTACATGAACAACTGGCTGCACGACTGGTACTACGACGCCGGCTTCGATGAAGCCTCGGGCAATGGCCAGGTGGTCAATTACTCCGGACTCGGAATCGGTGGCGACAGCATCAAGGCCGAAGCCCAGGATGCGAGTGGCACCAACAATGCCAACATGTCGACGCCTTCGGACGGCGGTCGTCCGCGCATGCAGATGTACACCTGGTCCGGCCAGACACCGCGTCGCGTCGACTATCTGGCGGGCGTCGTGCTGCCGTCGGTGACCTCGGCCGTCGGCGTGCTGGTGACGCCGTCGGTGCCCGGCGCGACGGCGGACATCACGAATGACGTGGTGGTCGTTAACGATGGCAGCGTGACCGGCACCAACGGTACGACCACCGATGCCTGCCAGACGCCATTCGTCAACGATGCCGCCGTCAACGGCAAGATCGCCCTGGTCGATCGTGTCGCAGCGACGCGCGGCTGCAGCATTGGCACCACCCTCGCGAACGCACAGGCCAATGGTGCCATCGCCGTGTTGTTCATCAACACCAGCACGGTTGGCGTGAGCGTCACCGGGTCCTTGCCCGCCTTCACGATTCCGTATTTCTCGGTGTCCCTGGCAGATGGCAATGCGATCAAGGCCGCGATTGCGTCACCGACGACCGTGACCTTGCGCCTGCGTCGCGAACCGCCTGCGGTCTCGCGTGAAGGCGGTATCGACAACGCGGTCATCGCGCACGAGTGGGGCCACTACATCAGCAACCGCCTGGTCCAGAATTCGGCCGGCCTGACCAACAATACCGGTCGTGGCATGGGTGAAGGTTGGGCCGACTTCCATTCGCTGCTGATGCAGGTGAAGGAAGACGACGATCTGGCGCCGAGCAACCCGAACTATGTCGGCACCTACAGTGTCGCCTCGCACTCGCAGTCCGGTCCGAGCACCTCGTATTTCCCGAACACCGGGCCGTACTTCGGCATTCGTCGCTACCCGTATTCGACCAACTTCAACAAGGATCCGTTGACCTACGGTCATACGGTGACCGGCGCCGTCATCGACCCGTCCGTGCCGCGCAGCGCCAATGGTGCGGCCGACAACGCCGCAGTCCACAACATCGGTGAAGTCTGGGCCTCGATGCTGTGGGAGTGCTACACCGGCCTGCTGCGCGACACCGGTCGACTCAGCTTCGCCGAGTCGCAGGACCGCATGAAGCGCTACATCATCGCGGGCTACAAGCTGACGCCACCGGCACCGACCATCCTGGAAGCGCGTGATGCCCTGCTGTCGGCGATCCAGGCCGAAGACGAGCAGGATTTCCAGATCTGCGCATCGGGCTTTGCGCGTCGCGGTGCGGGTTCGGGTGCGGTGGCACCGGATCGGTTCTCCCTCACCAATGCCGGCACCGTTCAGAGCTTCGCGTTCGATTCGGCGGCTGAAGTGGTGTCCGCCACGCTCGACGACAGCACCGCCGCTTGCGATGCCGACGGCGAGCTCGACAATGAGGAAACCGGTGCGCTGAACGTCGTGGTTCGCAACTCCGGCTTCCAGTCGTTGTTGAACACCACGGTGACCGTGACCTCGCCGACCGCTGGCATCAGTTTCCCGAACGGCAACACGTTCGCGGTGCCTGCATCCGCGGCCTTCTCATCGGTGACGGTCGCGATTCCGGTTCGCGCTCAGGGCTTCGCGGCGATCGGCGGCGCGGTCTTCGATGTCGAGGTGAATGATCCTGCCCTCGACAATGCCGCGATCAACCAGTTCGAATTGCGCGTCAATGCCAATGTCGTGCCGAACTCGTCGCTGGTCGACACGTTCGAGTCCGACACCGCGTGGACCAAGCAGTTGGCCAGTCTCTACGGACCGGTTCCCGCAGGCACGATGAGCGATACCTTCTATTGGGGACAGCTGGCTTACTCGGCGACCGACCATACGCTGTACGGTCCGAACCTCGGCGGTCCGTTCGTGACTTGGCTGGTGTCGCCGCCCTTGGCGATGTCGGCTAGCGATCCGTTCGTGATGACCTACGACAGCGCACACAGCTTCGAAGCGCCGAACTGGGATGGTGGCGTCATCGAGTACTCGACCAATGACGGTGCGACCTGGGCGGATATCACGACCTTGACCGGCGCGGCCCTGACGCCGGCGTATTCGGGCGCGCTCACGGCAACGAGTTTCTTCCCGTCGCGTCTCGCCTATCGTGCAACCAATGCGGCGTGGCCGAACTTCAACACCTATCGCATCGACATCCCGGCCGCATCGCCGGTCGCGGGACAGACGATCCGCTTGCGCTTCGGTGTTGCCGCGGATTCTTCCGCCGCGGACTACGGCTGGGAAATCGACAACGTCAACGTGTCTGGCGTGAGCAATACGCCGTTCACCGCGGTCGTGGCGCATGTCGGCGGCTGCAATGCGGGCTTGTTCGGCGACGGCTTCGAATAAGCGTTCGGCAATGAAAAAAACGAAGGGCGCCGCAAGGCGCCCTTCTGCTTTGCGGAACCGCGAGCGATCGTTCAGTAATTCGCGCCACCGCTGGCGCTGTAGAACGCGAGTACATCGCGACACTCGTTGCGCAGGAGGTCGCGCTTCACCGCCACGCCGCGCTTTTCCAGTTCGCCGATCCAGTCGGCGGGCAGCGGACCTTCGTCGAACTCGGTGAGGCTCATCACGTCCTCGGCGCGGGCGCCGATGTGCATCTCGTCGATGCCTGCCCAGAAGCTCGCGCCATAGCATTGGCAGCAGGGCTGCGCCGACGTGACCAGGACGTAGCGGCCGCCGCCCTCGTTCAGGCGGAAGCGCTGCAGGCGCTGTTGCGCGGTCAGGAAAGCCATGATCTCGGCGTGTGCGAGCGAACAGTTCTGCGGCATCACGCGATTCACGCCAACGCTGACGAGCCTCCCTTCGCCGTCGAAAATCGCGGCACCGAACGGGCCGCCGGTGCCGAGTTCGACGTTCTTGCGGGCGAGCCCGGCGACGAAGCGCATGCGCGAATCATCGTCGTCGAAGCGCGTCAGTGGATCGATGTCGGACGACACCCATGCGGGCAGGGTCAGGTGGACTTGGGCGTAGATCATGCTGCGTTCCTTCGGTGTTGCGTTACTGGATCGACGTGGCGTTCCGGGGGGTGCATTGGCCATCGACGCATTGGCAGCCGCTGATGTCTGCGCTGCCGCAGACGCTGCTGCGGCCCTCGCGCAGGCAGGTCGCCCTCACGCCGGCGGGATCGGGCGTATGTGCGACATGCACGCACTGCAGGAATTCGCCGCAACAGTTGCCGACGTTCTTGACGGTGCAGTCCGCGTCCACGGCACAGGTGAGCGGCGATTCCGGTTCGGTCGTCGCGACCGTGTCCACGGTCGCGCAGGCGGCGAACACCATCATTGCGAGGCAGCACATCACGATTCGCATCGTCGGTACTCCGTTGTCGAGTGGGCAAAGGATCGCACGGTCCTCGGTGCTCAGCGCAGCAGCATCCACAGGCCCATTGCCGCGAACAGGAATGCCGCGCTGAAACGCGCCGCGCGCAGCGGCAGGCGATCGGCGAGTCTGCTGCCAAGGAACACCACTGGCACGTTCGCGAGCAGCATACCGATCGTAGTGCCGACGACCACCGCCCACAGCGGCGAGTGTTGTGCGGCCAGCACCACGGTCGCGACCTGGGTCTTGTCGCCCATTTCGGCGATGAAGAATGCGACCAAGGTGGCAATGAACACGCCGCGCCCGGTCGTCGGCAATGCATCCTCGTCATCGAGTTTGTCCGGTACCAGCGTCCACGCCGCAACGGCGAGGAAACTCAGGCCGATGATCCAGCGCAATGCATCTGGCGACAGCCGCTGTGCGATGAGCATGCCGAATGCGCCGGCCAGGGCGTGGTTGAGCAACGTCGCAGCGAGGATGCCGAGGCAGATCGCCCACGGCCGTCGGTAGCGGGCGGCCAGCACCAGGGACAGCAATTGGGTCTTGTCGCCGATTTCGGCGATCGCGACCGCGAGGGTCGAGAGGAGAAGGGCTTCCACGGGAACTCCGGAGGGCAGGGACGATGCGGACACGATGGTCCGTCACGCACGTCCCGGCCCGGGTGATGCGCAACGAACCAGCGGTCTTGCCGCGTCGAAGACGGTCCGCGCCATGGCCGATGCAGGCCAAGCATGTTGACGCGAACGAGGCGGGATCCGGAAGGATCACGCGGCCAGCTACTCCCCGATGGAGTGCGCGCACCTTAGTGAGGATTCGGGCGCGGGGCAACGCCGCACGCCCGGCGTGACCTTACTTGACCGTCCTGGCCCAGGAATCGCGCAGGGTGCAGACACGATTGAAGACCGGTTGGTCGGAGCGATGGTCGACACGATCGGCGACGAAGTAGCCGAGGCGTTCGAACTGGAAGCGTGTTTCCGCCGCGACGTCCGCGAGTGAAGGTTCGAGGCGCGCGGTGACGACGCGTACCGAATTCGGATTCAGGTGATCGCGATAGGTCTTGCCGTCGCGGTCGTCGTCCGGATCGGCCACCGTGAACAGGCGGTCGTAAAGACGCGTCTCCGCAGCGATGGCGTGTCTCGCGCTGACCCAGTGGATCGTGCCTTTCACCTTGCGGTCAGCGCCGGGCATGCCATGGCGCGTGCTCTCGTCGAGCGTGCAATGCACTTCGAGCACATCGCCGTTCGCATCCTTGACCAGGTCCTCGCATTTCACGATGCCGACGCCGCGCAGACGCACCTCACCTCCGGGAACCAGGCGGTGGTAGCCCTTGGGCGGCACCTCCATGAAGTCCTCGCGCTCGATCCAGAGCTCGCGCGAAAACGGCACTGCACGCGTGCCACGCGCCTCGTCCTTGGGATGATTCGCCATGCGCAGCGTTTCTTCATGCGGTCCGGTCAGGTTCGTGATCACGAGCTTGAGCGGATCAATGATGGCCATGCGTCGCTCGGCGCGGGCGTCGAGATCGTTGCGTACTTCGTTCTCGAGCAGCGAGAACTCCAGCACCGATTCCTGCTTGGTGACGCCGGCATTGCGGATGAAGCTGCGGATCGCCTCGGGCGTGAAGCCGCGGCGGCGGATGCCGCGCAGGGTCGGCATGCGTGGGTCGTCCCAGCCGGCGACCAGTCCTTCATTCACCAGCGCGAGCAGCTTGCGCTTGCTCATCACCAGGAAATCGAGATTCAGTCGCGAGAACTCGATCTGGCGCGGCCGGCCGGGTTTCAGCCCGAGGCGGGCAAGTTCGTCGGCGAGCTCCGGCATGTGCCAGACCGGCAGCTGGTCGAGGCACCAGTCGTACAGCGGTCGATGGTCCTCGAATTCGAGTGTGCACAGGGAATGGGTAATGCCTTCGACCGCGTCTGAGACGACGTGCGCGAAGTCGTACATCGGATAGATGCACCAGTCGTTGCCGGTGTTCTGATGCTCGACCTTGCGGATGCGATACAGCGCCGGATCGCGCAGGTTGATGTTGCCTGAACTCATGTCGATCTTCGCGCGCAGCGTGCGCGAGCCATCGGCAAACTCGCCGGCCTTCATGCGCGCGAAAAGATCGAGATTCTCGGCCACCGAACGATCACGAAATGGACTGTTGCGACCCGGTTGCGTCAACGTGCCACGGTATTCGCGCACTTCATCGGCGCTCAGGTCGCAGACGAAGGCACGCCCGTCGCGGATCAGCTTCAGCGCACAACGGTAGATCAGCTCGAAGTAGTCGGACGCATGGCGCAATTCCGCCCACTCGAAGCCGAGCCATTGCACGTCTTCCTGGATCGCGGCGACATATTCCGGGTCTTCCTTGGCCGGATTGGTGTCGTCGAAGCGCAGGTTGCAGCGACCGTCGAATTCGGCAGCCATGCCGAAATTCAGGCAGATCGACTTCGCGTGACCGATGTGCAGGTAGCCGTTCGGCTCGGGCGGGAAACGCGTCGCGATGCGGGTGTGTTTGCCGGAGGCGAGATCGTCGAGGACGATCTGGCGGATGAAATGGTTGGGGACAGGCGTCTCGCTCATGGATCGCGGTTCGGTCAATAGAAGACCGCGAGTTTAGCGGATGCGGACGGGACTCAGTGACCGCGGCTGCGCTTGCGACGCAGGCGCAGGCGCACCGGCCCGCGGGCGTCGTGAATATTCACCGGACGGCCGGACTGGACGATGTCGATCGCGCCCTGGTCCGCCATCTTTGCGGCGACATCGCGCACCGGGCGCATCAGGTCGCGCCATTCGACATTGAGTTCGCCGCCAAGGATGCGTGCGGCTTCGCTGGGACAGATCGTGGCGTCCGGCGTGCGGTGCTCGAGCAGTTCAACGACACACTCGCGGATCAGCACCGCAAGCGAATCTTCGACGGGGAACTGGCGGGAGGTCACGATGCGCGGGCCCTGAATTGCCCGACACGGTAGCGCGCCGCCGAACCGGCGATCATGAGGAATTGTCCGCAGCGTCCGGTGGTGACGATGGTTTGCAGCAGCGCACGGGCGATCCTGTTCATCAGCCCGCGGCGCCGGCGAGTGTGGCCATCACGGCCATGCGGATGGCAACACCGTTCGAGACCTGTTCGAGGATGCGCGACTGCGCACCGTCGGCGACCGCATCGGCGATCTCGACATTGCGGTTGATCGGCCCCGGATGCATCACGATGGCCTGCGGATGAGCACGCCGCAAGCGGGCTTCGTCCAGGCCCCAGTCGCGGAAATAGTCGGCATCGGACGCGATCAACGCGTGCTGCATGCGTTCCTTCTGCAGGCGCAGCATGATCACCACGTCGGCATCGCGTACCGCGTCATCGATGCGATGGTGCACGATGCAACCGGGCAAGGCATCACGGCCGGGCAACAGGGCCTCCGGTCCGGCCACCCGCAACTCGCCAATGCCGAGTGTTTGCAGGGCCTGGATGTCGGAGCGCGCGACGCGCGAGTGCAGGATGTCGCCGATGATGGCGACACGGCGATTCGCCAGGTCGGGCTTGTGGCGCAGGATCGTGTAGGCATCGAGAAGTCCCTGGGTCGGGTGCGCGTGGTTGCCATCGCCGGCATTGATGATCGAGACGCCCTCGGCCGCCTGCTCCGCGAGGAAACCCGGCGTGCCGTTTTCCTTGTGGCGCACCACGAATTGTTCGCAGCCCATCGCCTCGAGATTGCGCAAGGTGTCGAGCAGGGTCTCGCCTTTCTGGGTCGAGGAATGTTCGATGTCGAAGGGAACCACTTGCGCGCCGAGACGCATGGCCGCGAGCTCGAAGCTGACCCGGGTGCGCGTCGATGGCTCGAAGAACAGGTTCACCACCGTGCGTCCGGCCAATACTTGCGGCCGATCCGATTCGCGCAGGCTATCGGCGAGCGCGAACAGCGTTTGCATCTCCGCGCGCGACATCTCGGCGAGGGTGATCAGGTGGCGTCGGGGCGTTGCAGCGTTCATGCGGTGCTGGACTCGGTCTGCGGCTGGCTCAGCCATTGTTCGACGATGCGCCGCGCAGCCTGCGCGTCCAGCATCGCTGCGTCCTTGCGACGCGCGAGACCGGCTCGCCGCGCCGCCGCGAATTCGGCATCGGCCGCCCGCGAGGTGAAGCGTTCGTCGGCGAAATGCACCGGCAGGCGATAGCGCCCTTCCAGCGCGTTCGCATAGGCGCGCGCGGCGTGGGTCATCGGTTGCTCCTGGCCGTCGCGGGCAAGCGGCAATCCGACAATCAGGGCGTCCGGGCGCCAGGTCTTCAGCAGCGCATCGCAGGCCATCCAGTCGGGGCCGCTGTCGGCGTTGCGCAGCACGGCGACGGCACTGGCCGTGCCGGTGATGCGCTGACCGACCGCGACGCCGATGCGACGCAGGCCGAAGTCGAATCCGAGCACGATCGTGGCTTCAGGCATGTCCAGCGGTTCCGGACAGCATGTGGATATCGACGCCGAGCAGGCGCGCCGAGGCATCCCAGCGCTTCTCGATCGGCGTCTCGAACAGGATGTCGTTGTCGCGCGGCTCGGCGGTCAGCCAGGCATTGTCGCGCATCTCCTGTTCGAGCTGGCCGGCCGACCAGCCGGCATAGCCGAGCAAGACGAGGTAGCGCTTCGGGCCGTGACCGGCCGCGATCGCCTGAAGCACGTCCCTGGAGGTGGTCACCATCAGGTCGTCGCCGATGCTCGCGCTCGACTCCCAAGGCTGGCCGGGTTCGTGCAGGACGAAGCCACGCTCCATCTGCACCGGCCCGCCGAGCAATACGCGCTGGTCGGCGATCTCGGGTGGCGTGCGGGTGACACCCACCTGTCGCATCACTTCGCCGAGGCGCCAGTCGGACGGACGATTGACGGTCAGTCCCATCGCGCCCTCCTCATTGTGCTGACAGATCAGGGTGACGCCGCGCGCGAAGTTCGGGTCTTCGAGCGCAGGCATCGCGATCAGCAGGTGTCTGGACAAGTAGCGGGACGAGGACATGGCGCGATTGTAATGGGCGCGGCGTTCCCGATGTGCGTCGTCATTTCCCGGTGACGCTGCCATCCAGGAATTGCCAGGTCCGGGTGATATGCAGCACATCGATGCCTTCATCGCTGGCGGGCAGCGGTGAAAACGGTGCGCCGAGTTCGACGATGCGGATCGCTGCCTGATCCAGGATCTCTGAGCCCGAGGACTGGATCAGGTCGATCCGTTCGACCGAGCCGTCGCGCTTGACCGCGACGGTCAGCACCAGGCTGTTGTGCACCTGCCGACGCCGCGCTTCATCGGGATAATTCAGATTGCCGATGCGTTCGATTTTCGCGACCCAGGCGCGCATGTAGGCGGCATAGGCGTATTCCCGCGTGCTGGCCGAAATGAATTTGCGCTTCGGGCGTTTTGCATAGGCTTCGGTCTGGCGTTCGAGTTCCGCCGCAAGCTTGGCCATCTCGAGACTGTGCTCGATCAGCTCCCGCGCGCTGACCTGGGGCACGTCGGGCGTTTCCGGCTGTGCGTCATCGACACGCTGGACCTGGAAGTCCTTGGCACTGCCGCGCAGCACCGGTTGCGGCGTCGCTTTCTGCGGCTTGGGTGCCCCCGCGCGTTGCGGTGCCGGTGCCAAGCCGTCGGTCGCTTTCGGAATCGGACTGGTGACCGGTTGGCGCGGGCGCTTCGATTCTTCGGATTCGCCGCCGCCCTGCTGCGAGGCATTGGCGAGGAAGTCGGCCTTGTCCGGTTTGGTCGCGGCGGCCGACTGCACGAGGATCACGTCGAGGCTGGGCAGGTAGGCAGCCGGGTCCTCGTAGTCGAAGGTGACGCCGAGGATCACGATGGCATGCAGGATCGCCGAGAACAGCAGGGTGACGCGCAGGCGCTCCTCGGGGCCGATGCGGTGCTGGCTCACGCGAGCTTGCTCTCGATGGCATCGAACAGCATTGCGCCAATGTCGGTACCGGCCTGGGCGTCGATATCGACGATGCCGGTCGGGCTGGTGACGTTGATTTCGGTCAACCAGTCGCCGATCACATCAAGTCCGACGAAGATCAGGCCGCGACGGCGCAGCTCAGGACCGACCTGGGTGCAAATCCAGCGATCGCGCTCGCTCAGCGGTTGGGCGACACCTCGGCCGCCGCGTGCCAGATTGCCGCGGAAGTCATCACCGCCCGGAATGCGAGCAAGGCAGAACGGCACCGGTTCGCCATCGATCATGAGGATGCGCTTGTCGCCCGCGTTGATCTCGGGAATGAATCGTTGTGCCAGTGCGAACTGGCGGCCGTTGTCGGTGAGCGTCTCGAGAATGACATTCAGATTCGGGTCGCCGCGGTGGCTGCGAAAGATCGAGCGTCCGGCCATGCCGTCGATCGGTTTAAGCACGCATTGATCGTGCTCGGCGACGAACTCGCGCAAGTGCGCTGCGTCGCGCGCGACCAGGGTCGGCGGGCAGCATTGCGGGAACTCGAGCGCGAACAGCTTCTCGTTGCAGTCGCGCAGGGCCTGCGGGTGATTCACCAGCAGCGGCCTGGGTTCGCGCGCCATGCTGGCCCAGAGCTGGTCATGCAGGAAGGCGGTATCGACCGGCGGATCCTTGCGCAACATCAGCACGTCGAGTTCGTCCAGACGAAGGATTCGGCGTTCGCCGGCGCTGAACCAGGGGTCGTTGCCGGCAAGCACCTGCAGGGACTGGAAGCGCGCCGACGCGCCGCCCGGCGCCAAAACCAGGTCGGATTGGCCGCAGACGAGGATCTCGTGCCCGCGCCGGCTTGCGGCGCGCAGCATCGCAACCGTGGAATCCTTGGCCGGCCGGATCCGTCCGGGCGGGTCCATCAGCACGCCGATCTTGCGCATGGGTCGGAAACTTCGCTCTTGGGTGGGAGGGCACGCCGCAGGGTTTCGATGCAAGCGCGCAACTGTGTCAGTTTCACGCATGATACCCTTTTTCAACAAGCCATTAGAGTCTTTACTTGACAGGTTTCTCTACGTTGGCTAAACACCATTCAATGAGGTTCGGCACCGCAGTAGTGTGCTTTCCAGCACATTCGACAGGCAACGAACAGGCATCACGTTGGACCCAAAGACTCCCGGGGGTCGCATGGACGAGCAAGGTAAGGAAGGTTCCCTCGCCGGTTTGAAGGTGATGGTCATCGATGATTCGAAGACCATTCGCCGCACTGCCGAGACATTGCTGAAGAAGGAAGGTTGCGACGTCGTGACGGCGACGGATGGTTTCGAGGCTCTGTCGAAGATCTCCGACCAGCAGCCGCAAATCATCTTCGTCGACATCATGATGCCGCGCCTCGATGGCTATCAGACCTGCGCGTTGATCAAGAACAATCAGATGTTCAAGGGCGTGCCGGTGATCATGCTGTCCTCGAAGGACGGTCTGTTCGACAAGGCCCGTGGCCGCATCGTCGGTTCCGAGCAGTACCTGACCAAGCCCTTCACCCGCGAGGAATTGCTGGGTGCGATTCGGCGCCACGTCGACTTGAAGGGCTGACGCCTGTCGCAGGGGGATGCGATGACTCTGGACAGCATTAGCGAGACGTGAGGAACGAATGAGCGAATCCGCACCACCGATGGGCCCATTCGACATGCTGCTCGACTACGAGCATCGAAGTCTTGCCCATGTCGCCGGTTTGCCGGAACAGATCGATGCGCCGGGCCTTTGGCGCGGCATCGCGTTTCGTGTCGCCGGCAAACTGATGGTCAGCAGCATCATCGAGATCAACGAAATCCTGACCTATCCGACGCTCACCTTCGTGCCCGGAACCCGGCCATGGTTGCTCGGAGTCGCGAACGTGCGCGGCAACCTGGTGCCGGTGGTCGACCTGCGCGGTTTCGTCGAGGGCGAGAAGAACACCCACAACGAGCGTTCGCGGGTTCTGGTCGTGAAACAGCAGGGCGGAAGCGTCGGCCTGCTGGTCGACGAAGTGCTCGGGCAGCGCAGTTTTGTGGACGAGAATGAAGTGGTCGGTGCCATCGAGGACGACGAGCGCTATCGGCGCTACGTTCCGAAGCAGTTCGATCTTGGGGGCGTCCGGTATCTGAGCTTCAGCGTGCATGCGCTGGTTCGGAATCGGGAATTTGTTCAGGCAGCGGCGTAAGAGGAACCATCAATGAGCACAACGTCAGCCAATACCGGTTCGCGATTCGGCGGATCCGCATTCTGGGGCCTGATGGCCTTCCTCAGCCTGCTCGCACTGCTTGCGAACGTGGGATGGCGCTTCTACAAGGACAACCAGGAGCGCGCCGCGATCGTCTACACCACCGACCTCCAGGTGCTGTCGCAGCAGATCTCCAAGTTCGCGACCGAAGCGGCGGCCGGTAACCTCGAAGCCTTCGAGGAACTGAAGACGACCCGCACCAACATCGAGACCCGCGTGAACGGTCTGATGAAGGGCGATCCGAAGACCGGCATTCCCGGATACCAGAACGATTCGGATGCGGTGAAGATTCCGTTGAACAAGCTCAACGAGGACTGGCAGCCGATCAACAACGCTGCGAACACGATTCTTTCGCGCCAGGAACTCGTGCTCGATATCACCGACACGGCCCAGGAGTTTTCGGCGGCGATCCCGCAGCTGACCAGCAAGGTCGACGAATTGTTCTCGGTGCTGCGCGATTCTGGCGCGTCCGGCATCCAGATCTACCAGGCCAGTCGCCAGATGCTGCTGGCCGACCGAATGCTGCGTCGCGTGTCCGACATTCTGCGTGGTGGCGATCAGGCGATCTCCGCAGCCGACCAGTTCGCCCGTGACGCCCAGATCTATGGCCGTGTGCTCGATGCGTGGTTGCAGGGTGATGCCGGCATCGGCATCCCGGCACTGACCAATCCTGCTGCCCGCAGCATTGCCACCGACGTGCAGGCGCTTTACGGCGGCATTCGCGAGAACGTCGACAAGATCCAGAGCGCATCGACCGATTTGTTCGAAGTGACCGAAGCCGCGGACAACATCTTCCTGGCCTCCGGACAGTTGCTCGATTCCAGCAAGAACATGGCGACCGGCCTCGGCAAGTTGCCGGCGCAGCGCATGTTCGGCAACGACATCGTCTCGCTGATCATCGGTGGCCTGACCCTGTTCTTCGCCGCACTCGCCGGTCTCTCCCAGTACGGCGCCACGCGCCGCCAGCTGCAGAGCACGGCCGACCTGAACCAGCGTAATCAGGAAGCCATTCTGCGCTTGCTGGACGAAATGGGATCGCTGGCAGAAGGCGATCTGACGGTGAAGGCGACGGTGACCGAGGACATTACCGGCGCGATCGCGGACTCGGTGAACTTCGCGGTGGAAGCGCTGCGCTCGCTGGTGACGACCATCAATGAAACCGCGGTGCAGGTGGCAGCGGCCGCACAGGAAACGCAGGCGACCGCCATGCACCTCGCGGAAGCAGCGGAACATCAGGCGCAGCAGATCACTTCGGCTTCGGCAGCCATCAACGAAATCGCGGTATCGATCGACGAAGTGTCGAAGAACTCCGCCGAATCAGCCGACGTGGCGCAACGCTCCGTGGCCATCGCCGGCAAGGGCGCGGCGATCGTGCGTCAGACGATTCAAGGCATGGACAACATTCGCGATCAGATCCAGGAAACCTCGAAGCGCATCAAGCGCCTCGGTGAATCCACGCAGGAAATCGGATCGATCGTCGAACTGATCAACGACATCGCCGAACAGACGAACATTCTCGCGCTGAACGCCGCCATTCAAGCGGCCTCGGCCGGTGAGGCCGGTCGCGGATTCGCGGTCGTCGCGGACGAAGTGCAACGACTCGCAGAACGCTCCGGTGGTGCGACCAAGCGAATTGAAACGCTGGTGCAAACCATTCAGGCCGATACCAACGAAGCCGTGTCGTCGATGGAACAGACGACGTCGGAAGTGGTCGCGGGTGCCCGCCTCGCCGAAGACGCGGGCCTCGCGCTGGGCGAAATCGAGAAGGTCTCGAACGACCTTGCGGACTTGATTCAGAACATTTCGGAAGCGGCGCGGCAGCAGTCTGCTGCAGCGACGAATATTTCGGCGACGATGAACGTGATTCAGGAAATCACCACGCAGACGTCTGCCGGTGCCTCGCAAACGGCGGAATCGATCGGAAACCTGGCACAGCTCGCGGCTGACCTGCGCCGATCGGTCGCCGACTTCAAGCTGCCGGGCTGACGGAAGTAGTCGATGGTGACCACTGCACCCGCCAGGAACCCCTTTTCGCCCATGCCGAGCATGGGTGATGAGGAGTTCGTGCGTTGGGTGGACCTGCTGCAGCGCAGGACCGGTGTCGTGGTGCCGCCCGACCGCAAGACATTTCTCGTGACTGGATTGCGCATGCGCATGCGCGAAACCGGCTACGCCAGCTTCGATACCTATTTCGATCAGGTCTTGAATGGCGCACGTGGCGCAATCGAATGGGCGACCCTGGTCGACCGGTTGACCGTGCACGAGACACGGTTCTTCCGTCATTCGCCGTCACTCGACTTGATCGCCGAGGAATGGCTGCCCCAGCACATGAAACAGCATCCGGGCGCGTCGGTCCACGCGTGGAGTGTCGGTTGTGCCACCGGCGAAGAAGCCTATTCGCTGGCGATGACGCTGGATCACAAGCTGCGCGCGCTCGATGCCAGCAAGGTGTATTTCGGCGTCACCGCGACCGACATCAGCAACCCTGCGCTCGCGGTCGGCCGGTCCGGCCTGTATCCACGCGAACGACTGGCCGAGCTGCCCGAGGCCTTTCGTTCCGTTTATGCCGTGGCCGAGGGCAAGGACTCTTTTCAGATCGTGGAATCACTGCGCAAACGCGTCGGTTTCGCGGCCTTCAACCTGCTCGACGTGGCGCGTTCGCCACTCAAGAAGCTCGACCTGATCTACTGCCAAAACGTGCTGATCTACTTCGCCCGCGAGCGCCGCAAAGCATTGCTCGATGCGCTTGCCGATCTGCTCAAGCCCGGTGGCCTCCTGGTCCTTGGACCTGGTGAGGTGCTCGGATTTGCCAATCCCCAGCTGACACGGATCGGTGGGCGCCAGACCTTGGCGTACTGCCGGAACGGGTGAGGTTGCGTATGCGTCTGCAACAAGATATCGATTTCACCACCCTCAATTGGGTCAAGCAGGAACTCGACGAAACGCTCAAGCAGGCGCGCCAGGCGCTTGAGGCGTATGTCGACGATCCCGCCGACTCCAGCCTGATGCGGTTCTGCGCCACCTACCTGCATCAGGTGCAGGGCACCTTGCGCATGGTCGAGTTGTATGGCGCCGCCATGGTCGTCGAGGAGATGGAACGCGTCGCGCAGGGCCTGCTCGACGATGCCATCCGCAACAAGAACGATGCCTACGAAGTGCTGATGCGCGGCATCGTGCAGCTGCCCGACTATCTCGAGCGATTGCAGGGCGGTCACAAGGACATCCCGATTGTCCTGTTGCCGCTGCTGAACGATTTGCGGGCCTGCCGCGGCGAAAAGCTGCTGAGTGAGGGTGTGCTGTTCTCGCCCGACTTGTCGGTGTCGATGCCGGCCAGTGCCGCGGGTCCCGACAAACCCTTGCCGGACGCAGAGCTCAAGCCAGTTGCATCGCGGCTGCGCACCAATTACCAGATGGCCTTGGTGAAGTGGTTGCGCGACCAGACATCGAATGTTGCTGCCGCCGGTCTGATGAATGCGCTGGATGGCCTGCGCAGCATCACGTTCCACGAGGAAGGTCGACGGTTGTGGTGGGTGGCTGGCGGCCTGCTCGATGGCGTGCGCAATGGCTTGGTCGACGCCAATCAGGCGGTCAAGCTGCTGTTCGGACGCGTGGATCGTGAAATCAAGCGCCTCGCCGATGCCGGCGAACAGTCGTTCAAGGCCGAGCCGCCGCGCGACCTGGTCAAGAACCTGCTTTATTACGCAGCACACGCCCGTGGTTCCGACGGTCGCGTGGGTGAATTGAAGCGAACCTACAAGCTCGAGATGCTGCTGCCGAGCGACAAGGAAATCGAACACGCGCGTGGCACGCTCAGTGGTCGCAACAAGGCGCTGCTCGACACGGTGTCGACCGCGATCAAGGAAGACCTCATGCGCGTCAAGGACGCGCTCGATCTCTATCTGCGTACCGCGAACGCGAACCCCGCCGATCTCGGTGCGCAGTCGGAAGTGCTGGATCGCGCAGCCGATACGCTCGGCATGCTCGGTCTCGGTGTGCCGCGTCGCGTCATCCTGGAGCAGCGCGACAGCCTGAACGCGATCGTCAGTGGCACCAAGCCGGCCGAAGAAGGCGCCTTGCTCGACATCGCTGGTGCCCTGCTGTTCGTCGATGCATCGCTGGACGACAACATCGATCGCCTCGGTGCGACGGCCGAAGAGCCGGCACCCAAGCTCGACGGTGCCAGCACGATGGAGCTGCCGCAGGTCGAGGTGCGCAAGATCCTCGAAGCGTTGATGAAGGAAGTCCAGGCCAACCTCACACAGGTCAAGCAGGACATCGTCGCTTTCATCGAATCGGGTTGGCAGCACGAAAAAGCCGAATCGATCCCGCGCCTTTTCGACGAGATCGGCGGTGCGATGCGCATGGTTCAGCTCGGTGAGGCGAGCGACCTGCTCGCTGCAATGGGCAAGTTCATCGATGTGGAAGTGCTGCGCCGCAAGCGCGTGCCGACGGCCGACCAGATGGATCGATTGGCCGATGCCGTGGCCAGTATCGAGTATTACCTCGAGGCCACGCATGCCCAGCGTGCCGGGCGCGAGAAGATCCTCGATGTGACCCGTGAAAGCCTGGAGGATCTGGGCTATTGGCCGATGCCGGCCGACGAGCCGGAAGCAGCTGCCGACGCCACCGTCGAGATGGCGACGCTTCCGCTCGAGGCGACGGCGCCAGTCGCGCCGGAGGCAGCGAGCGACACCATGTTGACGTCGATCAGCCTGCCCGGAGCGGCCGAGGTCGATCAGTTCGTCGCGAATATCGATACCGGCAAGTCCGGCATGGATTACGTCGAGACCGTGCCATCGGTCGAGCCGGTCGTGCCAGAGATGCGCACGGTCGTCGAGATCGCGCCGGGCCGCGGCGTGGAAGACCTGGTCGTCGGCACAGCGCCGACGCCGCCCGAGTCTCCGCCGTCGCAGGACGTCGCGGGCCTCAAGTTTGCCGATGCCGTCAGCGGTGCCCAGGCCTTGCAGGCGGCCTCCGCCAGTGGCAGCGATGCCGAAAGCGAAGAAGTCGAATACGAATACGACTGGATCGAGGAAGACCGCGAAGTCATCGAAGAGGCTCCGGTCGCCGACGGCGGCGCCTTCCAGGCCGTGCCTTCGGACGACATCGACGAGGAAATCCGTGAAGTCTTCCTTGAAGAAGTGCAGGAAGAGGTCGAAAACCTCAATCGCAGTTTGCCGGACTGGAAGAACAACACCGCCGACTTCGAGCGCTTGAAGCCGGTACGCCGCTCGTTCCACACGATGAAGGGCAGCGGTCGACTGGTCGGCGCCATGGCGCTCGGCGAATTCAGCTGGAAGGTCGAGAACATGCTGAATCGGGTGCTCGACAAGAGCATCGCGATCTCGCCAGCAGTCATCGACTTGCTCGAGCAGGCAGTGGCGGCCTTGCCGGCGCTGCTCGCGGCCTTGCGCGGCGAGCAACTGCGTGGTGTTGATATTCCGCAGATCATCGAAGTGGCCGAGAAACTCTCGGCAGGCGAAGAGGCCTGGGTGCGCCCGGCCGAGCCGGTGAAGCGCATCGAGAAGGTTCGCGTGCAGGTCAAGCGCGTGAAGCCGAAGCCGGTGGTCGTTGCGCCCCCGCCGTCTCCGATCGTCGAAGCCCCGATTGAACTGACCGAGTCTTTCGACATTCACGCCGACGACATCCATACCGAATCGGCGCAGGAACCGGAGCACGTGGCATTCGTGGCCACGCCGATCGCGCAGCATTCGGTCGATCCGATGATGCTGGAGATCTTGCGCAGCGAAGTCGCGACACATTTGCAGGCAGTGCGTGCCTATCTGACCGAATGTCGTGCGAGTGGTGCGGGGCAGCCGGTCTCGGAGTCCCTGTTGCGCGCGGTACACACGATGCATGGCGCGGTGGCGATGGTCGATCTGCCAGCAGTCGGGCCGCTGTTGGCGCCGCTCGAAGGCTATTTCAAGCGCTTGCGCGGCGCTGGAGAAGCACCGACCCTGGCCGGTGTCGACGCCGTGGAAGAGACGGCATCGATCATCGAGCAGGTCGTTGCAGGGGCGGATCAGCCGGAATTCGTCGCACCCGATACTGCGGTGCTGGCTGAACAGCTGATTCGGTTCCGCAATGGCCTGCCCGAGCCAGACAGCGTGCTCGGTGTCTTCAATGTCAGCGTCGACGAAGAGGAATCGGCGGTTGCGGTCGATCCGTCCGATGCCGATGAAACGACTGAATTCGCGGCTGCGGCCCTGGTGTCGGATGCCGGGTCGATCGAGGCGTCCGTGTCGCCGCAGGACGACAACATCGAGTTGACCGAGCTGGCGGGCGACGATGCCTGGACCTGGGACGACACGGCGGAATCGTCAGCGCTTCCGGAGATCACGCTGGACGAATCGACGTTCGCGGCCGAATCGACCGATGAATCCATGCCGATGCCGACTGCAGATGTGGTCGTCGAAGAGATTTCCCTCGACAGCGCGCCGGTGATGGCCGACGAGGCGCCGGTTCTGGAAGTCGAGGATGCCGATCTCGCCTATCGCGACGACCTGCCGGAGGTGGCGGCAGTGGCCGCGATGGCCGTACCGGACGCGGCGGTTGCAGATCCGGCAGACAGTGGATTCGTCGCGCTTGAGGACTGGTCGATCGAACAGGCCTTCGCAGATGCCTCGTCCGAGCCGGCGTTGCCGGAACTCGGCGACGAAGTGTCGACTCCGGATGAATTGATGCTGGTGGCGTCGGCGTCGACTCCGATGCCTGCGGAAGCAGCGGCCAACGCGTTCGTCGATGTGCCAGCGCCAGTCGCGGCAGCTGCGGCACACGATGTCATGTACGTTCAAGTGGAGCCCGACCAGAATCCGGAAGGATCGCTGGAACTCCCGGACATGGACGAGGACCTGCTCGAGATCTTCGTGCAGGAAGGTGGCGATATCCTCGATGCCGCCGACACGATGATGGCCCGCTTGCGTGAACAGCCGCACGAGCGCGAGATCGTGAGCGGACTGCAGCGCGAATTGCACACTCTGAAAGGCGGCTCGCGCATGGCCGGCCTGGCGCCGATCGGCGACCTCAGCCATGCCATGGAAGCGTTGCTGGAACTGGTTTCGGACGGCCGTCGTTCGATGGATCGTGTGTCGCTGGAATCGCTGGAGCGCGGTTTCGATCGACTGCATCAGCTGGTGCAGCGTGTCGCAAAACGCCAGGCCATCGGCATGCCGGTCAACGTGATCGCACGCTTCGATGCCTTGGTGGCCGGCGAGGAGATTCCGACCATCGGCGGCGCATCGGTCGCAGTCGAAACCGCCGCGGCCGCCATCGAGCCTGCGGTCGCCCCGACCCAGGCGGCGCCTGCGGTCGAAGCATCGCCAGCACCCGTCGCAACTACGCCCGCGCCTGCACCGCGCGCGATGCGCGAGATGGTCGAGGAAGTGGAAGAGGCTGGTCGGGTCGCGCAGGAAATGATCCGTGTCCGCTCCGATCTGCTCGACAATCTCGTCAACTATGCCGGCGAAGTGTCGATCTACCGCTCGCGTCTCGAGCAGCAGATGGGCACGTTCCGCTTCAACTTGCAGGAACTCGATCAAACGGTGACGCGTCTGCGCGAGCAGCTGCGCAAGCTCGAAATCGAGACTGAAGCCCAGATCATCGCGCGCTATCAGCGCGAGCACGAGACCGCGGACGCGGAATTCGACCCGCTCGAGCTCGATCGCTTCTCGACCTTGCAGCAGTTGTCCCGCGCGCTGGCCGAGTCGGTATCCGACTTGGCGGCCTTGCAAAGCGCACTGGACGATTTGACGCGCCAGGCGGAAACCCTGCTGCTGCAGCAGTCGCGTGTCAGTTCCGATCTTCAGGAAGGCCTCATGCGCACGCGCATGGTGCCGTTCGACTCGGTGGTGCCGCGATTGCGTCGCCTGATGCGTCAGACCGCCGGTGAACTCGGCAAGCGCGCCCAGCTGCGCGTCGAGGGTGCACAGGGTGAAATGGATCGCAACGTCCTCGATCGAATGACTGCGCCGCTCGAACACATGCTGCGCAATTCGCTCGCGCACGGCATCGAGTTGCCCGGTGATCGCGCCGACGTCGGCAAGAACGAGGAAGGTACCGTCAACATCGCGATTTCTCGCGAGGCGACGGAAGTCGTGATCCGTGTGACCGATGACGGGCGAGGCATGGACCGCGACGCGATCCGTCGCAAGGCGATCGAGCGCGGCTTGATGAAGCCGGATGCGCAGTTGTCCGACCGCGACCTGTTCGGCTTCGTGCTCGAAACCGGCTTCTCCACCGCGGAAACGGTCAGCAAGATCGCTGGTCGCGGCGTCGGCATGGACGTCGTGCATTCCGAGATCAAGCAGCTCGGTGGATCCCTGTCGATCGACTCGACGCGCGGCAAGGGTTCGCAGTTCACGGTGCGTCTGCCCTTCACGCTGGCGGTGACGCAGGCGATTCTGGTGCGGCTCGGCGAGCATTTGTTCGCAGTGCCGATGTCGTCGGTGCAGGGCGTGGTCCGGATCCGACGCGAAGACCTCGATGCGCGCATGCACCAGCCGAACCCGAGCTACAGCTATGGTGGTGACGACTACACCATCTATGAAATGCACGACCTGCTCGGCACCGTGTCGCACCGCGCCACCGATGATGCGCAGGTGCCGCTGCTGATGATCCGTTCCGGCGACCAGCGCGCTGCCGTGCGTGTGGATGCCGTGCTCGGCAGCCGCGAAGTCGTGGTCAAGTCGGTTGGCCCGCAGATCAGCTCGGTGCCGGGCATTTTCGGCGCCACCATCATGGGCGATGGTTCCGTGGTGATGATCCTCGACATGGCGCCGCTGGTTCGCAAGGTCGCGGCGCTGCGCCAGACCGTCATCGACGAACAGGGCCAGGAAGTGCCCTACCTGCCGGTGCAGACGCCGGTCGTGGCCGAACGCCGCCAGCCACTGGTCATGGTGGTCGACGACTCGATCACGATGCGCAAGGTCACCAGCCGCGTGCTCGAACGCAACGACATCGAGGTCACCACGGCGAAAGACGGTCTCGACGCCGTCGAGAAGATCCAGGACCGCATCCCGGACCTGGTGCTGCTCGATATCGAAATGCCGCGCATGGACGGTTACGAGTTCGCGACGTACATGCGCAACGACCCGCGCCTGAAGGCGGTTCCGATCATCATGATCACGTCGCGTACCGGTGAGAAGCACCGCCAGCGCGCGATGGAAATCGGCGTCGATCGTTACCTTGGCAAGCCCTATCAGGAAGCCGATTTGCTGCGTAATGTCGACGAGATCCTGAGGTTGACCCGTGCCGTCCACTGACACCCATGTCGAAGTCGCGGTTGGCCTGATCTATCCGTCGGGCGACCTGCACACGCACCTGCGCGATGCGCTGCGCGACCTTGGCGCGAGCATCGTCTACGAGACCGAGACCGCGAAATTCGACCGCGCCGCGCTGGATCGTGCGGGCGCACAGGTCGTGATCGTGAACCTCGATCCCGACGCCGACCAGCAAATCGATGCGATCGACGACCTCCTGGTGGACGACCACCTCAAGGTGGTGTTCAACGATGGCGAGGTGACGAGCAGGCTTTCCGGCTACGACTTGGCGCGTTGGGCACGCCACCTGGCGGCGAAGATCGTCGGGGATGCCGAACTGCTGCCGCCGCGGCCGGCGGGTGCGGAAGCGGTGCCGGTGCGCAGCATGCCCCAGCATGCGTTGACCACCTCGAGCATGCCCAAGTCGCTGGATGTGCCGGCCGTCAGCGACCAATCGATGCGCGACGCGACGGACCAGATCGCCAATGCGTTGGCGTCGTTCGACATGCACACGACCAAGCTGGAAGCGAAGAACGCACCGGCGCCGGCGGTGTCCGATCTGGACGATCTGCTGTGCGATTTCGGTCTCTCTCCTTCGGCCGAGAACGCCGCCACGTCCGTCACCACCAGCGACGATTCAAATCCTTTTGCCGACCTCGGGCTCGCGCTCGATTTCGATGCGGAAACGCCCGCGCCCGCGCTACCTTCCACGCCGGTCGTCGCGTCCAGCGGGAGTCCGATCGCGGACGAACTGCTGGCCTTTGCCGATCTCAATTTCGACGAACCCGAACCGGCCAAGGATGTTCCGGCCGGTCTTGACGACTTGCTGGCGAGTCAGCCGCGTGCGGATGCAGTCAAGCCCGCGCCGGCACCCAAGTCAGCCGCATCCTCGCTGCAGACGCCTGCGGAATCGGCGCAGCGCAAGAGCCTGCTCGAAGGATTGTCGCTGTCGCTGGAGCCGCAGGATGACACGCCGGCGCCCGTGGCCGCGGCTGTTCCTGCCGCGGCAGCGGCGGTGGATTTTCCGTTCGATCTCGATGACCTGATGCTCGAGCCGCTGGACGATGGCGCAACGCCCGCGCCGCCGGCCGTTCCCGCATCGCCGAAGCCCGCGGCGGTCGTTCCCACGGTCGTGGCCAGTCCGTTCGACGACCTCGGGCTGGCGCTGGAGCCGATGGGAGGCGATGACGCGCCCGTCGCGCCCCTCTCCCCATCGACCTCATCGCTGAAACCGGCGCCGGCCGCAGCGCCGCCGCAGCCCCAGACGCCATCGGCATCGCCATTCGATGACCTTGATTTCTCGCTGGACGATATTCCCAGTGGTGGCATTTCGGGCGCAGCTGCAGAAGCCGAGCCGGCCACCGCCGACGATTTCAGCTTCACGCTCGACGATACCGTCGAGTTGTCGTTCGACGACTTGAGCAAGGATGCAGCCACCTCTTCGTCCAGATCGGCCGAAGAAGATGATTTCATGCGCGAGTTTGCGGCGATGACGGCGGCTCCGGCGACTTCGGAACGTACCCCGACTCCCCAGGTCGCCGCCGGCGCGTTGGCGCGTGTGTGGGTACTCGGTGCTTCGATCGGTGGGCCGGATGCCGTGCGCGAATTCCTCGCGGCCCTCCCGCCGTCGGTCGGCGCCGTGTTCGTGCTGGCCCAGCACATGGGTGCAGACTTCGTCGACCTGATGGTGGCGCAGTTGCAGAAAGCGACACGCATGCCCGTCGCGATTGCGGAATCCGGCATGCGCACGGGTCACGGTCAAGTCCTGGTCGTGCCCATCGCGGAGCGCATGTTGCTGGATCCGTCCGGCGAGGTGAAAGTGGTCGCGCTGGACGACATTTCGCCTTACAGCCCGTCGATCGACCGCGTCTTGATCGATGTCGCCGACCGCTTCGGTGCCGCAGCCGGCGCCATCATCTTCAGCGGCATGGCCCACGATGCCATCGAAGGCGCCAAGCACATGGCCGCGAAGGGCGGCCAGATCTGGGTACAGGACCCGTCCACCTGCGTCGTCAGTTCGATGATCGACGGCGCAATGGAAGCGGGCATCGTCGGTTTCATCGGAACGCCGGCCGCGCTCGCGGCCGAGTTCGCGCGCCGTTTCGGCAAGGCCTGAAGGAAGCAACGCATGGACAAGCCCAGCGAAATTCGCGGATTGATGATCACGGTCACCAATGGCCGCGTCCTGCTGCCGAACGCGAACGTGACCGAGATCATCACCTATTCGATGCCCGAAGCGATCGAGAACGCCCCCAACTGGCTGCTCGGGCGCACCCGCTGGCGTGGTTGGCGCGTGCCGCTGATTTCGTTTTCGGTGCTCACCGGTCTTGCAGCCAAAGAGGGTGGCGTGAACGCCAAGGTGACTGTGTTGAAGGCACTTGGGGGCAACCCGAAGATGCCGTTTCTCGCGATGGTCGCGCAGGGCTTCCCGCGCCTCACGACGATTTCCAGCGAAACACTGATCACCACCGGCGAAGACGATGCGCGCCCTGCCGGCATCGCCCATACGGTGTTGATCCGCGATGACCAGGCCATCGTGCCGGATCTCGTCGGCATCGAACGCCTGATCAGCGACGCCATCGCGGCCTGAACCGGCGCACCGCGTCGTTCAATCGACGTAGCCGGCCACCATCACGCGCTTGCCGTGCGCGAGCTGCTCGTAGCCGTCTGCCGGCACCGGCAGCACCTCGACGCGCTTGAAGCCGATCTTGCGCATGATCCAGCACAGCGCCTCCGTGCTCGGGACCAGGCAAATGCCGGTCGTGCTGGCTTCGGGACCATGGGTGTCGTCGGTTTCGTCGATGATGCCGAACGAACCCTGCAGCGCACGCACGAACTTGTAGCTGCCGTAATCGACCATGCCACTCATGTTCGGCACGACCTGGGTTTCGACGACGCACATGTGCCGGGTCAGCGCGCGCGCGACGCGCAGGGCACCGACCGGATTCTCCAGGTGATAGATCAGGCCGAGACAGAGGCAGACGTCGAACGGACCTGTCGCCGCCGTATCGAGCGCATGCACGTCGGATTGCAGCAGGCGCATGTGCTTGAGGCCCAGCGTGTCGCGAATCAGGCTGGCATCGGCGACGTGTTCGCTGCGCGCATCGACCGACAGCACGTCGCGAAAACCGAGTTGCGCCAGTTGCACCGAGAACCAGCCTTGATGGCAGGCGAGGTCGACGGCGTCATGGGCCGTGAAGTCGTTGCCGAAGCGTGCACGCAGTGCGGCTTCCAGCATCGCCGAACGGGTGTGGTGGATGCCATCGAGCCAACCCGGATAGAACCACGGACGCGCCAACGCACGCGCTTCGAGATCTGAACTCATGGCCTCATCCTTGATTGGCGGGTGCGAAATCGCGGCGCGCGCTCGCGATGGTGACGGTGAATCCCGCGATCACGTCGATCAGGCACATCGCGGTCAAGGCGAAGAACGCGGCGTGCGCGAACTTCGGCGCGATCAACAATTCGACCAGCGCAACGATGAACACGACCAGCGACAGCGCATGGTCAAGCACGCTCATCGAACTGGTGCGCGTGGCCTTGAAGATCTCGACGTAGAGCAGGGCGAGTCCGAGCAGGATCAGACCGTCTCCGGTGCTGAATGACACGGTGCCGCCGGATGGAAGGGTCAGTGCGAACAGCGATTCGGCAAAACCGGTCTGCGCACCGAATGCGACCAGATTCGCCAGCAACAGCACGATGGACAGCAGGGGAATGGCCGACAACATGGCGCGCACTCTCGAGGTGGGCGCGCATTGTGCCAGACCCGGGCGCTCAGGCGCTTTGGCGGCGGTTGCGCGGCAAATGGCTCATCAGGAAATCCATCTGGTCGGACAGGATGTTGCGGTTCGACAGGATCAGGTGCTCGACCCAACTTGGCCGATAGGGAATCGCCAGCAGGGGCATGTTTGCCTGCTGCGGGGTACGCCCGCCCTTGCGGACATTGCAGGGCAAGCAGGCGCTGACCACGTTCTCCCACGTGTCTCGGCCGCCGCGCGAGGTCGGCAGTACGTGGTCGCGGGTCAATTGCGGCTTGCCGAAATGTTGCCCGCAGTACAGACAAAGATGGCGGTCGCGCGCAAACAGCGCAGCATTGTTCAGTGCCGGAGCGGGTTCAAGCAGCCCGGGACGGGCATGACCGCGACTGGCCACAATCGGATGCAGCGCGACCGTGCTTTGCTCGCCGGTCATCCGGCTCATGCCGCCATGCACGATCAGGCATGGATCGCCAATGGTCCAGGCGACGGCGCCGCGCACGTAAAGGCAGGTGGCGTCTTGCCAGCTCATCCAGTCGAGGATGCGCCCGCTCGAATCGAGCGACAGCACCCGTGTCGAATTCAAGTCGGCCTTCGCTGCAGCCTGCGACAGCATTCCGTCCTCCAGCGCCAGTCAAGCATTCCGCTGGCACCCGAGCATAGCCGAAAGCCATGAAACTGCAGCACGCCTGCTCAAACAGCCGCCGGAAGGAAGCCGAGGTGATGGGAGCCGGTGCCGTTCTGCGAGACGTCATTGAAGCGAGTGACGTTCGGGAACACCAGCCCGCGACCGCCTGCATCGTCCGGGAGACCGTACCAACGAGCCAGGGTCCAGGCGTATTGATCGACGCTGGTGGTCGGGATGATCTGGCCCCAGCCGGCGTCGTCCGGGTTCGAGTTGCTGGTCGCGAGGCTCGGAAAACGGCCGTAGAAACGACCGCCGTTCACGGCGCCGCCGATGACCAGCTGGTGGCCGCCCCAGCCATGGTCGGTGCCGTCGCCGTTGTTGGTCAGGGTGCGGCCGAATTCGCTGGCGGTAAAACTGGTGACCTGGTTGGCGATGCCCATCTGTTGCGTCGCCTGGTAGAACTTGGTCAGTCCGTTCGCGATGGCGGCAAGCTGAGGCGGATGGTCGGCGGCCTGATTGTCGTGGGTGTCGAATCCGCCGAGGCCGACGAAGAAGATCTGGCGCGTCATGTTCAACGTGTCGCGGGCCGAAATCAGGCGCGCCACCATCTTGAGCTGGCGGGTCAGGTAGTCGTCGATGGTGTCATCGGCACCGAAGATCGCGTCGAATGTCGTCGCGCTCGGCACCAGGGCCGAGATCACCTGCTCGTAGTTCGAGACGGTGCGCTTGAATCCGGTGGCATAAGTTCGCTCCAGCGGATTGCCGAGCGGACCGTTGAGGAGCTGGTACAGCGCCTGGCGGCGCGCCGTGGGCTGGCTCCAGGTCGGGTCGATGTTGTCGATGCGATCGACGCCCCAGGGGCTGACGAAGTAGGGCACCACGTCCTCGGCGGTCTGGTAGACGTTGTCACCGTCGGTCGAGATCGTCATTGCCATGTTCTGGTTCGGATTGCTGATGCCGAAGCGATCGGCCAGTATCCCGCCCCAGCCGATGCGGTTGACGCTGTTCGCGGTCGGGGTCTGCCACCAGGCCGACTGGTCGTCATGCGAATACAGTTGCGGCGGCAATGCCACGGATTCGTTCTGGTATTGCGTCTTCGTGGTCGGAAACAGCAGCGGCCCGGTGTTCGCGACGATCGCGAGCGGGCTGTTGGGCTGGTTGAACAGGTTGGCCAGCGCCGTCATCGATGCATGCGGTGCATTGCTGGCCCCGGTCACGACACCGGGATGCAGACCATAGGCAGCGCCACTTGCCGTCGGGGTCAACGACACCAGTTCGCTGCGCGGCACGGCGATGCCACCACGGGTGGCGGCATAGGTCGCATGCGGGGAGACGTCGCGCGGCACGATGAAATTGAAACTGTCGTTGCCACCGTAAAGAAACACGCAGACCAGGGCACGGTAGTCGTTGCCGAGCAGGTTGCGTTGGGATTTCGAATAGACGGTGGCCGCATGGGCCAGCGAAAAACGGCTGGACAGCGCACCGAAGCCCGCGGTCGAAGCGGCGAGGCAAAGCGATTTCTTGAGCAAGTCGCGACGGTTCATGGCTGCCTCACTTCTCGATGACGTATTCGGGGGAAACCATGATCATCCACAAGGCCTCCCAGACGCGGCGCGCACCGTTCTCGTCCCCTGCCGGGACCGTCAACAGATAGGTCCGCAAGGTGGACTTCATGTGCGTGCTCATCGATCCCGACATCAGCAGCAGATTCAGGCGTTCGATGAGCGCGTCGATGGTGGCGTTGCCGGCCAGCAGACGTTCGGCTTCGATGTTGATCTTGGTCGCGTCTGCATCCGCCCATGGCGAAGGATTGCCGGCGTAGTTCCAGACCAGCCAATCCATCACGTTGCTGAAATTGGTGACGTAACCATCGGTCTGGATCTGGAATTCCGGTGCCACCCACCCGCCCGTGGCGATCTCGCCGGCCGGCTTGTAGTCGGGCAGGAAGAAGTTGAACACGGTGCGCGCATGCAGCGGCGATTGCGGGATGTATTGCCCCGGGTACCAGATGTACCAGTCGTTGTAGCGGTTGGATGGGTCGGTGGCGGCGAATGCGCGCCACAACTGCGTCATCCGCAACAGCGGTTCGCGCAGCTTGCCGCGCGGCGCGGCGCCGGTCGTTGCGCCCCGCGCTTCCGGGTCGGTGAGGATGGCGCGGATCACGGTCTTCATGTCGCCGCGCACGCCGAGTCCATTGTTGTTGAATGCCGCCGCCACGCGACTGACGTAGCCCGGACTCGGATTGCTGGTGACGAGGCGCTGGATCAGTTGCTTGCCGATGAATGGTCCGACATTCGGATGATTGAAGACGTTGTCGAGCGCCAATTCGAGATCCTGCTGCGCCGTCACGCCACTGCCGAGCGCGGTCGGCGCCGGACGACCGGCGAGTACGCCGTTCGCCAGTGCCACGCCCGGGTACACCAGCAGCTGCTTGTTTTCGGGATAGGCATGCCAGACGCGATAGATGTTGTCCCACCACGGACCTTCCGGCGCCGTCATCGGCTGGAACCAGCGCTCCGGATGCTCCCAGGCGCTGCAGTACTCGAATTCGCGGACATCGCAGCCGGTGAAGGTAAAGCCGGTGAAGACATGGGCGAATCCGCGGATCGTCTCCTGGTTGTATGTCGGGATCGTCTGGAAGCCGGTCTGGTTCGGGTCATCCATCTCGGTCCCGTCCTGGTTCAGCCGGGTCAGGCCGATCGAGAACAGCTGCATGATTTCCCGCGCGTAGTTCTCGTCCGGTCGGATGTTGTTGGCGACATCGGGCTTGCGATTGCCGAACATCGACAGGTAATGCCCCATCACCGGGCTCAGCGTCACCTGCTCCAGCAGTTCGCGATAGTTGCCGAATCCGTGTTCACCCAGCAGGTCGTAGTAGTAGGCGAGTGCGAAGGGCTCGCCGCCGAGGCCACCGCCTTGATCGGACACGACCAGGATCTCGCTCAGCGAGAATGCGACACGCTGGCGCAGCTGGTCCGGCGCATGCAGGGCGCGTTCGAAAAACACTTCGTTGCGAGTGTCGTTGCCGACGTTGTTGGCGCCGGGGTCCTGCGGATCCTCGGGGAGTGCCGCGATGGCATCCAGATAAGGACGATGCCCGGAGAAGGGCCGCGCGAACTGCTCGTCCAGCCAGGCATTGATCCCGATCGTGTTGAGGTGATCGAACTCGGGCATGGTGGGACCGAAGGTCGCCTGGGTCAGGAAACGCATGGCGTCCTGATCGGTTGCCGGACCGCCCGGCGGTGGTTCGAAACCGCCGGAGAAGATGACCGTTTGCGCGCTGGCCTGGCTGGCCAGACCAAGACCGATCACCGCGACAATCTGCTGCATGCGTGACATGGGCACCCCCGAAGACGTGACGAAATGTAGCAATCTTCATGCCCGCCCAATGTGCGCTACCCGGCAATTTCTGAAGTTCGCCCAAACGATTTCCTCGACAACCCGTTGTTCTGAAAAGACAACAACGACGAGACTTGGATTATTCCGTTATAAAGTTACAATGACGACTTTCCGGCGCCGTGTGACACCGCTTTGATGTCCGTTGAATCCTTGCGAACCCATGATGCCCAGCGCGATCAGCGCTGGCATCGCCGTCTGGACTGGCTCGGTGCCTGGGCGGCTTTCGTGTGTGCGCTGCATTGCGCGGCCTTGCCAGTGTTGCTGGCACTGGCACCGCTCGCGGGCGCGCATTGGCTGGCCTCGCACGTGTTCGATCAGTGGGCGGTGTCGGTTGCGCTGCTGTTTGGTGCGGCGGTGATTGGCGCCGCCTATTGCACCCATCGCTGGCGGCGTGTGCTGGCGCTGTACGCGGGTTCGGCCGTGGTGATGATTTCCGGTGCGTTCCTGGTCCACGATCCCGCTTGGTTGCACGCCAGCCTGCTCAGCAGCGGTGGCGTGATGCTGGCCTTGGCACATGTCGTGAACCGCCGCAGCGCGCTGCGCCATGGCTGCACGCGCAACCTGTGGACCCGTCTGCTCGGGCTGGATTGAACCGAAAACATTCAATTACGCCGGATTCGCTGCTAGCCTTCGCGGCCAAACTCAGTTCAGGAGCAGAAAAACAATGGGCAAGGGCGACCGCAAGACCAAGAAAGGCAAGATCTTCGTGAAGAGCTACGGCAATGTGCGCCCGCATTCGGAAGCCGCCAAGTCGGCTGCGCCGGCAGTCGCAAAGAAGGCTGCCACGCCGGCCGCGAAGCCCGCAGTGAAGAAGGCCGCGCCCGCCAAGAAGAAAGCGACGCCCGCCGGCTGATTGCCGCGCAATCCGTTGCACCGAGAGCCCCCGCGAAGTCGGGGGCTTTTCTTTGGGTCAGTACCGGCGTTCGCCACCGGCAAACAGTCCGAGCGGACCTGGGCCGCCGATCCAGTAACACAACTCCGCAGGCGAACCGACATCCCAGATCGCGAGATCGGCGTCGTGTCCGATGGCGATTCGGCCCTTGCGGCCGCTCAGCCCCAACGCGCTCGCGGCATTCACGGTCGCACCGCGAATGGCTTCTTCGGGCGTCAGTCGGAACAAGGTGCAGGCCTGGTTCATTGCAAGACGCAGCGACAGGATCGGCGACGTGCCGGGATTCAGGTCGCTGGCCACGGCCATCGCCACGCCAAGGCGGCGGAAGGCATCGATCGGCGGCAACTTCGTCTCGCGCAGGCAGTAGAACGCCGCCGGCAGCAACATCGCGACGGTACCTGCTGCGGCCATGCGTGCGACCGCGGCCTCGTTCGTGTATTCGAGATGATCGGCCGACAGGCCGCTGTATTCGGCGGCAACGGCCGCACCATCGAGATCGCTGAGTTGGTCGGCATGCAGCTTGACTGGAAGGTTCAAGGCGCGTGCTGCGTCGAACAACCTGCGCGTCTCGGCCGGCGAGAACGCGATGCCTTCGCAGAATGCGTCGACGGCGTCGACCAGGCCTTCGCGATGCAGTCTCGGCAACCAATCGCTGCAGACGGTGTCCACGAATTCACTCCGTCGTTCCGCGAATTCGGGTGGCAGCGCATGCAGGGCGAGATAGGTGCAGTGCACGTCGATCCCCAGTGCGCTGCCGATGCGTCGAGCAACGCGCAACTGCCGACGTTCGCTATCGAGATCGAGGCCGTAGCCGGACTTGATCTCCAGCGTCGTCACGCCATCGCGCAGCAGGGCGCGCGCGCGCGGCATCGATGCCGCATACAACGCCTCCTCGCTGGCGGCGCGGGTCGCGCGCACCGTGCTGAGGATGCCGCCGCCCGCTTGCGCGATCTCGGCGTAACTCGCGCCATTGAGTCGCGACTCGAATTCATTGGCGCGATGCCCGGCGAACACCAGATGGGTATGGGCGTCGATCAGTCCGGGCGTGACCAGCGCTCCGCCGAACAGTTCCACGCGTTCGGCCATTTCGTCGGGCGCGAAGGGCAGGTCGGCGCGCCGGCCGGCGAACACGATCTGGTGCCCGGCGATGCCGATCGCCGCGTCTTCGATCAGGCCGTAGCCGCGGTCGCCGGCCAGCGTCATCGCGCGCGCGTCGAGCAACAGTCGGTCCCACTGGGTCTTGCCGGTCTTCATCGCGTCGGACCCTGGTCAGGTGGTGCAGTGTAGCCGCTAGGATTGCGCCATCGATTCGATGATTCCGACATGACGCCTCTTCCAGATTTCGTATTGCCCGGCCTCGTCAACGCCCACTCGCATGCATTCCAGCGTGCAATGGCGGGCCTCGCGGAACAGCAGACCGATCCGGCCGACAGCTTCTGGACCTGGCGCGAACAGATGTACCGCTATGCCGGCCTGATCGAACCCGATGACTTGCAGGCCATCGCCGCGCAGTTGTACGTCGAGATGCTGAAGTCGGGCTACACCGCGGTCTGCGAATTCCACTACCTGCACCACCAGCGCGATGGTCGGCCCTACGCCGATGCGTCGGCGATGTCGCGGGCCCTGGTCGCGGCGGCCGACGAAGCCGGCATCGACCTGTGCCTGTTGCCGGTGCTGTACATGCAGGGTGGGTTCGATGGTCGCGCGTTGAGTGCGCGCCAGCAGCGCTTCGGGCATGAGGTCGACGCGTTCCTGCGCCTCGTCGACGCCCTGCGCCGCGATGAGTCCGATGCATTGCAGGTCGGCATCGCACTGCATTCGCTGCGTGCGGTGCCGCCGGAGGCGATGCGCGCCGTGCTCGCCGCGGAAGCCGGCACAGGGCGGCCGATCCATATCCATGTCGCCGAGCAGCTGGCTGAAGTCGATGAATGCCTGGCATTGCGCGGCACGCGACCGGTGTCGTGGTTGCTGGAACAGACCATGGTCGATGCCCGTTGGACGCTGGTCCATGCGACGCATCTGAGCGCGCCGGAAATTCAGGCGATCGCAGCCTTACAGGCCACCGTGTGCCTTTGTCCGACGACCGAGGCCAATCTGGGCGATGGATTGTTTCCGCTGCCGGATTACATCGCGGCGAAGGGTCGTTTCAGCATTGGCTCGGACAGTCATATCTCGGTGTCGCCGGTCGAGGAGTTGCGCTGGCTCGAGTACGGGCAACGCCTGTTCGCGCAGCGTCGCAATATCGCTGTCGACTCGCAGCAACGGTCGGTCGGACGTTTCCTGTTCGATCAGGCGCTGGCCGGCGGACGACACTCGGCCGGAGCCCGGATCGCCGCCAATGCATCGCGCATCACGCTCGATGTCGCGCATCCGCTGCTCGCTGCGCGCAGCGATCGGGAAATGCTCGACACCTGGATCTTCTCCGGAAACATGCCGCTGGTCCGTGAGGTGCGCGTGCGCGGCCGCGATGTCGTGCGCGACGGCTGCCATCTCGACGAAGAACGTATCGCGCGGCGTTACGTCGAGACCGTTCAGCGGCTCGCGCGCAGCTGAAAAGTCGCGTCGGCGTGGCGCGCTTCCAGATCGAGCAGGAAACGCTTGGTGTCGAGGCCCCCACCAAAGCCGGTCATCGATCCGTCGGCACCGATCACGCGATGGCAGGGCACGATGATCGGCAGCGGATTGCGTCCGTTCGCGAGGCCGACCGCGCGCACGCCTTTCGGGTTGCCGATGACGTGGGCGATGTCGCGGTAGCTGCAGGTTTGACCGTAGGGAATGCCGCGCAGTGCCGACCAGACCGACTGCTGGAAGTTCGTCCCTTGCGGCGCGAGCGGCAGGTTGAAGACTTGCGATTCACCCGCGAAATAAGCGGCGAGTTGTCGTCGCAGTTCGGCAAAGGGCGTGACGTCACGCTGCCACCCTGCGCGCGCCGGCTCGTGGCGATTGCGCGGGAACAGCAGCCAGCGCAGGCCGCTGTCATCCGCCGCTGCGGTCAACGTGCCGATGGGACTGTCGATGAGGTCAAAGAAAATCGGGCTCATGCGTAGGTACTCACTGTTCGCTCGCTTCGGTCCAGAGGTGGAGGGCGACGTAACTGCGCCACGGGCGCCAGGTTTCGGCCATCTCGCGTTCGGCGCGCGGTGTCGGATTGCCGAGCGCGCGGCGCACGATCAGATCGCCGAAAGGGAACGCGTCCGGATGGCCGAGCGCACGCATCGCGATGTAGTGCGCGGTCCACGGGCCGATGCCGGGCAGCGCGACCAGTGCGTCGACGAAGGCATCGAGCGACTGGCCGGCACGGAAATGGATGCGGCCATCGACCACGGCCGATGCCAGCGCGCGAATCGTCTGCACGCGTGCCCGGGTCAGGCCGATGCCGTCGAACTCGCGGCCGAGCAATTGCGCTGCGGTCGGAAAGCCGCCGTCTTCGCCGATCAATCGGGTCAGCAAGGTGCGTGTCGCGATGACGCTGATGCGTTGTCCGACGACGGCGCGCACGGCGGTTTCCCAGGCATCGAAACCGACGGGTACGCGCAAACCGGGCCGCGTCGCGAGGCCGTGCCTCAGGCGTGCATCCAGCGACAACACCGACGCGATCGCCTGCGGATCGGCATCCAGATCGAACATGCGTCGCACGCGCTGCGCGAGCGCGGGAATGGCTTTGGTGGGTATCGCTTCGAGGTGCAGGTTCAAGGCGTCGCGCGAGGTGTCTTGTGAAACCCGCAGCAGGGCGTTGGGTCCGTGTTCGGGCAGGGTACGTTCGTAGGTGTTCGCATCGACACGTTCGATGCCCGGCAGCGCACGGGCACGAAGGAACGCGAGCACGCGCGGCCAGTCGTACGGGGGGCGATAGGCGAGGCGCAGGGTCTGGGCCTCGCCGGCGGGCGCATCGTCGTCGCCGGCCTTGCGCAGACGGGTCGGACTCATGCCGGTCGCCGCGAGAAAGGCTTGATTGAACCGGCGCAGGCTGGCGTAACCCGACGCGAAGGCGATGTCGATCACCGGCAGCCGCGTTTCCGTCAACAACTGCTTGGCGATGTGCAGACGATGCGTTCCCGCCGCGGCTTGCGGCGTCACGCCGTAACGCGCGAGAAACACGCGGCGCAGCTGACGTTCGCCGACGCTGAATTCATCGGCCAGTGCGGTCGCATCCTGTTCGTCCAGCGCGCCTTCGTGGATGCGTGCGAGCACGCGATCGGCGAGTTGGTCGCGGGCGCGACCGTCGCGGTCGTCCGGCGACAGTTCCGGACGGCAGCGCAGGCAGGGCCGGAATCCGGCAGCGGCCGCGGCTGCGGCAGTAGCGTAGTAGCGGATATTTTCGGGCTTTGCGGCGGGCGCCGGACAGATCGGCCGGCAGTAGATGCGCGTCGTCCGGACGGCGATGTAGAACAGACCGTCGAAGCGGGCGTCGCGCGCCTGGCGGGCGCGATCGAAGCGATCAATGTCGGTGGGGGAAAGGCCATCCATGGCCGGCACAGTATCAGTGCGCGAATCACTGCACTGGCATGATTTGGACAAGGCTGTCCGAATGCACCGGCGCAGCTGCAATGACCCTCGGCGCAACGTTGTTGCCGATGCTGTGCTTGGTGGATGCAGACCATGTCGCGATCGTCGACAGCACGACATAGACGGCGAGGAAGACGAGTCGCTGGTGCTGGGCGCGGGTCGAGCGGCGGTAGGTCATGGCGGGCCTCCTGGCAATGGATGCACATGGATTGCAACCGGCGTGCCAAGCGATGAAGCCGCATTCCCATGCGGTTTTCATCGCCGATTCGTCATCGTGACGAATGTCCGCGGACAGCGCGCCGTCCGCGCGTGGACAGCGTGAACACTCAGTGCGAGGGCGGCAATCGGTCGCGGTGCCGGTTTTGCCATTTCACAGCGAGGATGGTCATCGACAGCAGCAACGTGATCACGTTCGCCCAGATCATCGGTCGCGAATCGATCAGCACGCCGTAAGCCAGCCACAGCGCGATGCCGATGTTGAACACGATGTACATCGCCAGCGAGATGCTGCGCGTGTCGCGGCTGCGCACGGTCATCCAGGCTTGCGGAACGAAGGCGCCGGTGGTCAGCAAGGCAGCGAGAAAACCGATCTGTTCAGGGATCACGGGAGGCTCGAGGGTGGCGCGCGATGGTAGCGGCCGATGCGATAATGGGCGACTTTCCGAGGGCCGCTCATGACCACCTTCACCCGTCGCGACGATTCGCGCGTCATCCGTGCACCACGCGGCAATGCGTTGAACTGCAAGAGCTGGCAGACCGAAGCCGCGTATCGCATGCTGCAGAACAATCTCGATCCCGAGGTGGCCGAAAATCCCGCCGAACTCGTGGTCTATGGCGGCATCGGCCGTGCTGCCCGGAACTGGGAATCGTTCGATGCGATCCTGAAGTCGCTGCGTGATTTGAACGATGACGAGACGCTGCTGATCCAGAGTGGCAAGCCGGTCGGAATCTTTCCGAGTCATGCCGATGCGCCGCGCGTACTGCTCGCGAACTCGAATCTGGTGCCGGCCTGGGCAACCTGGGAACACTTCCACGAACTCGATCGCAAGGGCTTGATGATGTACGGCCAGATGACGGCCGGCTCGTGGATCTACATCGGTTCGCAGGGCATCGTGCAGGGCACCTACGAGACCTTCGTCGAGATGGGCCGCCAGCACTTTGGCGGCAGCTTGAAAGGACGCTGGATCCTGACGGCGGGCCTTGGCGGCATGGGTGGCGCGCAACCGCTCGCGGCGTCGTTGGCCGGCGCCTGTTCGTTGAACATCGAATGCCGGCAGACGAGCATCGATTTCCGCCTGAAAACGCGCTACGTCGACGAGCAGGCGATCGACCTCGACGACGCATTGGCACGCATCGCGAAGTACACCGCCGCCGGTGAAGCAAAATCGATCGCGCTGCTCGGCAACGCCGCCGAGATCCTGCCGGAGATGGTGCGGCGCGGCGTGCGTCCGGATGCGGTGACCGACCAGACCAGCGCGCACGATCCGGTGCATGGCTACCTGCCGATCGGCTGGAGCATCGAGCGCTGGCTCTCCGAACAGAAGTCGAATCCGGAGGGGGTGCGCGACGCCGCGAAGCGCTCGATGCGCGTCCATGTCGAAGCCATGCTCGCCTTCCATGCACAGGGCATTCCGACGGTCGACTACGGCAACAACATCCGGCAGATGGCCAAGGACGAGGGTTGCACGCATGCCTTCGATTTCCCGGGCTTCGTGCCGGCCTACGTGCGCCCGCTGTTCTGTCGCGGCATCGGTCCGTTCCGCTGGGTCGCGCTGTCGGGTGATCCCGAGGACATTTACAAGACCGATGCCAAGGTCAAGGAACTGATCCCGGACGATCCGCACCTGCACCGCTGGCTCGACATGGCGCGCGAACGCATCAGTTTCCAGGGGCTGCCGGCGCGCATCTGCTGGGTCGGACTGGGGCTGCGGCACAAGCTCGGGCTCGCCTTCAACGAGATGGTGCGCAAGGGTGAAGTGAGCGCGCCGATCGTGATCGGTCGCGATCATCTCGACTCCGGTTCGGTCGCTTCACCCAATCGCGAGACCGAAGCGATGCGCGACGGTTCCGACGCCGTGTCCGACTGGCCGTTGTTGAACGCGATGCTGAACGTCGCCGGCGGCGCGACCTGGGTGTCGCTGCATCACGGCGGCGGCGTCGGCATGGGGTATTCGCAACACAGCGGCGTCGTCATCGTCGCCGACGGCAGCGAAGCCGCCGACCGCCGCCTCGCCCGCGTCCTCTGGAACGATCCCGGCACCGGCGTCATGCGCCACGCCGACGCCGGCTACGAGATCGCCCAGCGCTGTGCGAAGGAGCAGGGGCTGAAACTGCCGATGCTCTGAGTTCGGCGCTCGCCGCTTGCAGTGGTTGTGGCGGGTCGCTATGTTTTATCTGGATAAAACAATTGTGGAGCCTGTCATGTCCCTTGCTGCAACCCTGCGCCGTACTGGCGGTTCAATCACGCTATCGATTCCGAAAGCGGTTGCGAAAGCGCTCGCAGTCGATGCCGGCTCGGTCGTGGAATTGGAAGTGCAGGGGCGAACGTTGTCAGTCACGCCGTCGCGCCGGTCCCTGGCAGAGCGGCTGGCGGCGAGTCCAAGTTCACCGGCGCGGTGGGCGCGCGATGCAACTCTGGAAGACGGCCCGGTCGGGCGAGAACTGCTGTGAGCCGGATTCCTGCGCGAGGTGACATCCTGGCGCTCAGTCTCGATCCGACCAGGGGGCACGAAATTCAAGGGACACGCCCGGTGCTGGTGTTGTCGGCAGATGCCTTCAACAAGGCTTCTGGCTTGTTGCTGGTCGCACCGATCACTCAGGGCGGAACGGCGACACGGCAGAACGGGTTCGGTGTGACCTTGATGGGCTCCGGTACGGTGACGCAGGGCATCGTGCTGTGCGATCAGACGCGGACCGTCGATGCCCGCGCGCGAAGCTACAAGCGCATCGAACGGGCGCCAGCTGCGGTTGTCAACGAAGCACTGGAGTCGGTACGTGCGATCCTGGAGTGACTGCTGTTTCAACAGACGAGTGCGGGGTCAGCGATGCAACTCGAACCGACTCAAGGTGGTGCCGCAGCAGCGCAGGATGTGACGACGCAGTCGAACTGGGCGGCGTTGCGCGAGGCGATTCGCGGCACGAATGCGGATTACACGAAGATTCCGTTGCGGCGCGCGGTGTTCCTGCTGGCGGTGCCGATGGTGCTGGAACTGGTGCTGGAGTCGACGTTCGCGATCGTCGACATCTTCTTCGTCGCCAAGCTCGGGCCGTCGGCGGTGGCCACGGTCGGACTGACCGAGAGTTACCTGTTCCTGCTGTATTCGGTGGCGATGGGTCTGGCCATGGCGGTCACGGCCTTGATCGCGCGGCGCATCGGCGAGGGCAAGGCGGACGAGGCGGCGGTGACGGCGGTGCAGGCGATGATCGTCGCGGTGCTGGCTGCGATCGTGCCGGCGGTCGTCGGCATCGTCTATGCCCAAGATCTGCTGCGATTAATGGGTGCGGATGCCTGGAGCATCGAGCACGGCTATCGCTACACGCAATGGATGCTTGGCGGCAACGCGGTGATCATGCTGCTGTTCGTGATCAACGCGATCTTCCGCGGTGCCGGCGATGCGGCGATCGCGATGCGTGTGTTGTGGCTCGCGAACGGACTCAACATCCTGCTGTGCCCGCTGCTGATCTTCGGGGCTGGCCCGATTCCGGCGCTTGGCATCGAAGGCGCGGCGATCGCGACCAATATCGGCCGCGGCATCGGCGTGTTGTTCCAGCTCTGGATGTTGTTCCGTGGCGGCCAGCACATCCGCGTGCTCGGTGCGCAGCTCGCTTGGCGTGGCGAAGTGCTTTGGCATCTGGTGCGTACTTCGCTCGGTGGCGTCGGCCAGATGCTGATCGGCATGACCGCATGGATTTTCGTGATGCGCGTACTGGCCACGCTCGGTAGCGAAGTCGTGGCCGGGGCCACCATCACGGTACGCATCATGATGTTCGTGATGATGCCGGCCTGGGGCATGTCGAACGCGGCGGCGACCCTGGTCGGCCAGAATCTCGGCGCCAATCAGCCGGATCGTGCCGAAGCCGCGGTCTGGCAGATCGGTCGCTACAACATGGCCTACCTGATCCTGGTCTCGGTGTTGTTCTTTGCGCTGCCGCGCGAGCTGATCGGGTTCTTCAGCGACGACGCCAAGGTGATCGCGATCGGTTCGGAATGGCTGCGCATCCTCTCGTATTCATTCTTCGTCTACGGCTGGTGGATGGTCGCGGTGCAGGCCTTCAACGGCGCCGGCGACACGATGACGCCGACCTGGATCAACCTGGTGTTCTTCTGGCTGATCCAGATTCCGCTGGCGTGGTGGCTGGCCCTGCAACTCGACTGGGGCCATCGCGGCGTGTTCTGGGCGGTGTTCGTGTCGGAGACGTCGGTCGGCGTGTTCACGCTTTGGCTGTTCGCGCGCGGGCGCTGGAAAACGGTGCAGGTGTGAAGGGCGCTGCCCGCGATTGCACCGAATTCTGCCCGCAGGCGGTGGCTTCGCGGTCGGGTTTGGGCGCCAAACCCCGATAGCATCGACCTGCGTTTCCACGAGGCCTTCAGGGAGAGTGCAATGAAGCGGTATCTCGCAGTCGTGTGGATGATGGCGTCGGGCCTCGCATTCGCCGAGGCTGTGGTCGAAAAGGAACCGCCGGCAACGCCGGTTCGCTCGGCGGCGTCGTTGCCGCCAGTGCGCGCCGGCGATGCCCTGAACGCCGGGCTGCTGGCATTGAAGCAGAACGATTTCGCCGCGCTGCAGGAGGCCTTGTCCGACGACAAGGACCTCGCCGAAATCGCCGCAGAGTGGGATGAGCGCGCCGCGCGAAGCAAGCAGCGGCGGGCCGAAACGCTCGAGCAGGATCCGACCGCTCGCGATATGGCCGAGCAGGCGAACGACACGATGCAGGAGACGTGGAACAAACTGCTCAGCGACCAGGGCGTCGACGCGCTCGTTGCGGAATGGCAGCCAGCGCTGACAGAGACCGCTTCGAAGCGCGTGATGGAATTCAATCTCGGCTTCGGCGCGCTGCTCACCGGCATCGCCGGTGACCGCAAGCTCAGCGCCGACCAGGTGCAGCAACTGACACGCTTGATGTATGCGGTGCAGGACTGGACCGGTCGCGTCGATTTCGCCGACGAGGTGCGTCTGCGTCAGGCGGTGATGTCCATCGCGCAACTCGCGCGAGGCACCGGGCTCAAGCGCATCGACGACGTGGAGAGCCTGCGTTTCGAAGAAGCGGCCATTCATGGCGACGAACTCATCCGCACCGTCAAGCGCGTGCTCGCGGCCTATGACGTCGATGCCGATGCCATTCTCGACAGCGTACGGATCGAGGAACACGACGCTGTCGGAGACCGCGCCGTGTTGCGCGTGCAGGGGCGCGTGTTCGGGGTCGATCTGCTGCACGAACAGCCGATGCGTTACTTCGAGGATCACTGGATGGACGCCGATCGTGCCGCGGATAGGGAGCGCTGGGCGGTCGAAGCCGACGAAGCCGACGAACAGGCGGCCGCCGCCACAGCCGTCGCGGCGCCGGAGATCGAGCGATGAAGCGCTGGGCGCGTGCGGTGATGGCGATCGGCTTGATGGGTGCCCTGTCGCTGGTGCAGGCGCTGACGCCGCTGCCGCCAGACAGGGACCGCATCCTCCAGGTGCTGAATGGGGTCTGCGGTTGGGCGCTGAAACACCCGGGTTCCGGCCTGGAGGCGGACCGCAGTCTGCTCGACCCGTTCCTCGCACCCGCGCTGGTCGTGGCCTTCGAGCAGGCGAAAGCGGCCGAGGCCGAATACGTCAAGGCCACCGCTCCGGACGAAAAACCGGAATTCCTCGAAGGTGATCTGATCGTCGGCAGCGTCGAGGGCGCTACCGAGGTCGCGCTCGGCGAACCGCGCATCGACGGCGCGCGCGCTCAGGTCGAGGTCACCGCGATCTACATCGACGAGCGCTTCCCGAAGGCGTCGCGCAATCGCGTCGTGGTGTGGACGAATGTCGTCGAACTCGAGCGGGCCGACAATGCCTGGGGCGTGTCGGATGTCTTGTACCGGGGCGATCCAAAGCAGCGGCTGAGTGTGACGCTGCGGGAGTACGCCACTCCCTGATCGTTGGCGGGCATGGCGCAATCCGAGGGGCACGCTTCACCTGACGAACGTCGGGTCCGGTGCGGTGCCCGCGATGGAATGATGCCGCTGCGTCGATCTCGACGCGACAGGACTGCTCGCCATGATCCGGAAACTGCTGTGCTGCGTGCTCGCAATGACTGCATTGGGGGTTCACGCGCAACTGACCGTGCGTAGCGCCAGCGGCGCCAATCCCGCAGCGATCCAGGCGACGGTCGACCAGTTCCGTGCCGACCTTGGTGGTGCCAACAATGGCGTCGGTGTCTTTTCCGGCGTCGGCGGGCGTCGCGAGGTCAATTGGGATGCGGTGCCCAACGGTTTCTCGGCGCCGAACACGCTGCCGGCCGGATTCTTCAATCAGAATTCGCAGCGTGGTCTGTTCTTCGTCGCGAGTCCTCCGGTCAACGGCTTCATGGTCAGCGATACCAGTACCAGCGGCAATGGCGTCGGCGTCGAATTCACGAACCTCAATGCGACCTATGCGGCGCAGTTCCAGCCGTTCTCGGCGCAGAAGCTGTTCACGCCCTTGTCCGGCAACGTGTTCGACATCATCTTCTTCGTGCCGCTGACCGGTTCGGCGGTTGCCGGCAACGTGCCCGCCACCGTTTCCGGATTCGGTCTGGTGTTCGCGGATGTCGACATCGCGGGCACGACGGCCTTGCAGGCGTTCGATGCGAACGATGTCTCGATCGGTGCGTTCGCGGCGTCGCCGTCGGCCGGCGGCTTGTCCTTCCTCGGCATCCATCTCAATGGCGGCGATCAAGGCATCGCCCGGGTCCGCGTCTCGCTCGGGAATGCCGCCATCGGCCCGGACGATTCGCCGGGCTCGCCGAACTTCCGCGACATCGTCGTGACCGACGACTTCATCTATGGCGAACCAGTGCCGATCCTGCTGAAGGATGGCTTCGAATGAAACGCGCCGTCCTTGTCCGTTCCGCCACTTGACGCTTGAGCGCTTCGGCGCGACAACGGCGGTCCCAACGGAGGAGTACACCCATGATTGCCTACACCCTGGTCGGCACCAACGACCTGCCGCGCGCCGTCGCTTTTTTCGAAGCCCTGTTCGCCGAGTTCAATGCCAAGCACGTGTGGGAAGGCGACACCGGTACGGCCTGGTCGAACGGCGACCAGAATCCCGGTATCGGTGTGATCAAGCCGTTCAATGGCAATTCGGCGACGATTAGCAATGGCTCGATGGTCGCGCTCGCGGCCAGCAGCAAGGAACAGGTCGACCGCGTGCACGCCAAGGCATTGTCGCTCGGCGGCACCGATGAAGGCGCGCCGGGTCAGCGGGGCGACGGCTTCTACGCCGGCTATTTCCGCGATCTCGATGGCAACAAGTTTGCCGCGGTGTTCTTCGGCTGAAGGGCAGGGGCATCGCGGGACGGAGCCCGCTCCCACTGAGATCGGTGCCGTCGTGGGAGCGGGCTCCGTCCCGCGATCATTCCCGCGGACGTTACTGCCCGCGAAACACCGGTTTGCGACGTTCCAGGAAGGCGGTGGTGCCTTCCTTCATGTCAGCGGTCGCGGCGCAGATCGCGAAGGCCTGCGACTCGTAGTCGAGGCCGGCATCGATATGCGTCTCGCCGCCGATCAGCACGGCATCAAGCACGCCACGCACGGCCTGCGGTGCCGATGTCGCGAGTTGTTCGGCGATCTTCTGCACTTCGGCGTCGAGCTGCTCGGCCGCGACGACCCGCGTCAAGGCGCCGAGTTCGTATGCACGCTGCGCGCCGATGTGGTGGCCGAGCAGGCATAGTTCCAGGGTCGCCGAGCGTCCCGCGAGGCGCAACAGGCGTTGCGTACCGCCGAAACCCGGGATCACGCCGAGGTTGATCTCGGGCTGGCCGATCTTTGCCGCGTCCGAGGCGATGCGCAGATGGCAGGCCATGGCCAGTTCCAGCCCGCCGCCGAGCGCAAAGCCCTGGATCTTCGCGATCACCGGCTTGCCGTAACGTTCGATGCGCAGCATCAGTTCCTGGCCGTAGCGCGAGAATTCCAGCGCCTCGACCGGCGACAGCTTCGCCAGCTCGGTTATGTCGGCGCCGGCGACAAATGCCTTGGCACCGCTGCCGGCCAGCACGATCACGCGCACGCGGGGGTCGGTCGCGGCTTGTTCGAAGGCCGCGCGCAATTCGGTCACGGTATCGCGGTTCAGCGCGTTCAGCTTGTCGGGGCGGTTGATCGTGATGGTGCGGATGCCCGCGGCGGTGTCGATCAGCAGATTGGCGTAGGGCATGGTCGGTTTCCGGAAGGGGCGCGCAGTGTAAGTGCTGGACCGGGAACTTTCTGCGCCACGCGCGTTCAATGGCGGTTCTGGCCGCGCGTGGCAGGACCAGGGCCGAGCCGCTAGAATGTCCGGCTTCCGCCCTGACTGCCTCGCGGTCCGGTCGTCGATTTCAACCCCGGAGAGTACGAATGAGCATCCGCTTTGGCGCCGCGTTGTTCGCGGCACTTGCGATCGGCAGCGTTGCCGCGCAGGACACCAGCACCGAAAAAGGCAAGTTGAGCTACGCGATCGGTTTCGAGATCGGTACCGACTTCGTCGACAAGAAGATGGACGTCGACGTCAACACGGTGATCCGTGGCATCCAGGACGGCCTCGCCAAGCGTCCGCCGACGGTGCCGGCCGACCAGATGCGCGCCGCGCTCGACAAGATGCGCGAAAAGCTGATGACCGAAGCCAAGGCCAAGTACGAGCAGATGGCCCGCGAGAACAAGGCCAAGTCCGACAAGTTCCTGGCCGAGAACAAGGTCAAGAAGGGCATCGTCACGCTGCCGTCGGGCATCCAGTACCGCGTCATCGAGGAAGGCAACGGCAAGCGCCCGCTGAAGAACAGCGAAGTGACCGTGCATTACCGTGGTTCGCTGACCAGCGGCCTCGAGTTCGACAGCTCGTTCGCGCGCGGCGTGCCGGCCAAGTTCAAGGTCGACGCGGTGCTCAAGGGCTGGCAGGACGTGCTGCCGATGATGAAGGTCGGCGACCATTGGCAGATCTTCCTGCCGCCGGAGCAGGCCTACGGCATGCGCGGCCAGGGTCCGATCGGTCCGAACGAAGCCCTCGTGTTTGAGATCAAGCTCGTCGACGTCAAGTAATCCGACGCTGACGTGAACCCTGCGAGGCCGGTTGCATCTGCACCCGGCCTCGTTGCTTTCGAATGCCATGAAACGACCGATGAACCTGTTCCCGCCTCCGAAACCGCGCCCGATCGTCACGCCCTGCATCGGCGTATGCACGATGGCCGCCGATGGCTTGTGCGAAGGGTGTGCCCGCACGCTGGACGAGATCGCGCACTGGGGCGGTATGGGTGATGAACAGCGTCGTGTGCTGATGGATGACGTGCTGCCGGCACGCGAGGCTGCGCGTGGCTGAGCGATTCGACATCGAGCGCCTGCGCGCGGCGCTGCACGGCCTTGGCCAGCCGCCGTCCGGTCCGGGCTGGAACCGCGCGCAACTCGCCGATGTGCTGCCGGACTCGGCGCGGCTCGCGCCCGCAGCGGTACTGGTCGGCATCGTCGAGCACGAGGTGCCGACCGTGCTGCTGACACGGCGCACGGAAAATCTGGCGACGCACGCCGGGCAAATCAGTTTTCCCGGCGGCCGCATCGATCCCGGCGATGCCGATGCAATCGCGGCGGCGCTGCGCGAGGCCGACGAGGAAGTCGGGCTCGGCGCCGGGTTCGTGTCACCGCTCGGCTATCTCGACCCGTTCGAGACCATCTCGGCCTATCGCGTGCTGCCGGTCGTGGCACTGGTCCAGCCGGGCTTCGTATTGAACCCGAATCCGGACGAAGTGGCCGAAGCCTTCGAGGCGCCGCTGTCGCTGTTCTTCGATCGCAGCGCCCATCGCGTGCAGCATGTCGAATACCGCGGGTTGCGCCGCGAGATCCACGAATTCGAGTTCGCCGGGCACCGCATCTGGGGTGCGACCGCGGCGATGCTGATCAATCTGCGTGATCGCATGGAGAAATCGGGATGAACGAGGTGCTGATCGGCGTCGAGGCCTTGCGCGCGCGCCTCGGTGATCCCGCCTTGCGCATCGCCGACGTGCGTTTCGATCTGGCCGATACCGGCAGGGGCGAAGCGGCGTATCGGGCTGGCCATCTGCCCGGTGCGGTCTACGCCCACCTCGACCGCGACTTGTCCGACCACGCCCGCAGCGGGCTGGGTCGGCATCCGCTGCCCGAGTCGGCGACGTGGTCGCACTGGCTCGCGTCGGTCGGCTATGCACCGGATCAGGCCTGGGTCGTCTACGACGATGCGAACGCGAGTTTCTCGGCGCGCCTGTGGTGGATGCTGAAAGCCATCGGGCATCGTGACGTCCGCGTGCTTGATGGCGGATTTGCCGCTTGGGTCGCCGCGCACGCGCCCGTTACTGCGACTGTTCCGAACTTCGCGCCGACCGCAGTCGCGATTCGGTTCGATGCCGCCGAGACCGTGGATTTCCCCGAGGTCGAAGCGTTGCGCGACGATCCGTCGCGACGGCTGGTCGACGCCCGCGCGGCGCCGCGTTTCCGAGGCGAGGCCGAGCCGCTCGATCCGGTCGCCGGTCATGTGCCGGGTGCGCTGAATCGTCCGTTTGCCGACAACCTTGATCCCGGCGGACGCTTCAAGTCGGCCGCGATGTTGCGCGCCGAATGGATGAGCCTGCTCGGTGGCGTCGCGCCGGCACGCGTCGTGCACATGTGTGGCTCGGGCGTGACCGCGTGCCACAACCTGCTGGCGATGGAACACGCGGGTCTGCAGGGGTCGACCCTGTTCGCGCCGTCCTGGAGCGGTTGGGTCAGCGATCGCCGTCGCCCGTTCGCGCTCGGCGTCGACTAAGCCTTCGACTTCATCCGGTCGACGAGTGAGCGCAATACCGTCTGGGTTTCATCGCCGAACCAGCCATCGGCGAAGTCTTCGGCCGGGAAGCGGCTCGGGTCGCCCATGATCTCGGCGAGATCACGGCGTGCGAAGCGACGCGTGTTGGCCATCGCCAGTGGCGGCAGGGCCAGATGCTGGCGGCACCAGGCCAGTGCGCGCGGCACCACGTCGTCGATGGACACGACTTCATCGACGAAGCCGATGCGCAGGGCTTCGTCGCTGTCGATCATTGCGCCCGCCACCATCAGTCGCTCGGCCCGGTGCGCACCGACCAGGCGACGCAGCGCGAGCTGGATCACTTCCGGCACCGTCAGCCCGACCTGAACCTCGTTCAGGCCGATGCGGAAGGGCTTTTCGGGATCGGGTGAGCGCGCCATCACGCGGTAGTCGCAGAAGATCGACAGCACCGCGCCGCCTGCCGGTGAATGTCCGGTGATCGCCGCGACCGTCGGGATCGGACTGCGCGCCAGCGTCGCCATCAGTCCGAAGAAATCACCCCAGAACGCGATCATGCCGTTGCGGTCGAGCTCGATCAGTTCGACGACATCGAGTCCGCCGGAAAAAATCTTCGGAGCACCCGACAACACCAACGCACGAAAGCCCTGTCCGGCCGCGTCCGCAAGCGCCGGACGCAGTTGCGCGACCAGCGCGGGCGACAGCGCATTCACCGGCGGGCGCGCGAGGCGCAATTCGAGGATGCGGGACTCGTGTTCGATGCGCTCAAGCATGCGGTTCACCGGTGGCTTCGGAACGGGGGCGTATCATAGCCCGCTCGTCCATACGGTCCCGATGCCATGTCGCTGCGCGCATTCGCCTTGTTCCTACTGATGGTCTCGTCCGCGGCACCCGCCGACGAGGCTGCACTCCGCGCCCGCGATGGCTGGATCCGCGCCGCGCCGCCGGTGGCCCAGGTGCGCGCCGGTTATCTGGTGATCGAAAACGTCGGCGACACCGAGGTCGTGTTGACAAGCGTCGAGAGTGCCGATTTTGGTGCGATCGAAATCCACACCATGTTCGACGACGCCGGCACGATGCGCATGCGCCGCGTACCCGAGTTGCGCGTACCTGCGCACGGCAAAGTCGAACTGAAACCCGGCGGCCTGCACCTGATGATGTTCCGGCCGCAACGTGCGTTGAGCGCCGGTGACGAGGTTATGATCACGATCAGTGGCGCGGGGGCGGCCGTGACGACCAAGCTGGTCGTGCGCAGCGAATAGTCAGGTCAATGCCGCGCGCACGTGCGCCGGCAGTTCGATCGACTTGCCGCTGCGCGGATCCATCCACACGATCACGCTGTCGCCTTCGGCATACAGCCGTTCCGGATGGTCGCGATCGACGATGCGGAAGATCGCGTTGAACGAACTGCGACCGATGCGACCGGCCAGCATGTCGACGACGAGTTCCGCTGGCCACTCGATCGGGCGGCGGAAGTTCATGTTCAGCGCTGCGAGGATCGGCGCCGCCTCGACGCTCTTCCAGTTCGGATGCAAGGTGCTGAACCAGCGAATTCGCGCTTCCTCGACATAGGTCGCGTAGACGGAATTGTTGACGTGGTTGTAGGCATCCATGTCGCCCCAGCGCACCGTCACCGGGGCGCGGACGAGCAGCTTCGGCGGCCTCTCGTTCTCGTTCATGGCTTCGTCTTCTTCGCGGCCTTCTTCGCCGGCTTGGGGGTGGCAGGCATCGCGACACGTTGATCGAGCAGTCGCTTCAGGAAATGCCCGGTGTGCGAGTGAGCGTTCGCCGCGATGTCTTCCGGCGTGCCAGCCGCGAGGATGCGACCGCCGCGGGCGCCGCCTTCGGGCCCGAGGTCGACGATCCAGTCGGCGGTCTTGATCACGTCAAGATTGTGTTCGATCACCACGACGGTATTGCCGTCGTCGCGCAGCCGATGCAACACGCCGAGCAGTTGCGCGACATCGTGGAAGTGCAGGCCGGTGGTCGGTTCATCGAGGATGTAGAGCGTGCGGCCGGTGTCGCGCTTCGAGAGTTCGCGCGAGAGTTTCACGCGCTGCGCCTCGCCGCCGGACAGTGTGGTCGCGCTCTGGCCGAGCTTGATGTAACTCAGGCCCACGTCCATCAAGGTCTGCAGCTTGCGAGCGATCACCGGCACTTTCTCGAACACTGCGAGCGCGTCCTCGACCGTCATCTCCAGCACGTCGCGGATCGAGTAACCCTTGAACAGGATCTCGAGCGTCTCGCGGTTGTAGCGTTTGCCGTGGCAGACGTCGCAGGGCACGTACACGTCGGGCAGGAAGTGCATCTCGACCTTCAGCAAGCCGTCGCCCTGGCAAGCTTCGCAGCGACCGCCCTTGACGTTGAAGCTGAAGCGTCCGGCCTCGTAGCCGCGCGCACGCGCTTCCGGCACCTGCGCGAACAATTCGCGCAGCGGCGTGAACAGCTGCGTGTAGGTCGCCGGATTCGAGCGCGGCGTGCGCCCGATCGGGCTCTGGTCGATGTCGACGACCTTGTCGAACAGGTCGATGCCTTCGACCTTGTCGTAGGGCGCGGCCTGTTCGGCGGCGCCATTCAGTTCGATCGCGGCAATCCGGAACAGGGTGTCGTTGATCAGGGTCGACTTGCCCGAACCGGATACGCCGGTGACGCAGACGAACAGGCCGGCGGGAATTTCCAGATCGACGTGCTGCAGGTTGTTGCCGTGTGCATCGCGCAGGCGCAGCCATTTGTCCGGATCGGGCGCGTGGCGCTTGGCCGGCACGGCGATCGATTTGCGGCCCGACAGGTAATCGCCGGTCAATGAGCGCTTGGCGGCGAGAATGTCGGCGAGTTGCCCCTGCGCGACGATTTCGCCGCCATGCACGCCGGCGCCGGGGCCGATGTCGAGGATATGGTCGGCGCTGCGGATCGCGTCCTCGTCATGCTCGACCACGATGACGGTGTTGCCGAGGTCGCGCAGGCGCGTGAGCGTGGCCAGCAGGCGTTCGTTGTCGCGCTGGTGCAGGCCGATCGAGGGCTCGTCGAGCACATACATCACGCCGACCAGTCCGGCGCCGATCTGCGAGGCGAGCCGGATGCGCTGCGCTTCGCCGCCCGAGAGCGAATCGGCCTTGCGATCCAGCGTGAGATAGTCGAGACCGACATCGATCAGGAAGCGCAGGCGTTCGCGGATCTCCTTGACGATCTTGGCCGCGATCTCGCCGCGCCAGCCATCGAGGTGCAGGTGCTCGAAGAAGCGCTGGGTCTCCTCGACCGGCCAGGCGGTCACCGCAGGCAAGGCCTTGCCGCCCACGAACACATGGCGCGCCGCGCGCCCGAGCCGTTGTCCGGCACATTCGGGGCAGGGACGTTCGCTGATGAACTTCGCCAGTTCCTCGCGCACCATCGCCGATTCGGTCTCGCGGTAGCGACGCTCCAGATTCGGCAGGATGCCCTCGAAGCGATGCTTGCGGTTCACCGTCAGGCCGCCGGACTCGCTGGCGTAGCGGAAATTGATTTCCTCGCTGCCGCTGCCGTGCAGCACCTTGTCGCGCACGTCCTTCGGCAACTGCTGCCACGGCGTTTCAACATCGAAGCCGTAGTGTTTCGACAGCGCCAGGATCATCGCGAAGTAATAGCTGTTGCGGCGGTCCCAGCTGCGGATCGCGCCATTCGCCAGCGCCAGCTCCGGATGCGCGACGACACGCGCCGGATCGAAGAACTGGGTGACGCCGAGGCCGTCGCACTTGCTGCAGGCGCCGACCGGCGAGTTGAACGAGAACAGTCGTGGTTCCAGTTCCGACAGCGAGTAGTCGCAGATCGGGCAGCTGAACTTCGACGAAAACAGGATTTCCTTCGCGACCTTCGCATCCATTTCGGCGACGATGACCATGCCCTCGCTGAGCTTGAGCGCATTCTCGAAACTTTCCGCGAGTCGCTGCTTCAGGTCGGCCTTGGGCTTGAAGCGGTCGACCACGACATCGATGCTGTGCTTGTTGCGCAGGCCGAGCTTCGGTACCGCATCGATTTCGTGGATGTCGCCATTCACGCGCACGCGCACGTAGCCTTGCGCGCGCAGCTGCTCGAACACCTGCAGGTGCTCGCCCTTGCGCTCGCGGATGACCGGCGCGAGCAGCATGTAGCGCGTGTCCGGATCAAGCGCGAGGGTGGCATCGACCATCTGCGAGACCGTCTGTGCCGCCAGTGGTTGGCCGTGGTCCGGGCAGTGCGGCGTACCGGTGCGCGCGTAAAGCAATCGCAGGTAGTCGTAGATTTCGGTGATGGTGCCGACCGTCGAGCGCGGATTGTGCGAGGTCGATTTCTGCTCGATCGATATCGCCGGCGACAGGCCTTCGATGTGGTCGATGTCGGGTTTCTCCATCACCGACAGGAATTGCCGCGCATACGCCGACAGCGACTCGACGTAGCGGCGCTGGCCCTCGGCATAGATGGTGTCGAAGGCCAGCGAGGACTTGCCCGAACCGGACAGGCCGGTGATGACGATCAACTTGTCGCGCGGCAAGTCGAGATCGATGTTCTTGAGATTGTGCGTGCGCGCACCGCGCAGGCGGATCGTGTCCATCACCCGACATCCTCCGAGGAAGCCGGCAAGGCTAGCAGCCGCGGGTCGCGATACGATGTGAAAAAGCCGGTGCCCCGCGAACCCGATCGAATGGTCATTCATTGACCGTTTGGGCGCGTTGCGGCTATGATCCGCGCCCTTTTTGGCTGTTCCAGCCGATGGGGAAGGGACCCCGGAGCAAGCGCGGCCGCGGCCCATGGCCAAAATAACGACAGAGGCATTGCCATCATGTACGCAGTTGTAGTCACCGGCGGTAAGCAGTACCGCGTGATGCAGGGCGAAACCCTGCGAGTTGAGAAGCTCGACGCCGAGGCGGGTTCCTCGGTGAAGTTCGACCAGGTCCTTCTGGTGGGCGACGGCGACGCGATCAGCGTCGGCACGCCGACCGTGGCGGGTGCATCGGTCACCGCGACGATCAAGTCGCATGGCCGTGGCGAGAAGATCCGGATCGTCAAGTTCCGTCGCCGCAAGCACCATCGCAAGCAGATGGGCCACCGTCAGTACTTCACCGAAGTCGAAATCACTGGCATCAGCAAGTAAGAGCCGAGGAGAGCAGCCATGGCACAGAAAAAAGGCGTAGGTTCCACCCGGAACGGCCGCGATTCCAATCCGAAATACCTGGGCGTGAAGCTCTTTGGTGGCCAGGCGGTTGAAGCCGGCAACATCATCGTGCGTCAGCGCGGGACCGAATACCACCCGGGCACGAACGTCGGCCTCGGCCGCGACCACACCCTGTTCGCATTGTCGGACGGCACGGTCGAGTTCAGCGTCAAGGGTCCGAACGGCGGCCGTCGCACCGTCAGCGTCCGCTGAGCGACTGCACCATTCGGTTCACCGGAGAGCCCCGCGCTGCGGGGCTTTCCTGTTTCTGGAACCCAGAATTCCAGCGGCCCGCGAAAAAACCGCTCGCGGCCTTTCCGTTTCCTGAAGAATCCCGCATCCTCCCGCCATGAAATTCGTCGACGAAGCTGAAATCAAGGTGATCGCCGGAGCCGGCGGCAATGGCAGCGTCAGTTTCCGACGCGAAAAATTCATTCCGCTCGGCGGCCCCGACGGCGGCAACGGCGGGGCCGGCGGCAGCGTCATCGTGCAGGCCGACGAAAACCTGAACACGCTGATCGACTTCCGCCATGAACGCCTGTTTCGTGCCAAGCGCGGCGAGAACGGCATGGGCCGGCAGATGACCGGCGCCGCGGGCGAAGACACGGTGATCCGCGTTCCGGTCGGGACCGCGATCATGAACGTCGATACTGAAGAAACCATCGCCGACCTGACCCGCCACGGCCAGCGCGCGCTGGTTGCGCAGGGCGGCAAGGGCGGCGCCGGCAACATGGTGTTCAAGTCCTCGACCAACCGCTCGCCGCGTCGGGCCCAACCGGGCACGCCGGGGGACGAGCGCGAGATCCGCCTGGAGCTGAAGCTGCTGGCCGATGTGGGGCTGCTCGGGTTCCCGAATGCGGGCAAGTCGACCTTCATTCGCGCGGTATCGGCGGCGACGCCGAAGGTCGCGGACTACCCGTTCACGACCCTGTATCCGAACCTCGGCGTGGTCTCGATCAGTCGCGACCACAGCTTCGTCATCGCCGATATTCCGGGCGTGATCGAGGGGGCGGCCGAAGGTGCGGGGCTAGGCATCCAGTTCCTGAAGCACGTGTCGCGCACCAGTTTGCTGCTGCATGTGGTCGACGTGGCGCCGATGGACGAAGCCATCGATCCGGTCGAGCAGGTCAAGACGATCGAGAAGGAATTGAAGAAGTTCGACGCCGAACTGGCCAAGCGTCCGCGCTGGCTGGTGTTCAACAAGATCGACCTGATCGCCGAAGAAGACCGCGACGCGCGTCTGGAAGCGTTGGTCAAGCGCCTGCGCTGGGGCCGCAAGCCGTGGTTCGCGGTGTCGGCGGCGACCGGCGAGGGTTGCGACGCGGTGGTGAAGAAGGCCATGGCCTTCATCGAGGCCGAGAAGCGTGAAGCGGCGGACGCCAAGGCCTGACGTGACTTCAACTGCGCTTGTGGCTTCTGCCCTTGTGGCCTGTACCCACGATAGCCAGCCCAAAAAAAAGCCGGCTTGCGCCGGCTTTTTCGTCAACACGAAGCAGGGCAGCCTCGTATCAAGCCATCGCGCGGATTCGGGCCGTGATGCGGCTCTTGTGGCGCGAGGCCTTGTTCTTGTGGATCTGGCCGCGACCGGCAAAACGGTCGAGCAGCGATTCCGCGGTCTTGAATGCGGTTTCTGCGCCGGCCTTGTTGCCGGACTCGATCAGCTTCAGCACGTTCTTGACGGCCGTACGCATCTGCGAACGCTGACTGTTGTTGTGCAGGCGGTGCTTTTCCGCCTGAACCGCGCGCTTCTTCGCGGACTTGATATTGGCCACAGCTGGACTCCGATATTCGGGGGGGTGAAAAAGGTCGCGAATTATCCGGGCATCGCCGGCCCGAGTCAATCGGTCGTGCCGGGTGCCCGTTCATGAAGCTGCTGCGTTCGACCCTGGTGTTCACGGCGATGACCTTTCTGTCGCGCATCGCCGGCTTTGCCCGCGACATGCTGCAGGCCACGCTGTTCGGCACCGGCGGTGCGATGAGCGCCTTCATCGTCGCCTACCGCATTCCGAATTTCCTGCGCCGCGTGTTTGCCGAAGGTTCGATGGCGATGGCCTTCGTGCCGGTGCTGAACGAGATTCGCGAGCGCAAGGACCCCGCGGCGCTGCGCGACTTCATCGATCACATGGCGGGTTCGCTGGCGGCCGTTGTCTTCGTGGTCGCCGGCGTCGGCATGCTCGCGGCGCCATTGATCGCGACCGTGTTCACGCCGGGCGCATTGGATGAGCCGGAGAAGTTCGCGCTGACGGCGCAGATGCTGCGCATCACTTTCCCGTACCTGGTGTTCATTTCGCTGATGGCCTTGTGCGCCTCGGTATTGAACAGTTTCGGCAAATTCGGCCTGGCCGCCTTCACGCCGGTGCTGCACAACCTCACCGTGATTGCCGCGATGCTGCTGCTGGCGCCGCGCATGGACGTGCCGCCGAAGGCGCTGGCCTGGGGCGTGCTTGCGGCTGGCTTCCTGCAACTCGCCCTGTTGTGGCCGGCGCTGGCGCGGCTGGGCCTGCGGCCGCGCTTCAAGCTCGGTTTCCGCCATGCGGACGTGCGCCGCGTCGGCAGCTTGATGATCCCGACCCTGTTCTCGTCGTCGGTGGCGCAGGTAAACCTGCTGGTGGGCACCGTGTTCGCGTCGCTGCTGGCGGATGGGTCGCAGGACTGGCTGTATTACTCGGACCGGCTGATCGAGTTTCCGCTCGGTTTGTTCGGGGTCGCGATCGGCACGGTGATCCTGCCGCATCTGTCGCGCCGCTTCGCTGCACAGGATCAGGCGGGCTATTCGCATTCGCTGGATTGGGGCCTGCGCCTGGTCCTGCTGGTCGGTTGGCCGGCCGGTCTCGGGCTGATGTTCCTCGCCGAACCGATCACCGCGACTGTCTACAACTACGGCCGCTTTACCGCGCACGACACCCAGATGGCAGCGTGGAGCCTGATGGCGATGAGCATCGGCGTGCCCGCGTTCATGGCCAGCAAGGTGCTGCTGCCGGCGTTTTACGCGCGCCAGGACACCAGGACGCCGATGCGCGCGGCACTCTGGACGGTGGCTGCCAATGTCGGTTTGACCGTCGCAATCGTGACGCCGCTGGCGATGAATCACACGATCGGCGGTCATGCCGGCATCGCGCTCGCCACCGGCGTCGCCGGATTGGTCAACGCGCTCTGGCTGTTCGTCGCGCTGCGCCGTCAACAGATCTTCACCGCGCAACCCGGATGGCCGGCCTATCTGCTCAAGCTCGTGCTCGCCGGCGCGGCCATGGTCGCGACGCTGATCGCGTTGCGTGCTCTGGCGGGCGAATGGTCCGCGCTGCACGCCCTTCACCGCGTGGCCTGGCTGCTCGGTGCCGTGCTGGCCGGTGCCGTGATGTACGCCGTGGTCCTGCTCACGCTCGGCCTTCGGCCCGGGCAATTCCGGGACCGCGGCTGAATTCAGCGGTTCGAACTCAGGTTTCGAAGCCGTTGTCGAACATGACATTGCTGCCGCAGGCATTGCTTGCGTCGTTCGGGCACGGATCGCAGACATCCCCCAAGGTGTCGCCGTCGGCATTGGCCTGGTCGGTGTTGGCGTCGGCCGGGCAGTTGTCGCAGACGCTGCCGACGTTATCGAGATCGCCGTCATTCTGGTCGAAGTTCGACACGCTCGGGCAGTTGTCGCAGGGATTGCCGAACAGGTCGAGGTCGCTGTCGGTCTGGTCGCCGTCCGCGGGACAGATCGGGTCGGTCGCATTCAAGGTCAGCGGGCAATTGTCGATGCCGTCGGCGACACTGTCGCAGTCGTCGTCGCTGTCGCAGACGTCGCCGACGTTGTCCTGATCGTAGTCGGCCTGGTCGACATTCGACGCCAACGGACAGTTGTCGCTGGGATCGGGGATGCCGTCCAGGTCGGTATCGGGGACGATGCCGCACTGGGTCATGCGGATGTCGTCGACGTGCCAGCCGTCGTTGCCCTGGTTGCCGTCCGAGCCGAAGCGGAAGCGAATGCGGACGCTCTGGCCGGCGTACGGGGTCAGGTCGACACGGGTCAGCACGTAGGTCGATCCGCCGCCACACCACGCGCGCTGGCCAAGGTCCGGGTTGGTGATGCCGGTGATCGTGCCGGTGTAAGGATCGGCAAAGATCAGCGCTTCCGGCACATCGGCGTAGGCGCCGCCATTGACCGATATCTGCAGATTGCCGCCGTCGCGGCAGCCCTGATTGACCGGAAAATTGCGGAAACTCTGGAATTCGAGCGTGAGCGGGAACTTGCTCGAATCGTTCGGCAGTGCCACGACCGGCGAGGTCAGCAGTTCTTCCATCGGCGTCTTGAAGTCGCGGCCGCGCCAGGAGCCTGGCGCAGAAAAGGAATTGCTGTTGACGATGGCCCAGCGATCGGCTTTTCGCGCCGGGTTGGTCTGCCAGGAACCGGCACCAGCATTGACGTTGTCGATGAACAGATTGCCGGTCACCGTGCCGATGGCGCAGACGCCCGGGGTGTAACCGGTGCCGGCGTTGACCGCGGAGGCCGACGCGGCAAGTGCCACCAGAAACCAGAATTCCGAACGTGTGCGTGGCAGAACGATCATGGGCAAGCGGCTCCGGAGTGGCGGCCGATCGTAGCCCGACAATGTGATGGAAATCACAGTTTTACGAGCGGATTTCACGTCGCAAATTCAAGCAATTGTGACGCTGGCGCTGCTGGCTGCGACCGACCGTCGGCAGTCCGCGACGACGGGTCACCGCGTTGGCCGTGGTTTGCAGGGTGGCGCCGCTATACTCCCCGGTTCCATGAAGTTCCTGTTTCGTGACACGCGCGGGCCGCGCCTCTGCCCGCGTGGCGCTGTCATTGCCATTGGCGCGTTCGACGGTCTGCATCGGGGTCATCAGGCCTTGGTCGGGCGCGCTTTGGCGCGGGCGCGAGCGCTGGGCTGCGCAGCGGTCGTGCTCGGCTTCGAGCCGCTGCCGCGCGAATTCTTCGGGCGCGGCGGCCGGCTGCCGCGGTTGACGACCGCGCGCGAGAAGATCGAACTGACGCAGGCGCTCGGCATCGACCGGCTGGGGCTGCTGCGCTTCAACGCGGCGCTGTCGAACACCTCGGCCGAGGACTTCGTGCAGCAGATCCTGGTGCATCGCCTCGCTGCGCGCGAAGTCTGGATCGGTCCCGATTTCCGCTTCGGCCACGGCCGCCGCGGCGATGTTGCGATGTTGCGCGACCTGGGCGCGGAGCTCGGCTTCAGCGCACACACGATCGAGCCGGTGCTGGTCGACGGCGAGCGCGTCTCGAGCACGCGCGTGCGTGCCGCCCTGCAGGCGGGGGACCACGTGGCTGCGCGCGAACTGCTGGGCCGCGATTTCGCGATCGGTGGCCGCGTGATCCATGGCCAGAAGCTCGGGCGCACGCTCGGTTACCCGACCGCCAACATCCCGTTGGGCCGGCGTCTGCCGCCGGTGCACGGCATCTACGCGGTGCGCGTGAGCGGGGCCGGCCTGCACGACTGGCCCTCGGTCGCGAGCCTCGGCACGCGACCCACCGTCAATGGTCGCGAGTTGTTGCTCGAAGCGCATCTGTTCGACTTTGATGGCGACCTGTACGGTCGCCGCCTGCGTGTCGACTTCGTCGCCAAGATCCGCGACGAAGCGCGCTTCGCGAACCTCGACGACCTGACCGTGCGCATGCATCTTGATTCGATCGAGGCGCGCCGCATCCTTTCCGAATTCCCATCGACCCAGCGAGAACTCGCGTGAGCATCGACTACAAGCAAACCATTCATCTGCCGGAAACGAAGTTCGCGATGAAGGGCGACTTGCCGATACGCGAGCCGCAGGCACTGGCGGCATGGCAGGCGAGCGATCTGCACGGGCGCATCCAGAGAGCCACCGCGAACCGCCCGAGTTACGTGCTGCACGATGGCCCGCCCTACGCGAACGGCCAGATTCACATCGGCCATGCCGTCAACAAGACGCTCAAGGACATCGTCGTCAAGGGCAAGTTGCTCAGCGGATTCCGTTCGCCTTATGTCCCGGGCTGGGATTGTCATGGCCTGCCGATCGAACTCGTGGTCGAGAAGGAGATCGGCAAGGTCGGCGTCAAGGTCGATGCGCGCACCTTCCGCGCCAAGTGCCGCGACTACGCGGGCAAGCAGATCGACAGCCAGCGCGAAGACTTCAAGCGTCTCGGCGTGCTCGGCTACTGGGATGCGCCTTATCGCACGATGGACTTCAAGTTCGAAGCCGACATGCTGCGTGCGCTCGCGAAGATCGTCGCGAATGGCCATCTGGCGCGCGGCGCCAAGCCCGTGCACTGGTGTTTCGACTGCGGCTCCGCGCTGGCCGAAGCCGAGATCGAATATGCCGACAAGGTGTCGCCGGCGATCGATGTCGCCTACGACGCGGTCGATGCCGATGGTCTTGCCCGAAAATTCGGCGTGACGCAAACCAGCGCCGTCATCGCCGTGCCGATCTGGACGACCACGCCGTGGACCTTGCCGGCGAGCATGGCGGTCACGCTCAATGCCGAGCTCGATTACGCCCTGGTCGAGGGTCCGGCGCGCGACGGTCGTCGCGTGCTGTTGGTGCTGGCCGAAGCGCTGGCGGAATCGGTGCTGAAGCGCAGCGGTGTCGATGTCGTGACCGTGCTCGGTCGTGCCCGCGGCGCCGATCTCGAAGGCTTCAAGCTGCAGCATCCGTTCCTGTCGCGACAGGTGCCGATCATCCTCGGTGAGCACGTCACCGCCGACGCCGGTACCGGTGCCGTGCATACCGCACCAGGCCATGGTCAGGAAGACTTCGCGGTCGGCCAGAAGTACGGCATCGAGGTCGTCAATCCGGTCGGTGGCAATGGCGTCTTCGTCAGCGGTACCGAATTCGTCGAAGGCCTGCATGTCTGGAAGGCCAACGACACGATCATCGAGCTGCTGAAATCGCGCGGCGTGCTGCTCGCGTCCGGCAAGCTCGAACACAGTTATCCGCATTGCTGGCGGCACAAGACACCGGTGGCCTTCCGCGCCACGCCGCAATGGTTCATCGCGATGGACCAGGCGGGTCTGCGCGCGCAGGCATTGGCCGCGATCAAGCAGGTGCAGTGGCTGCCCGACTGGGGCCAGGAGCGCATCACCGGCATGATCGCGAATCGCCCGGACTGGTGCATCTCGCGCCAGCGCACCTGGGGCGTGCCGATCGCGCTGTTCATCGACAAGGAAACCCAGGAACCGCATCCGGATTCGGTGGCCTTGCTGGCCCGGGTCGCCGAGATCGTCGAACGCGAGGGCGCCGATGCCTGGTACGAACTCGACGCGAGCACGCTGCTGGGCGCCGATGCGGCGAAGTACGACAAAGTCACCGACATCCTCGATGTCTGGTTCGATTCCGGCGTGACCCATGCCGGCGTGCTCGACGCGCGACCGGAACTGAATGGCGCGCGGGTAGGCACGATGTACCTCGAAGGTTCCGACCAGCACCGCGGCTGGTTCCACTCCTCCTTGCTCACGTCGGTGGCGATGCACGGCCATGCGCCGTATACGACGGTGCTGACGCACGGCTTCACGGTCGACGCGCAGGGCCGCAAGATGTCGAAGTCGCTCGGCAACATCGTGGTGCCGCAGAAGGTGATCGACCAGATGGGCGCGGATGTCTTGCGTCTTTGGGTCGCATCGACCGATTACCGCAACGAGATGACCTGCGGCGACGAGATCCTGAAACGCGTCGGCGACAGCTATCGCCGCATCCGCAACACGGCGCGCTTCCTGCTCGGCAACCTACATGGCTTTGATCCGGCGCGCGATCGCGTGCCCGCCGGCGAAATGCTCCTGCTCGACCGCTGGGCGATGCAGCAGGCGAAGCGCGTGCTCGAGCTGGCACAGCGCGTCTACGGGCCGGACGCACGCGATGTCGCGAATGTCAGTCGTGACCTGTGCGAGTTCGCGACCCTGGTCCAGGAGTTGATGCGCTTCTGCACGATCGACATGGGCGCGGCCTATCTCGACATGACCAAGGACCGTCTGTACACGATGCAGGAGACGGCACGGGCGCGACGTTCGGCGCAGACCGCGATGCATGCGGCACTGGAAGTGCTGGTACGCGCGCTGGCGCCGATCAGCAGTTTCACCGCCGAAGAGATCTGGACGCTGATGCCGGGGCGAACGCACGATTCGGTGTTCTTCGCGACCTTCGCCGACATTGAGCCATTGTTCGACGGGCTCGCCGTTTCGGCCGAGGAGTCGGCCTTGCTCAACGACCTGACGATCTTGCGTGGCGCTGCGCTGAAGCGCATCGAGGAACTGCGCAACGAGAAGAAGCTCGGGGGTTCGCTGGAAGCCGAGGTCGATGTCTGGCTCGATGCGGCGTCGACGGCCCGTGTCGCCGCTTGTCGCGACGAGTTGCGCTTCTTCTTCATCACGTCGGCCGTGCGCGTGCATGATGTCGCGAACGCACCCGCCGAAGCACTCGTGGCCAGCTTCGGTGCGAACGCGGCACGATTCATCGTGACGCCCACCGAAGCCGTGAAGTGCGTTCGCTGCTGGCACCACCGCGCCGATGTCGGCTCGATCGCGGCGCATCCGGAACTCTGCGGTCGTTGCGCAACCAACGTGGCCGGCGAGGGCGAGCGACGTGACTGGTTCTGACCGGCGGGAGCGGGCGCCGTCCCGCGATCTCCTGGGAATCTCCGGACTCCTGCGCTGGCTGTCGCTGTCGGCGCTGATCGTCGTGCTCGACCAGATCACGAAGTGGTACGCCGTCCAGCATCTCGGCTATGGCGAACGCATTCCGGTTGTCGCCGGCTATTTCGACTGGACCATGGCGCACAACACCGGCGTCGCGTTCTCGATGTTCGCCGACGGCGAGGCGTGGCAGCGCTGGGGCCTGTCGGGCTTCGCGGTCATCGTGTCGATCGGCTTCGCGATCGCTCTGGCGCGACTGTCGAGGCAAGAGCGCGTCAGCGCGCTCGCGTTCGCGCTCGTGATCGGCGGTGCCATCGGCAACATCATCGACCGCGTTCGCCTCGGCTACGTGATCGACTTCATCCTCTGGTACTGGCGCGACCATCACTGGCCGGCCTTCAACATCGCCGACTCCGCCATCGTCTGCGGCGCGGCCGTGTTGATCCTGTTCGGATGGCGTGAAGCCAAGAGGTCGAAATGAACGTCGTGCTCGCCAACCCGCGTGGCTTCTGCGCCGGCGTCGATCGCGCCATCGAGATCGTCGAACGCGCGATCGATGCCTTTGGTGCGCCGATCTACGTGCGCCATGAAGTCGTGCACAACCGTTTCGTGGTCGACAACCTGCGCGCGCGCGGTGCCGTGTTCGTCGAGGAGTTGCCGGAAGTGCCGGACGGCGCAACGGTGATCTTCAGCGCCCATGGCGTGTCGCAGGCGGTGCGCAGCGAGGCGCGCGGTCGCGGGCTCAAGATCTTCGACGCCACCTGTCCGCTGGTGACCAAGGTGCATATCGAAGTCATGCGCCATGCCCGTGCCGGCCGCAATGTCGTGATGATCGGCCATGCCGGCCATCCGGAGGTCGAAGGCACGCTCGGGCAGTGGGATGCGAGTGCCGGTGGCCGCATGCTGCTGGTCGAGTCGCCGGACGATGCGGCGACGCTGGACCTCGATCCCGCGCGCGGTCTTGCGTTCGTCACGCAAACGACGCTCTCGGTCGATGACACGCGCTCGATCATCGATGCCCTGCGCGTGCGCTTTCCGGACATCATCGGGCCACGTCACGACGACATTTGTTATGCGACGCAGAATCGTCAGGACGCGGTGAAACGCCTCGCTGCCGAATGCGACCTGGTGCTGGTCGTGGGTTCGCCGAATTCCTCGAACTCGAACCGCTTGCGTGAATTGGCCGAGAAGCAGGGTGTGGATGCACACCTCATCGATGGCGCCCAGGACATCGATCCGGCCTGGCTGCAAGGCCGTCGCCAAATCGGCGTGACGGCAGGCGCGTCCGCCCCGGAATCGCTGGTGCAGGCGGTCATCGAACGCCTGCGCGCGGGCGGCGCCGAGTCGGTCCGCGAACTCGACGGCGAACCCGAGAGCGTCGTGTTCGCCCTGCCCAAGGAACTGCGCATCCTGATGGTGGACTGAGCGTCCGTCGCCGTCCGTCCCGGTCGTTCGACCGCGCGGCGTTTGCTCGCCCTTCGACGCACGATTCTTGCGAGGCTTGTGCGAGCACGCTGCGGAGTGGGCGCGATGTCGAAACAGTATCCCGGGTGGCGCTTTGTGGCAGCGATGGTCGCATCGTGCATCGCATGTGACCTGCATGCGCAGCCATCGGCGATTCCGCTGGCGGGCCACTTCGATGTGCGCGCGCTTGCGCCGACCCCTGACCCGTCGCACCTGCAGCGCAAGCTCCGCCAGGCCTGGCCTGATGCGGTGCTGCGCATCTCCAACGCGACCGGCGGCGTCGCGGCACTGTTCCGAGAGCAGGGTGCGCTGACCGGTCCGGCCCGGGATGAGGGTGATATCGCGATCGCACGGGCGTTCCTGGCGCAACATCAAGGCGTGTTCGGACTCGATGCCGACGCCATCGACGCGTTGGCCGTGATTGGCGACAGCCCCGGTGGCCGGAGTGGATTGCGCATGCTGCGCGTCGAGCAGCGCCGGGGCGGGTGGCCGGTGTTCGGCAGCGAAACGCGATTCCTGATCGATCGCGACGGCCGGCTGTGGCGCGTATTCGGCGAGCTGCTGCCCGGACTCGACAAGCATGCATCGACACCGGCACGCGACACGCTGTTGTCGCCCGAGGCCGCCCTGTCGCGCCTGTTGGGTTGGGGTGGTTACGCCCTCGACAAGACGCGGGTTCGTGCCAAGACGCGCGCCGACCATGATGCCGTCGAGCTCGACGGGCCGGCGCCGCTGGCGGGTCCGGCCGGAGCACGCCTGATGTGGTTTCCGCGCTCGCCTGGGGTGTTGGTGCCGGCGTGGTCGCTCACGGTATTCCTGTCGGGCAACGAGGATTGGCACGCGTTGGTTGATGCCCGCAGTGGCGATCTGCTGTGGCGTCGCAACATGCGCGAATTCGCCTCGACCCAGCAGGCGCGCTTCTCGGTCTACGTGCAAGGCGACGGCATCACGCCGGCGGACAGTCCTGCGCCGCAATCGCCGAGTCCCGCAGTGCCGGGCGCGGGAACGCAATATCCGTCAATTGCCCGCACCACGGTGAACATGCTCGACGCGCAACGCACCGCATTCAGCCCGAACGGCTGGATCGACGACTGTCCTGCTGCGGCCGATGGCTGTGATGCGACCCGCGGCAACAATGTCGACGCGTGTCTCGACCGCGATGCCAGCAGCAATGTCTGCGACGCCGGCACGCTTGACAGCAACGGTCGCGCCATCGGCAATCCGGATAGCGGCGGCCGCAATCGCGACTTTCTCGGCGCCGCCCCGCGTGACTTCGTCCACACGCCGGCACCATCGGGTGCGAACCCGGATGCCGGCGACAACCCGCTCAATCCCGATTCGCAGCGCGGCGCGTTGGTGCAGGCGTTCTACACGATCAACTGGTTCCATGACCGCATGGCGGCCTTCGGTTTCGATGAGGCTTCGGGCAATTTCCAGCAGCTGAATTTGCTCGGACAGGGCGGATTGGCCGGCGACCGCATTGCCGCCGATATCCAGAACACGGGCAGCAACACCGGGAGTTTCTCGACACCGGCCGATGGTGCCGGTCCCGGGCGTCTGGAGATTTCGCTGTTCACCGGGCCGACGCCGGATCGCGACAGCGCGCTGGATGCCGGCATCGTCCTGCACGAACTCACGCACGGCATGACCCATCGGTTGATCGGTAACGGCAGCGGCCTGCTGTGGGACGTGGCCCGCAGCATGGGCGAGGGCTGGAGCGATTTCTACGCGTTGTCCCTGTTGAACCCGACTGCGGCAGATGCGACCAGTGGCCGCTATGTATTCGCCCCCTGGGTGACCTACAAGCTGGGCGTGCTGAACGACAACTACGTCTACGGCTTCCGGCGATTTCCGTATGGCGGCGATGTCGCGTCCAATCCCCTGACCTTCGCCGACCTCGATGCCGTGACCGCCGACGAGTCGGGCGGCATCGCGCCGAGTCCGCTCAACATCGGCGCCAGTGGCGCGATGGAAGTCCACAACGCCGGCACGATCTGGACGCAAGTGCTGTGGGACGTGCGCGCGCGGGTCATCGCCGATCCCGCCGGCGCGAATGGCGACGTCGCCGTGGGCAACGAGGTCATGCTGCAACTGGTGACCGATGCCTTGAAGATGACGCCGCCGAATCCGAGCCTGATCGACGGCCGCGATGCACTGATCGCGGCGGATTGCGCGACCAACGACTGTCGCAACGAGGCGTCGATCTGGCAGGGATTCGCCGGACGTGGTCTCGGCTATCGCGCGATCGCGCCGCTGTCGGTGATGGGACGTTTCGCGCTGTCGCACATGGGCGTAGGCGAAAGCGTGCGATTGCCGCAGCTCGATGTCGTCGATTCGATGCTCGATGTGTCGATCGACGATGCTCAGGACGGCAATGGCAATGGCCACATCGATCCTGGCGAGACGGTGCAACTCGCCATCCGCTTGCGCAACCCCTGGCGTCGTACCAGCCGGGTCGCGACTGCGGTCAGCGCCAGCCTGGCCACCACGACCGTCGGCCTGCAAGTGCTGGATGCCAATGCCACCTACGCCGATATCGATGCGCAGGCCAGCGTCACCAATGCGGCCGATCGATACCTCGTGCGTGTGCCGGAGTCGATCACTTGCGGCAGCACCATGGCTTTCCAGCTGCAGGTTCAGTCGAGCCTCGGCTTGCAGTTGATCCCGCTGCAGTTGCGGATCGGCACGGCAGCGGGTGTCGGTGCGCCGATCACCTACAGCGCGACGCCTGGTCTCGCCATTCCGACCAGCAGCATCGATGGCGTCGACAGTGCGATGGACATCGTCGACGACCGCGAGATCGCCGATCTCGATTTCCGCATCGACCACCTCACCCATCCGGTTAGCGGCCATCTGAGCGTGATGCTGCGCGCGCCGAACGGTTATGGCAGCGACCTGATCTTCAAGCGCGGGGCATTGATGGTGCCGAACCAGGGCGGCGGCGCCGACTTCGATGCGCTGGTCATCGACGACGACTTGCCGCTGCTAGCCAGCGAAGACTTGAACCAGAGCCTGAGTACGCAGGCGCCGTTCAGCGGCGACTGGTTGCCGGCCTTCAACGGGCCGTTCTGGGACGGCTATCGCCCGTCACCGCCGACACCTCCGGCCGACATCCATCGCGACAGCACGGGTCAATTGTCCCGTCTCGACGGTCTGAGCACCCAGGGGCGTTGGTACATCAGTGTCGCCAACGGCAGCGCCACGCTGGCCGGCACGTTGGCAGGCTGGTCCTTGATCGTGAAACCGCGCGAATACGTCTGCGCCCCCTACCTGCCCGGCGATACCGTATTCCGCGACGGATTCGAGACCCCCCAGTGACGCCATCCGCCCTGCGGTTGCGCCGACAAGCCCGGTTCGCCTAGAATGCGCGCCCCTTCGGGCCTGGGCCGCGGCAGATCGATCGCGATTTCCGGGTTCGACAGGGACTCCTGCCGGTGTAGCTCAGTTGGTAGAGCGGCGCATTCGTAATGCGTAGGTCGTAGGTTCGACTCCTATCTCCGGCACCAATGATCGGAACGGCACCTTCGGGTGCCGTTTTCGTTTCTGGCGACTTGAAATCGCCGGTGTCAGCGCCACGCTTCGTGCTTCATCCACAACGGCGTCATCGCGATGAAATACCTGCACACCATGGTCCGCGTGAGCGATCTCGATGCGTCGCTGCGCTTTTATCGCGATGCGCTCGGGCTTCGGGAGTTGTCGCGCCGGGACTATCCGCAAGGTCGGTTCACCCTGGTGTTCCTGGCGGCGCCGGGTGATGAGGCGGCGCAGGTCGAGTTGACCTGCAACTGGGACCCCGAGGTCTATGTCGGCGGACGCAATTTCGGGCATCTTGCCTACGCTGTCGATGACATCTATGCGGCCTGCGAACGTCTGCAGGCGCATGGGGTGACGATCAATCGTCCGCCGCGCGACGGGCGCATGGCCTTCGTGCGTTCGCCCGACCAGATCTCGATCGAGCTGTTGCAGCGCGGTGATCCGCTGCCGCCGACGGAGCCGTGGCTGTCGATGGCCAACGTCGGCGTCTGGTAGCTCCTCATTCCAGGCCGGGACGGCGCTACGGTCTGCCCGCGATTTGACGGTGACCATCGCTGATCGGGCCGTATCCGGACGGATTTCGCGCGTTCTGCAGGACTGCAATCCCCAGCACGCCAAACCGGCGGATCAGCGGGGAAAGGACGATGCGAGCGGGGCGGATGTGGGCAGCGATGCTGCTGTTGTGGGTGCTGGTCATGCCGGATGCCGATGCCGGGACGGCGCCGGCCGGGCTCAGCGCACGCCGGCCCGATGGCGGTAGCGAACTGCTGGCGGCGACCCAGACCGAGGTCGAGATCGAGATCAACGGCATGGTCGCGCGGGCGACGCTGCGTCAGCGCTTCATCAACCCGCTCGACGTGCACCTCGAGGGGCAATACCGACTGCCGCTGCCGGCCGATGCCGCGGTCTACGCGATGCGCATCGAACTGGACGGACGCGTGATCGAAGGCGTGATCCGCGAGCGCGAAGCGGCGCGCATCGAATACGAAGCGGCCCGCAGCGCCGGCATGGCCACGGCACTCGTCGAGCAACAGAAACTCGACCTGTTCGCGACTCGGGTCGCCAATATTCCGCCGCATGCCGAGGTGCGCGTCGAACTCGAATACTTCCAGAGCATCGGCTTCCACGATGGTCGCTTCGGGCTCGCGCTGCCGTTGACGATCCGGCCGCGTTATGGCGACAGCGCGGCCGACGATTTCGCTGCCTTGCTCGAACAGCCGCAGACAGGCGCGGACGTTGCCGGTGCGACCTTGCCGATCACCCTGAAGCTGCGGCTCGTCGCCGGGGTGCCGGTGCTGGTGCCGGAATCGCCGTCGCACCGGATCCGCGTGCGTCGGCGCGAGCAGTCGTTCGAGATCGAACTCGCCGATGTCGCGGTAATGCCGGACCGCGACTTCGTGCTGACCTGGCGCCCGCAGCCGGGCGCGGTGCCGAGCCTCGCGAGTTTTCGCGAAACCATCGACGGCGATACCTACCTGAGCGTGATGGTGGTGCCGCCGACGGAGCGCGGCGCACGCCTGCCGCGCGAGCTGGTCATCGTGCTCGATAGCTCGGGGTCGATGACCGGCCCCGCTTTCGAGGCCGCACAACAGGCGGCGCGCAGTGCGCTGGCCCGACTCGGGGCGGGCGACTGGTTCAACATCGTCGACTTCGACTCCAGCGCGATCGCATTCCAGCCCGCATCGCTGCCGGTGAATGCCGCGAACATCGCCGCAGCAGAGGCATTCGTGTCTCGCCTGCAGGCCGATGGCGGCACCGAGATTGCCGGTGCGTTGCGGCTTGCGCAATCGCTGCCGGCAGTGAACGGGCATCTGCGCCAGATCGTGTTCATCACCGACGGTGCGGTCGGCAACGAAGGCGCCATCTACCAGCAGCTCGCGCAGACCGATGATCCGGCACGCCTGTTCATGGTCGGCATCGGCGCAGCGCCGAATCGCGCCTTCCTGCGTCGTGCCGCCGAACTGGGGCGCGGTGTCGCCACGGTGATCGACGCCAATGCCGAGATCGATCAGGCACTGATCCAGTTGTTCCGTCGCATCGAGTCGCCGCAGCTCGGCGATGTGCGCATCCAGTGGCCCGAAGGGGCCGAGTCCTATCCGCAGCGCGTGCCCGATCTGTTCGCCGGCGAGCCGTTGTGGCTGACCACGCGCATCGGCGCCGACGCGACAGCGGCGAACGCCGCGATCGGCCTGAAGGCACGCGCGCCGACCGGCACCCTGGACGCGCTGTTCCCGCTCGCGCAATCCAGTCAGGCGCGGGGGATCGCCAAGCTGTGGGCGCGTCGCAAGATCGCCGCGCTGGAGGACGGTATCGCGCTCGGCGACAACGCCGAGCAGGTGCGGAAGGAGGTCCTGGCGACCGCGCTGGCGCATGGCTTGTTGTCCAGCCAGACCAGTTTCGTCGCGGTCGAGAAACGCGTGCGTCGCGGCGACGACGAGGCGATGGCCCGGGCCGAGTTCGCGAATCCTGCGCCCGCCGACCAGGTCGGCTTTGCGCAGACCGCGCTGGGCTGGCGCCTGCAGCTGCTGTTCGCGGCCGGACTGGCGGCGCTGTCGATGCTGTTCCGTCGGGCCGCTCGCGGATGAAGCCGGTGCTGCATCGCATCGCCCGTCTGCTCCTTGCCGCAGCCGCGGTGCAGGCGGGCATCGCGCTGTTTCCGCTCGCCAAGGGTGCGCTGGCGATGCAGCTGATCGCGCACAGTTATCGGCAAACGCCGGGTGCGCGGCCGTGGCCGGGCGCCGATTTTCGCGTCGTCGCGCGGCTGCAGGCGCCGCGCCTGGGCGTGACCCAGCATCTGCTCGATTCGATGAGTGCGCGGGCGCTGGCCTTTGGTCCCGGCCTTGCGCCGGAGGTCAGCGGGCGCGGGCTGATCGTGAGCGCGCATCGCGACAGCCATTTTGCTTGGTTGCGCGAGGTGGGTGTCGGCGATCAGCTGCTGTTCGAACGCGATGGACAGGTGCGGGCGTATCGCGTGGTCACGGGTGAGGTCGTCGATCCGCGCAAGCAGCAGCTCGCGGTCCCTGCGGCCGATCTGCTGGTGCTCACGACGTGCTGGCCGTTCGACGCGCTCGGCGGTCACGCCGAGCTGCGCTATGTGGTGACGGCCATCGCGATCGACCCGAACCCGGGTTGAAACCCGGCATCGCTCCGGTCTGCAACAAAGCGCTTCCGCAGCCGGCAGGCTTGCGGCATCCTGCGCGGCCATGAGCCATCGCATCGCGTTTGCCGCCAGCAAGACCGAAGAAGCGCAGTCCGCGCTGGTCGCACTGCGCGCGGCGCATGGCGAGATCAAGCCTGCCGATGCGGATGTGATCGTCGCGCTCGGCGGTGATGGTTTCATGCTGCAGACCCTGCACCGTCATCGTGATCTGGCCAAGCCGGTGTACGGCATGAAGCTCGGCAGTGTCGGTTTCCTGATGAACCAGTTTCGTCCGGACGATCTGCTGGCGCGCATCGCGCTGGCGCGTCCGACGCAATTGCGGCCGCTGGAAATGACCGCGGTGTCGGAATCGGGTTCGACGGTCGATGCGATCGCGTTCAATGAAGTCTCTCTGTTGCGCCAGACCAAGCAGGCGGCGCACATCCGGGTGTCCTTGAATGGCGTGGTCAAGCTCGACGAGCTGATCTGCGATGGCGTGCTGGTGGCGACACCGGCGGGCAGCACCGCTTACAACCTGTCGGCGCACGGGCCGATCCTGCCGCTGGATTCGCGCGTGCTGGCGATGACCGCGATTTCGCCGTTCCGGCCGCGGCGCTGGCGCGGTGCGGTGCTGCCGGCTTCGGTCGAGGTGCGCTTCGAGATTCTCGATCACTACAAGCGCCCGGTCAGCGCCACCGCCGATGCGAACGAGGTGCGCGACATCGTCGAGGTGACGGTGCGCGAATCGCCGACACGTACGGTCACCCTGCTGTTCGACCCGGAACACAATCTTGAGCAACGGATTCTCGATGAGCAATTTGCCTATTGAACGGTCGATCGCTGCAACGGTGCTGGCACTGGCATCGTGGACACTGTCGGCGGGCGACTGGCGCGACAAGGTCGATGTCGCAGTGTGGACGCAGGCTGCCAAGTCGGCGGCGCCGATCGATGTCCTGATCACGCCGACGACGCCGGCCAAGGCCGCCGTCGACGTGCTTGCCTTGTCGGAACGCACTGCGCCGGCCGAGCGGCCGCGGGTGATTCATGCGGCGCTGCAGTCGGTCGCCGATGCGAGCCAGCGCGACGTGCTGGCCTGGCTGGCGCGCGAGGGCATCGCACATCGCCGCTTCGTGGTCGTCAACGCCATCGCCGCGACGATGCCGCCGGACAAGTTGTCGGCCTTGGCGAAGCGCGCAGACCGATGTCGCGCGTCGATTCCGGATCCCCTCATCAGGCGCTGCCGGCCGAAGACCGAGCCGATGTTGTTCGGCAAGGCGATCACTGCGCTCGAACCGGGCGTCAGCTACATCAATGCCGACGATGTCTGGGCCTTGCCCGGCAATCCACGCGGTGCGGGTGTTGTGATCGCAGGCCAGGACACCGGCTATCGCTGGACCCATCCGGCCATCAAGGCCAATTACCTCGGCTGGAACGGCATCACCGCCGATCACAACTACGCCTGGCACGACGCCATCCCACGCCGGCGGGCGCAAACCTGCGGCGCGAATTCGCTCGCGCCCTGCGACGACAGTCAGCACGGCACGCACACGATGGGGACCATGGTCGGCGACAATGGCAGCAATCGAATTGTCGGCGTGGCTCCGGATGCGAAATGGATTGGCTGCCGCAACATGGAAGAGGGCAATGGCACGCCGACGCCTACCTGGAATGCTTCAACTGGTTCCTCGCCCCAACCGATCTCACCGGCGAGAATCCCGACCCGTCGAAAGCGCCGCACGTCATCAACAATTCCTGGGGCTGTCCGACCTCCGAGGGTGGCAACTCAGGCGAGACATCGCGACCAGTGCGACACCGCCGTCGCCAACCTGACGGCGGCGGGCGTGCTCGTGGTTGCGTCGGCGGGCAACAGCGGCAGCGCCTGTTCGACGGTCAACGACCCGCCGGCGATGTTCTCCGAGTCATTCTCGGTGGGCGCTTGGCAACAGCGACCAGCGCCGACCATCGCCAGTTTTTCCAGCCGCGGCCCAGTGACCGAGGACGGCCGCAACCGCATGAAGCCGGACATCGCCGCGCCCGGTGTCGGCGTTCGGTCATCACGTTTGGCAGGGATACCGCGTACGGCCATGAGCGGCACCAGCATGGCTGGCCCGCATGTCGCCGGATCGGCGGCGTTGCTGATGAGCGCCGATCCGCATCGCGACGCGATCCGCTGGTGGTGAAACGCATCATCATGAATACAGCACTCGGATTCACCAGTGCACAATCGTGCGGCGCATTCCGGCAACGGCGTGCCGCAACGCCTTGTTTGGGATGGCGTCGGAGTGCTGATGCGGTGCAGGCCGCGCTTACGGCCTCGGAATTGTTCGCCAACGATCTTCGAATGACCCGGGAATCGACCGCTGAGAATCGCCTGACGGTCGCGATCAGTTCGCGGGCGTTGTTCGACCTCGGGGAAAGTCATGCGCTGTTCGAGCGTGACGGACTCGATGCCTATCGCGCCTTCCAGATGGCGCGCGAGAACGAATTGCTGGCGCCGGGCATCGCTTTCCCGCTGGTCGAGAAGCTGCTGCGCATCAATCGGCTCTCGGCCGAGACACCGCGCATCGAAGTGATCCTGCTGTCGCGCAACTCGTCCGATACCGGCCTGCGCATCTTCAACGCGATCGAACACTACGGACTCGAGATCGTGCGAGCCGCCTTCACCAATGGCGCCCCGACCTGGCCCTACGTACAACCGTTCGGCGCGCAGTTGTTCCTGTCGGCCAACCACGACGATGTTCGCAGTGCACTCGAAGCCGGTGTCGCCGCGGCGACCATCCTGCCGTCGAAGGCGCCGGACTGGCACTCGGAACAATTGCGCATCGCCTTCGATGGCGATGCGGTGATCTTCTCCGACGAATCCGAGCGCATCTCGCAGGAGCAGGGCCTGCAGGCCTTCCACGACAACGAGATCGAACACGCCGCGAAGCCGATGGGCGGCGGCCCGTTCCGCGCCTTCCTCGACCAGCTGCATCGCATCCAGTCGGCGTTTCCGTTCGGACAAAGCCCGATCCGTACCGCGCTCGTTACCGCACGTTCGGCGCCCGCGCACAAGCGCGTGATCCTGACGCTGCGCGAATGGGGCGTGCGCATCGACGAAGCGCTGTTCCTCGGCGGCCGCGACAAGGGCCCGTTCCTGAAGACCTTCGGTGCCGACATCTTCTTTGACGACTCGGCGCGCAATGCCGATTCGGCGCGCGAACATGTCGCCACCGGCCACGTGCCGCACGGCGTATCGAATCCGACTAGCACTCGATGACGTTGACGGCCAGCCCGCCGCGTGAGGTTTCCTTGTACTTGTCCTGCATGTCGCGGCCAGTGTCGCGCATGGTCTTGATGACCTTGTCGAGGCTGACCTTGTGCTTGCCGTCGCCGCGCAGGGCCATGCGCGAGGCATTGATCGCCTTCACCGCGCCCATCGCGTTGCGTTCGATGCACGGGATCTGCACGAGCCCGCCGATCGGATCACAGGTCAGCCCGAGGTTGTGTTCCATGCCGATCTCTGCCGCATTCTCGATCTGACCGCTGCTGCCGCCGAGCGCGGCGGTGAGTCCGGCGGCCGCCATCGAACAGGCCACGCCGACTTCACCCTGGCAACCGACTTCGGCGCCCGAAATCGAGGCGTTTTCCTTGTACAGGATGCCGATGGCGGCGGCGGTGAGCAGGAAGGTGCGCACACCGGCGAGGTTCGCGCCCGGGCAGAAGCGGTCGTAGTAATGCAGCACGGCCGGGATGATGCCGGCCGCGCCATTGGTCGGCGCGGTGACCACGCGACCGCCGGCGGCGTTTTCCTCGTTCACCGCAAGCGCGTACAGGTTCACCCAGTCGAGCACGGTCAGCGGATCGCGCATCGCCGCTTCGGGTTTCGACGACAACTCGGCGTGCAATGCGGGCGCGCGGCGCGACACATGCAGGCCGCCGGGCAGGGTCGCGATCGTGGTGCGGATGCCGCGCGAGACGCAGGCCTGCATCGCCGTCCAGATCTCGTCGAGTCCGGCATCGATCTCGGCATTGCTGCGCCAGGCCTGTTCATTGGCGTACATCAACTGGGCGATGCCGAGTCCGTGCGTCGCGCAGCGCGCCAGCAACTCGTCGCCGGAGTGGTAGGGATAGGGCAGTTCGGTCTCGTCCGCGACGATGCGATCTTCCGCCGCCTCGTCCTGGTTCACGACGAAGCCGCCGCCAACCGAGTAGTAGTCGCGCGTCGCGATCTCGCGGCCCTCGGCGTCATAGGCCGCGAAGCGCATGCCATTGGTGTGGAACGGCAGTTTCTGGCGCTTGTTCATGATCAGGTCGCGCTTCTCGTCGAAGTCGACCTCGTGCGTGCCGTGCAGGCGGATGCGCTTGCTGGCGCGGATACGGTCGAGCGCGGTCGGGATGAGGTCCGGGTCGATGCGATTCGGCAGATGGCCTTCGAGGCCCATCAGCACCGCTTTGTCGGTGCCGTGGCCGCGACCGGTGAGCGCCAGCGAACCGAACACCTCGGCGCGCACGCGCACGCAACGCGCCAACTGGCCCGATTCGACCAGCCAGCGATCGACGAATCGCGCCGCGGCGCGCATCGGCCCGACGGTGTGCGAACTCGATGGGCCAATGCCGATCTTGAACAGGTCGAAAACGCTGACGCCCATGGCGCGGCTCCATGCGAGGGGCCGGTATTATGTAGGAGCGCCGCGTGCGGCGCGATTCTTTCGAGGTTCCATGCACGCGTTTGAATTCATCCGTCGCGAACGTTGTTCGTTGTGCGACATGGCGGCCCAGATGCTGCACGAACTGGCGGCAGACCCGAGCGACACACGCTACGTCGATGATGACGATGCGCTTGAATCCGTCTATGGCTGGCATGTGCCGGTGCTGCGTCGTGCCGATGGCGAGGAACTGCGCTGGCCGTTCGATGGGGTGAAGCTGAGGCGATTTCTGGATGCATGAATCGCGGGGCGGAGCCCGCTCCCACAAGAGCTCTCACCACTCGGTTGACTGCGGCTTTTGTGGGAGCGGGCTCCGTCCCGCGACTCGACGCCTCAGGACTTCTTGACCAGGCTCAGATCGACATTCACCTCGACTTGGCGGCCGATCATGCTCTCGTCGGCCCAGTCGCCGGTGCCGACATCGAAGGCGATGCGGTCCAGCGTGACTTTGGCTTTCAGGCGCGCACCGTCGGCATTCGGTTCGAAGGTGAACGGAAACTTCAGCGCGACGGTCTTGTTGCGGATCGTCAGCGTGGCGTCGGCCTCGAAGTGCGTGGCATCGATCGCGCGCATCGCCGAGGTCACGAAACGCGCCTTCGGAAAGTCGGCAATGGCAAAGAAGTCCGAACCCTTGAGGGTGTCGTCGCGTTCGCTGTTCTGGGTATCGGCACTGGCCAGGTCGATGCTCACGTCGAGCTTGCTGGTCGCGAGTTGCGCGGCATCGAACTGGATGGCCGGCGCGAACCGGTCGAAACGGCCTTCGAAGGCTTCGCCCTGTTGCTGGCCGGCAAAGGTGAGCGTGCCGGTGCGCATCGTGTAGTCGGCCGCGAGAGTCGAGGACGAAGCGATCAGGGCAAGGAGGCCGAGCAGGCGCAGGTTCATGGTGTATCCGTGGGAGCAGGTTGGGAGACGGTCGCAGCCGCGGCTTCCGCGCGCGGCCTGGCGAAGGGCAGCATGCGCCGCAGGGTGTCGTCGCGGTCGATCAGATGATGTTTCAGCGCGCCGGCCACATGGGCCAGCAGCAGCGCGATGATGGTCCAGGCCAGAAACTCGTGGACCTCGTGGGCGAGGTGCTTGAGGTCCTTGTCCGGCGCGACGATGGCCGGCAGGTTCACCTGGCCGAACCATTGCAGCGGAAAGTTCGAGGCGGAGTTGTAGACCCAGCCCGAGATCGGCATCGCCAGCAATGCGACGTAGAGCAGGCGGTGCACCGCATGGGCCGCAAATGCGACGATCGGCGCCATGCCGGCCACATCCTGCGGGCGCGGATCGATGCCGCGCCAGGCGAAGCGCAGCAGCATTAGCGCCAGCACGGTGATGCCGAACGACTTGTGCAGCGCGTACAGCTTGAACTTGTCCGGCGACACTTTCATGTCGACCATGGTCAGGCCGCCGACCAGCAGGCCGATCACGAACAGCGCGATCGTCCAGTGGAAGAACTTGGCGACGCTGCCCCAGCGCGTGGCATCACTTCTTGCGCTCACGTTTCGCTCCTTCGCGCTGGCCTTCGATGTCGAGCCGGATGGCGATCTCGTCGCCGATCTCGGGGATGTACTTGTGCATGCCGTAGTCGCTGCGACGGATCATCGTCGTCGCGCTGAAGCCGGCGGTGTATTTCAGCGAATACTTGTGGATGGCGGCGCGATTGAACTGCAGGTCGAGCGAGACCGGGCGGGTGATGCCGCGCAAGGTCAACTCGCCATCGATGCGACCATGGTGTTCGTCCTGCTGGGTCACCTGCAGGCAGCGGAAGCGCATGTCCGGGTGCCTGGCGCCATCGAACCAGTCGGATTCGAGCAATTTGCGATTCCAGGCTTCGTCGTCGAGATCGAGCGAAGCGATGCCGATGGTCACGTCGCAGCTGGACTTCGACCAGTCGTCGCGATCGAAGCGGAATCCGCCGCGCAGATCGTGGAACTCGCCTTCGGACTCGCTGAAGCCGAGGTGGCTGACGCGGAACTGCACCTGCGAATGCACGGTGTCGAAGCGATAGCTGTCGGCCGCCGAAGCGGACGTGACTGCGAACAGCGCGAGCAGGGCGGGCAGCAGGATTCTCATGGCCCGCACTTTGCCACGAATGCCGAGTGGTGCCATCGACCCGCGTCGCAATTCCCCTTGGCGAATCTGCAAGCCGCTGGCATCGTCGGCGCATGCGGTCCTTGCTGATCACCGGATGCCTGCTGCTGCCGAACCTGGCCTGGGCCGACGCGATCGCGCCCGCTTTCCGGCTGTATGGCAGCGCCGAAGGCTTGCCGGCACTGTCGACGATGGACCTGACCCAGGACCCCGGCGGTCATCTCTGGATCGCCACCCGCGATGGCTTGGCGCGCTTCGACGGTTTGGGCTTCAAGGTGTTCCGCAACGATCCGGACGATGCCACCTCGTTGCCGTGCAACGACGTGCAGACCGCGCTTGCGACCCGGGACGGACGCATCTGGGTGGGATGCGAGAGCACCGGGCTGGCAATGCTCGACGACAGCGAGGACACCCGGTTCACCCGCATCGTGCCGGACCCGGCGGGCAACGGTCTGCGCGGTGGCGATGTCTTCGCCTTGACCGAGACCGCGCGCGGCGACCTCTACATCGGCACCTACGCGCAGGGACTTGCGCGATTGCGCCGGGGTGAGGCGGCGCCGGTGGCGCTGGACCGGTTGATGGATCTTGATCCGGCCCTGCGCACGGCGACCGTGCTCGACATGGCGGTCGATGTCGACGGCGTGTTGTGGGTCGGAACGCTGGATGCGCTGTGGCGGATCGATGCGGCCGATGCGGATGTGCCGGGCCCGGCGCGCAAGGTGGTTGAACTGCCGCTGGTGAATTCCGTGCAGGTCACCCGCGACGGCACGCTCTGGGTCGGCGCGAATGCGGCCCTGTTCCGCCGTAACGTCGGCACCGACACGCTGGCGCGGGTGGTCCTGCCCGAGGACGCCGGTTTGGTGGAGTCGGTCGTCGACGGCGCTTCGGGCGAGGTCTGGGTGGCCGTGCGCGGCGGCGTGCTACGCCTGCGGGGCGACGGCGGCAGCGACTGGATTCGCCCGCGCCCGGCCGTGCCCGGGGCCCTGCCGGATACCGATGTGCTCGATCTGTTGCGCGATCACGAAGGTGGACTATGGCTCAGCACGGGCGCGCATGGCATCGCCTACCTGCGCCCGGACTGGCAACGCTTTCAGGTCTTCCGGCACGATCCGCTCGATCCCGCGTCACCGTCGAGCGGACGCCGCAGCGGCATCACGCGTTGTCCGGACGACAGTTTGTGGATGCTGGTGCGCAGCGGCGAACTCACCCGCATTTCGCCGCAGGGCGAGGTCGCGCGCTGGACCGGCACCCGCCACGCCGCCGCACTGGCGCGGCGGCGTTTGAGCGGCGTGTGGTGCGACGCCGCCGGCACCTTGTGGCTGCCCGACCGCGAGGGGGTGCTGCATCTCGATCCCGCGCACGACACCCTGGTCACGGGCCTGCGGGTCGGTGAACCCTGGGCCGGTGGGGTCGCCGAAGCGCTGGCACAGTCGCCCGATGGCCGGCTCTGGATCGGCGCGCTGACCGCAGGCCTGAACGTGTTGTCGCCGGATGGACGCAACCAGGTCTGGCGGGCCGGCGAGCAGGGTCTCGACAACGATGACTTCGAGCAGATCAGCGCCGATCCGGAAGGCCGCATCTGGATGGCCGACGCGACCGGCCTTCGCCATCTCGACGATCGTGGCGAGGCCTTCGTGCGCCTGGACGCGGTCGCGCCGGAGCGTGTGCATGCCTTCGCCTTCCTTGATGCCGAACGGCTGCTGGTACATCAACTCGGACGCCTGATGCTGCTGGTCCGTCGGGAGCAAGGCTGGTCGATCGACTGGACCCTGGGCGAGCGTGATGGCTTGCCGGTCGCCGAGGCCTCGACCCTGGTCGTCGACGCTGCCGGGCAAGTCCTGCTCAGCAATCCGCGTGGGCTGTGGCGGGTTGATCCAGTGCAGCCGAGCCTGCATCCGTTCACGCGTGCCGACGGACTGCCGAGCGTGCAGTTCGAGATCATGCCGAGTGCGGTGCGCCAGGGCGAGGATGTGGTGTTTCTGGTCGGCGAGGGCGTGTTGCGCGTGCGTGGCCGGTGGTCGTCGCCATCGCCGCCGTCGCTTCCGCTGAACTGGGCGGCGCTGCGCTATCTGCACGACGAGGAGGTGCGAACCCGCATGCCGGGTGGCGATGCCCTGCAGTTCGGGCCGCTGGATCATGAACTGGCGATCGGTGCGCGCCTGATCTCCTTCATCGAGCCGAAAGCACAGCGGTATCGGTTTCGCATCGAGGGGTTCGACCCGGACTGGGTCGATGTCGGCGCCGCCGGCGAGCGCCTGATCGCGCGCCTGCCGGCGGGCGACTATCGGGTGCAGGTGCGGGCCGAGAATGCGCTCGGGCAGCCCGGCGCGACGACGCTCACGACGCGTCTCGTGATGGCGCCACCCTGGTGGTCGAGTCCCGCGGCGTATGCCATGTATGGCGTGCTGACCCTGCTCGGTTTCGTGCTGCTGTGGCGCATGAACCGCAGGCGCCTGGAGGCCCGTCACGCCATGGCCATGGCCGAGGAGCGGCGGCGTCATGCCGAGTCGGCCAGCGCCGCGAAGAGCGAATTCCTCGCGACCGTGGGCCACGAGATCCGCACGCCGATGACCGGTGTGCTCGGCATGGCCGAACTGCTCGCAGGCACGCCGCTGGATGCCACCCAGCAGCACTACGTCTCGACCGTGCGTCAGTCCGGCCAGCACCTGTTGCGCATGGTCAACGACCTGCTCGATCTGTCGCGTGCCGAGGCCGGCAAGCTTTCCTTGCATCCGCAAGCGACGGCGTTGCACAGCCTGCTGCGCGAAATCGTCGATGCGGTCGCGCCGTTGGCGCAGCGCAAGGGACTCGAATGCGCGCTCGAGATCGCCGACGACCTGCCGAAGGGCGTGCTGGCGGACGCGACGCGGTTGCGCCAGATCGTGCTGAACCTCGCGAACAATGCGCTCAAGTTCACCGCGCGCGGACGCATCGTGCTGCGGGCACGGCGCGAGGGTGCCCTGGTCCGGATCGATGTCGAGGACACCGGGCCGGGCATGACCGAGGCCGAATGCGCGCGCCTGTTCCAGCGGTTTTCGCAGACCAGTTTCGGTGCCGGGCTCGGCGGCAGCGGGCTCGGATTGTCGATCGTGCATCAGCTCGCGCAATTGATGGACGGCGAGGTGGTGTTGCGCTCGACGCCGGGCGTCGGCAGCGTGTTCTCGGTGCGCCTGCCCTTGCCGGACGTGGCGATGACGGAAACCGCGTCGGTCGCGGTCGGCGTGCCGGTTCCGGAGCGCGCCGCGGTGGACAACGCGTCTCGCTGCATCCTCCTGGTCGAGGACGATGCCGTGACGCGTGAAGTCATCGCGACCTGGTTGCGGACGGAGGCTGCGACGGTGCGTGTGGCCGATCAGGCCATGCATGCCCTGCATCATGCCGATGCCGCGGTGGATCTGATCGTCAGCGACCTCGATCTGCCCGGCATGGGTGGCCTGCAGTTGCTGCCCTTGCTGCGGAATCGCATCGGTCGGCACGTGCCGGCGCTGGCGATCAGCGCCCGCAGCGAGGCGAATACCGAAGCCGAGGCACGCGCGGCCGGCTTCGACGGTTTCCTGCGCAAGCCGCTCGACGCCGCGGGTTTGCGCGCGGCGCTGGCCGCACTGCTGCAGGCTCAGCGGAATCCGGCGGCGTAGCCCACGTTGGCGATGTGGTTGACGAGCTCGTAGCAGAGCACGATGTTCTTTTCGTTCGGGTCCCAATAGGCGTTCGCCATGCCGCAATCCTGCGCATACATCCGCACCATCACGCTGCCTTCGGGAAACTTGAACTGCCCGAGCATCGCCGCGAGCTCTTCCAGCAACTTCATCTCGCGCACGAGCTTGGCGGCATCGACGGTGTCGGGCGATTCCGGCTCGACGTAGTTCTTCGGCACGATGAAGCCGTCGAGTTGATGCGTCAGCGTCGAGGCCTGGCCGCGCAGGAAGGCCGACCACGAGGCCGCATTCTCCTGTGCTTCCGGCACGCACGATTCGCGACGTTCGGCGGGCACGCCAAGTCGGCCGGCGAGCGGGCCCATGGTTTCGGGGTCGCTGCCGTAGAGCAGGCAGGCGATCTGGAATCCGCGCTGTTCGTCGATGCCGTGTTCGTCCCACCACGCCAACTGCTCGCGGCTCAAGCCGCTGGTCTTGGCCGAGGCCAGCCACCATTCCATCGCCGCGATCGCATCGGTGCCGTCCTGGCCTTCGCCATCGGGCGCCATCCACCAGGTCGCAAACCGATCCGCCGCGTCCTCCTCGCGACCGAGCACGGGAATGCCGTACAGGTCGACGAAGCCATGCCCGATCTCGTGCAACAACACGAAGCGCAGCGTGCCGCTGACAAATTGGTTCAACGTGATGCTGTCCCGAAACATCGCCTGCGGCGGCGCCAGGCGGATCTTCTCGCTCGCCTGCTCAGCCGAAACCGCCATCGCCCCCACACACAACATACCCGCCACGACACGGCGCACCGACTTCAACATCGCAAATTCCCCCGAAGATGCCCGCGATTGTCAGCGACGGAACGCGCCGCCGTCACCCCGTGATCGCGGGGTGTGATGATCTGCGACAAGAGGCGTGCGTTGCGCTGCTCGCTATTCGCGGAATTGACTGCGTCCGGAAATCCGATTTGCCGGTTAGCCCGACTCTGCGGCCGCGATAAGACATATCCCTACATCGTCGTCGGATATGCCGTTATCTCCCAGCGTCACGCCAATCATCTACTCGGCGCAACTCATCGTGCCACACGCAAGTCTCTTGACCCGCTGCGTTCATCAGGACGAGACTCTGCCGCATAGCCCGACTCTTTGGTCGGATAATTGACGTTAGGCACCATCCCTACCTATGTCGCGAGCACTTAAAAACGCAGCCTTGTTGTTCGTGCTGTATGTCATAGCGTGGCTATCGATGTTTTTTGCTCTCGTTGGCTTTGAGCCCGATCTGATCGTGAGCTACTTCGCCATGGGCTGGACGTTCAGCGGCTTGGAAATGCCGTCTTTCGTGTGGCTGTTTTCATGGCCAGCTTTTGCGTTCATGTTGTCGGCGTGGTTCATCGGCAAGCGCGTTATTTGGGAATGCCGCAATGCTGCCTAACTATGTGTCTATGGACTCCTCCCCCTACGTCAACCTGATTGATCCTGTTCTGCTTCATCACGGGTGGATCGGTGCAAGCGTCTATCCGTCCTCGAAGTGGCGGGATCATCCGCCGGGACATCATGGAATCCGCCGGTGCGGGGCCTATCGTTCAAGCGACCTCGAGGGTCGACATAGTTATCGGCCTTGCCACACCGCGGCCGAGCCGCTGGTGATGAGGTTGATCTGATCGATCCGTTGACGTGCCGCTCTGTGGTGAAAGGGTGTGGTGCGTTGACTGCGGGTATCGATCAGGCGCTGGTCATCACGATCTCCTGATCGAAGCGTTTGCCGTAGTCGGCATCGAAGCTGCGTGCGTGGTGCCACGTCGCCCAGATGATGCGCACCATTTTGTTCGCAAGGCCGACTGCCGCCTTGTTGAAGCCGCGGCGTTCGGCGAGCGCGACCGCCCAGGCGCGCAAACGATCGAGCGGCTTGCCCGCAGCCTGCGCACGTTTTGCCGCCGCGAGTACCGCACGCGCGCCTTGAATCAGCAGCGTGCGGCAATACACGTCGCCGCACTTGCTCATGCGCCCCAGTTGTCGCGTCGATCCGCTCGAATGCTCCTTTGGCGTGAAGCCGAGCCAGCTCGACAGCACGCGACCAATCTTGAAGCGATGAATGTCGCCGACCGATGCGCGCACTGCCGTTGCCGTGACCCAGCCGATGGTCGGCAACTTCTCCAGATCGGCGATCACGCGATCGTCCTTCGCTGTCGACGCGAGTGCACGATCGGCGTCGACGACGCGTTGTTCGAGTGCGCGAATCTCATCGAGCAGCGATGCGATCAGATCGCATGCGCTGATCGAGTGCCTCGTGACCAAGCGCCGTGCGCATCGCCTGCTGGCCACGCTCGGCGCCTTCGGGAATCACGATGCCGAATTCGCGCAGCAAGCCGCGCGCGAGATTGATGCGTGCCGTGCGCGTCTCCTGCCACTGCTGACGCGCACGATGCAGCAACTGGATCACCTGCTGCAGCTCGGTCTTGATCGGCACCGGCTTCAGGTCGATGGCACGCGCCGCTTCGATCATCGCCAGGCAATCCGCAGCGTCGGTCTTGCTGCGCCGCACATAGGGCCGCACGTACTGCGCCGGAAGCAGCGTCACCTGATGACCCAGCGCACTCAGCCAGCGGCCGAAATGATGCGCCGAGCCGCAGGCTTCCATCACCACCCGCACCGGTGCACGGTTCTGCCAGAACGCGATGAACTGCGCACGCGACAGCCGATGTGAATCGATTGCCCTGCCGTCCTGATCAACGGCGAGCACCTGGAACACCGACTTCGCGAGGTCGATGGCGATGGTGGCGACAGCGGGATTACACTTCATGGCGGACTCCTCCGGCGGTGACTGATGCCTCAACACCTTCAGACTGGCACTTCGATGCCGATGCCGCGCCGGGAGGAGTCCATCCCATCATTCAAGCCGACCGCCGAGGAAGTTGCTCGTATCATCCACATACCGTCGCGCGGCGGCGGCTTAACACGGCGTTAGGCCCGAAGTGCAGCAGATCCTCGAACGAGAGCTGGAATTCTTCGACACGGACGAGCAACGCGTTGCTTTTCGAGCCGCCTGCATCAATCCAGTCAACTGCATCGAGTCATGGCAGTACGGCGTAGGGGCGCATACCTGCACCATCGTCGCGGCCGATGACCAAACGCAGATCGTGTACTGCGCATCCGGGTTCGGCCCAGCCTTCCCCTGGAGTGTTCAGCGGCGCGGAGAGACCGACCTCGGTACCGACGCCGTCTGGCACGCATACTTGTATGAGGCATTTGTTTGTTCAACCATGTGGCCGCACGGCCCGCCACGAGGCTTCATTCATTGCGGTCCTGGTGAGCGCAGGGCCTAACCAATCATTCAAGCCGACGCCTTCGGCGCGGCTTAACTCGGGCGTTAGACCTCGCACGCACTGAACATGGCCGACGACGAACTCATCATTGCTCCAGTTCCTGCGCTGGTAGCAGTACTGCTGAACCTGGAGCGACAGAAGGGATCTCCCCTGGTGGAGGCGGAGGTTATTGAGGCACGGAACAACGCCGCGTGCATTGCCATGCCTCGGTCAGCACATGAAGCTGTGGTGAGTGCCCGCGACTACCAAGACATCGATCCGGAGCGTGCGTGGGAAGAGTGGCAGAACATCAGAGCGTCGCTTCATGAAGGCGAGGTCTAACTATGTTTTCAAGCCGAGCGCCGAGGAAGTTGCTCGTATCATCCGAACACCGTCGCACGGCGGCGGCTTAACAAGGCGTTAGGCCTCAATGGACAGTTGGTCGCCAGCCACCGCAGAAGATGTCGCCTCGATGATCGAACGGCATTTGCTTGAATGCCCCGCGGAGTTGGCGACATTGTTCGCGTCGATCCGCACGCCACTACGTGCGGTTCCGATAGAGCGATTCGGCAACACTGAGTACGTCTTCGTCGTAGCGGAACACAACGGCGTGGTCGTCTACTACGAGGATGTGGAAGAAGGCTTCAATCTGTCGCCGCTGGCAGCTGATGGCTCAATTGCCACGCCCGGGTATGAACAGTGGAAGCTGCATCATGCCCTGTGGCATCTTGAGGCCTAACTATCATCTATGGACTCCTCCCCTACGTCAACCTGATTGATCCTGTTCTGCTTCATCACGGGTGGATCGGTGCAAGCGTCTATCCGTCCTCGAAGTGGCGGGATCATCCGCCGGGACATCATGGAATCCGCAGGTGTGGGGCCTATCGTTCAAGCGACCTCGAGGGTCGACATAGTTATCGGCCTTGCCACACCGCGGCCGAGCCGCTGGTGATGAGGTTGATCTGATCGATCCGTTGACGTGCCGCTCTGTGGTGAAAGGGTGTGGTGCGTTGACTGCGGGTATCGATCAGGCGCTGGTCATCACGATCTCCTGATCGAAGCGTTTGCCGTAGTCGGCATCGAAGCTGCGTGCGTGGTGCCACGTCGCCCAGATGATGCGCACCATTTTGTTCGCAAGGCCGACTGCCGCCTTGTTGAAGCCGCGGCGTTCGGCGAGCGCGACCGCCCAGGCGCGCAAACGATCGAGCGGCTTGCCCGCAGCCTGCGCACGTTTTGCCGCCGCGAGTACCGCACGCGCGCCTTGAATCAGCAGCGTGCGGCAATACACGTCGCCGCACTTGCTCATGCGCCCCAGTTGTCGCGTCGATCCGCTCGAATGCTCCTTTGGCGTGAAGCCGAGCCAGCTCGACAGCACGCGACCATTCTTGAAGCGATGAATGTCGCCGACCGATGCGCGCACTGCCGTTGCCGTGACCCAGCCGATGGTCGGCAACTTCTCCAGATCGGCGATCACGCGATCGTCCTTCGCTGTCGACGCGAGTGCACGATCGGCGTCGACGACGCGTTGTTCGAGTGCGCGAATCTCATCGAGCAGCGATGCGATCAGATCGCGCATGCGCGCTGATCGAGTGCCTCGTGACCAAGCGCCGTGCGCATCGCCTGCTGGCCACGCTCGGCGCCTTCGGGAATCACGATGCCGAATTCGCGCAGCAAGCCGCGCGCGAGATTGATGCGTGCCGTGCGCGTCTCCTGCCACTGCTGACGCGCACGATGCAGCAACTGGATCACCTGCTGCAGCTCGGTCTTGATCGGCACCGGCTTCAGGTCGATGGCACGCGCCGCTTCGATCATCGCCAGGCAATCCGCAGCGTCGATCTTGCTGCGCCGCACATAGGGCCGCACGTACTGCGCCGGAAGCAGCGTCACCTGATGACCCAGCGCACTCAGCCAGCGGCCGAAATGATGCGCCGAGCCGCAGGCTTCCATCACCACCCGCACCGGTGCACGGTTCTGCCAGAACGCGATGAACTGCGCACGCGACAGCCGATGTGAATCGATTGCCCTGCCGTCCTGATCAACGGCGAGCACCTGGAACACCGACTTCGCGAGGTCGATGGCGATGGTGGCGACAGCGGGATTACACTTCATGGCGGACTCCTCCGGCGGTGACTGATGCCTCAACACCTTCAGACTGGCACTTCGATGCCGATGCCGCGCCGGGAGGAGTCCATCCCATCATTCAAGCCGACGCCTTCGGCGCGGCTTAACTCGGGCGTTAGGCGTTGAACGTGACCTGCTGGCCGATTTTCGAATGGCTTGTGCGTTGCGACCGCAGGTCGATCAGTCCGCCAAGCCAAACAACGCCCGCACCTGCGCGGCGCCGGCTTCGGCGAGGGCGGTGAGGCTGTAGCCGCCTTCGAGGCCCGCTGCTGATCGTGGAGTGATTGCACTTCGGTGGCGTGGCGCTATCATTTCGTTGTGAACAGCACGCAGCGCAAGACCCTTGAGAAGGTGCTCGCCGACCCCATCAGCGGGAATATCGAGTGGGCGCGCATCGAGTCCCTGCTCAAGGCAGCCGGCTGCAAGGTCGTCGAGGGCGCGGGGTCGTCCGTCACGTTCGAGTTTGGTGGTCGGAAGATGACGATCCATCGGCCGCATCCCGGCAAGGAAGCGCTTCGCTACCGTGTCCTGGCTGTTCGGGAGTTCATCCAGAGAATGGAGATCAAGCCATGGGCAATGCCATGACCTACAAGGGTTACACGGCCAGCATGGTCTTCGACGCCGACGACAAGGTCATTGTCGGGCGCGTCCAGGACATCGACGACATCATCGCCTTCCACGGCGAATCGGTGGCCGAGTTCGAATCAAACTTCCATGCGGCCATCGACGACTATCTGGCGGCATCCCGGGAACTCGGTTCGGCGCCGGAACGACCAGCCAGTGGCAAGGTCATGCTGCGCATCGCACCCGAGGTTCACGCGGCGGCACTGAAGGCGGCTGCACGAAGCGGCACCAGTCTCAACAAGTGGGCGGAAAGCGCGCTGGGCAAGGCGGCACGCAAGGCGCCTGTACGGACTGCGGTGCTGAGCAAAGCCTGATCGAAACGCTCACGAACAGTGAGCGCGCGGAGGCGATCAATCCGCCAAGCCAAACAACGCCCGCACGTGCGCGGCGCCCGCTTCGGCGAGGGCGGTGAGGCTGTAGCCGCCTTCGAGGGTGGAGACGACGCGGCCCGCGGCGTGGCGGTCGGCGAGGGCGACGATTTCGCGGGTGAGCCAGGCGTAGTCGGCGGTTTCGACGTCCAGGCCGCCGAGCGGGTCGAGGCGATGGGCGTCGAAGCCGGCCGAGACCAGGATCAGTTGCGGGCGGAAGCGTTCGACCGCGGGCAGCAACTGTTCCGACCACACCGCGCGGAACTCGCGCGGACCGCTGCCGGCCGGCAGGTGGCCATTGAAGACATTGCCGACGCCGGTCTCGTCGAGCCCGCCACTGCCCGGATACAGCGGCCACTGGTGCGAGGACGCGAACAGCACGCGTGGTTCGCGTTCGAAGCAGTCCTGGGTGCCGTTGCCGTGGTGCACGTCGAAGTCGAGCACGGCCACGCGCTCCAGCCCGCGATCCAGCGCACGCCGCGCACCCAGCGCGATATTGTTGAACACGCAGAAGCCCATGGCTCGGGCCGGCGTGGCATGGTGCCCGGGCGGGCGTACCGCGCAGAACGCGCGACGCGTGCGGCCATCGAGCGCCGCATCCACCGCGGCGACGACGGCACCGGCACCGCGCAGCGCCGCTTCCAGCGAGTCCGCGGCCGGATGCATCACGGTGTCCGAATCGAGGCGCAAGGTCTGCACGTGCGGCGCATGCGCGAAGATCTGCGCGTATTCGACGCCGGGATGCACGCGATCGATCAGGGCGCGCTCGACCAGCGGCGCTTCCACACGCGCAATGTTCGCGAACACCGGCGCATCGAGTGCGCGCAACACCGCCTGGAGACGATCGGGTGATTCCGGATGCCCCGGACCAGGGTAGTGCAGCAGGCAGGCCGGGTGCGTCAGGATCATCGCCGTTCGGTCCGCCGCGATCAGCCGCGCTTGCGGCGCTCGTGCTTCCACAGCACTTCGCCATGCCCGGCAGAACGGGCCAGCACGCGCGATCACGAACAGCAGGTCGGAGACACGATTGAGATAGCGGATGGTGTCCGGGCGCACCGCGTCGTGGTGCGACAGGGTGACCGTTTCGCGTTCGGCGCGACGTGCGATGGTGCGCGCCAGATGACATTGCGCCGCGGCCATGCCGCCGCCGGGCAGGATGAAATCCTTGAGCGGCGGCAGGTCCTCGTTCAGGCCATCGAGGCGGGCTTCCAGCCGCGTGATGTCGGCTTCATGCACCAGTTCGCTGCCCGGGATGCAAAGCTCGCCGCCAAGATCGAACAGTTCGTGCTGGATCTCGGTCAGCATGTCCTCGATCGGCTGCGGCAGCCCGCAGGCAAGCACCACGCCGATAGCGCTGTTCAACTCGTCCACCGTGCCGTAGGCAGTGACGCGTGCGCTGTCCTGGACACGCGCGTGCCATCGCCAAGACCGGTCGAACCGTCGTCGCCGGTACGCGTATAGATCTTGCTGAGGCGGTTGCCCATGCGCTTACGCGGTCGCGGACTGCGCCACGCGGCGCGTCATCAGCGCGTGCGCGCCGAACAGCACCGCCGAATACACCAGCACGCCGGCGATCTGGTTGCGGAAGAACGGGATCGCGGCGATGTAGCAGTTCACCAGACCCTGCAGGTCCGGCGTGTACATCGGGTTCGGATACTCGGCGGCGCCGGCCCAGACCGCGAAATTGGTCACGACGAAGAAGAACAGCGCCGCGCCCAGACCATAACCGACCACGCGCAAGGCGCTGATGCGACCGGCGAGGCGGGTGCCGGCCAGTGCGATGACGGCCATGCAGGCGTAGACCAGCCACATGCCGGAATGGAAACCGATGACGGCATCGGAGATCAGCATCGCGGCCAACGGCACCAGCACGGCCACGTAACGGCTCGCGAACACGGCGCCGGCAAACAGCGCCATCGCCTCGATCGGCGAAAAATTCGGCGGACGCCCGGGCAGCATGCGCGTCGCGGCGGCGACAACGATCAGGGCGACGAGCAGCACGAGGCGCGCGGCGTCGGAACGGAACAACTGCGACATGGACGACTCCGGAACTTCTGGGGCGGACATTCTAATCGACTGACGGGACGCCGGGGCAGCTCGCTATCATCGGCGGATGAAGGATCGGACCGGGCAGGACTTCGATGTCGTGATCGTCGGCGGCGGGCTCGTCGGCATGAGCCTGGCGCTGGCGCTCGATCGTGTCGACGGCTTGCGCGTGCTCGCAATCGAAGCGCAGGCGCCACCGACGCCGCAGGCGCCGCGCTGGGACGAGCGCCATTTCGCGCTCGGCCGGGCATCGACCCTGGCGCTGGACGCGCTTGGCGTGGCCTACGCGGCGGCGGGACAGCATCCGATCCGGCGCATCCACGTCAGTCGTCGCGGTGCGTTCGGACGCACCCTGCTCGATGCCGCAGCGCAGGGATTGCCCGCATTCGGCCAGATCGTGCCGGCGCGGCAACTGGCCGGCGCCCTCGACGACGCGATGGCCCGCACGACGCGCCTCGAACGCGGGCGACCCGCGCGCCTGCAGGACTTCACCGCGCATGACGATCACGTCGCGCTGAACCTGCGCGTCGGCGACGACGAGCGCCATCTGCGCACGCGCCTGCTGGTCGCCGCCGACGGTACCGACTCCGTCATCCGCAACCGCTTGAATATGCCGCTGCAGCGTCACGACTACGACCAGACGGCCATCGTCACCGCCATCGAAGTCGAGCGCGACCTCGATGGTTGCGCCTACGAACGCTTCACCGACAGCGGCCCGATTGCGCTGCTGCCGCTGGATCGCCGTCGTGCCGGTCTGGTGATGACACTGACGACCGAGCAAGCCATCGCCGCACTGGCGATGTCGGACGACGACTTCCTCGCCTTCGCCGAACACCGTTTCGGCACCCGGCTCGGGCATTGGCGCAAGGTCGGGCAACGCCAGCCTTGGCCGTTGAAGCTGCAGTTCGCCGAGCGCGTGGTCGATCGCCGTGTCGCCGTGATCGGCAATGCCGCGCAGACCATTCATCCGATCGGCGCGCAGGGCTTCAATCTCGGCCTGCGTGACGCGCTCGCGCTGGCCGATGTCGTCGCGGCCCATCGCGAGGACATCGGCTCGGTGCAGGCACTGGCCGACTACGCCGAACGCCGTCGCGACGACCGCGAACACACGGCGCGTTTCTCCGATGCGCTGGCGCGCTTCATGGCCAGCGACCTGCCGCTCGGACCGCTGCGCAGTCTGGCCTTGATGTCGGCCGAACACCTGCCGATCGTGCGCGATGCGCTGGTGAATTCGGCCATGGGATTCCGCTGATGAACGCAAGAAACCTGCTGGATGTGATCGTCGTCGGAGGCGGTGCGGTCGGTGCCAGCGCGGCCGCTGCGTTGGCGCAATCGGGGTTCGACGTCGCCCTGGTCGAACCCAATCCACCCGCCGCATCGACCGAAGATGCGCCACTTGATGCGCGCGTCATCGCGTTGTCGCCGGCCTCCGTGCGCTTTGTCGAACGCATCGGCGCATGGCCGCTGCCGGACGCGCGCGCCTTCGCCTATCGCGACATGGAAGTGCGCTCGGGCGACGAGGGGCTGCATTTCGGCCGCGAGCTCGTGGCCGAACCGACGCTCGGCTGGATCGTCGAGCTGCGTGCGTTGCAGGCGCGCCTGTTCGATGCAGCGCGATCCCGTGTGGCCGCTGCGCACGCGGCACGCGTCGTCGACTGCGAACGCGGCGAACGCGAGGCACGAATCGAACTCGACGACGGTACGCCTGCGCGCCCGCCTCGTGGTGTCGGCCGAAGGCGGGCGCTCGTCGTTGCGTGAATCAGCGGGTATCGCTGCGGATGTGCGCGATTACCAGAGCCGCGCCGTCGTCGCGCATCTGACGACCGAGCAGCCAAATCCCGGCATCGCCTTCCAGCGTTTTCTGAAAGGCGGGCCGCTGGCCTTTCTGCCGATCGGCGGCGGTCGTTCCAGTCTGGTGTGGACGCGCCCGGAACCTGAGGTCGAGGCCTTGCTCGCGCTCGACGATGCGGCCTTCTGTGATGCCGTATCTGAAGCCAGTGGCTTGCGCTTCGGACGCGTCGTCGCGGCAACGGTACGTTTCGCGTTTCCGTTGCGCCTGCAACTCGCCGAACGCTTCCACGCCGAACGCCTGGCCCTGCTTGGCGACACCGCCCACGTCGTGCATCCGCTCGCTGGCCTCGGTCTCAATCTCGGCCTGATCGACGCCGCCGCGCTGGTCGACGTGCTCGTCGACGCGCGTATGCGTGATCGCGACCTCGGCAGCCTTGCGACCCTGTCGCGCTTCGACAGCTGGCGCCGCTCCGACACCCACACCGCCGCCCGCGCCATCGACGCCATCGAACGCGGCTTCGGCGGTGACCTCGGCCGCGTTGGCCAATGGCTCTCCCGCGGCCTCGGCCTCGTTGACGCGCTCACGCCGGCCAAACGCTTCTTCGCCGCCGCGGCGTGTGGCGATATCGGGCGCGTGCCGAGGATGGCGCAACGGTGAGTCAGCGGCGCTGCAACGACTGAAGTCTGTTGATCGCATCCGCGAGATTCAGGGCCTGCACTTCGTTCGGCAACGGGAAGCTGCGTTGTTCGCCGTGCACGAACCAGCGTTGCGTGGCTTCGACATCGTCACCCGCGATATGGAATCCGCGCGATGGTTTGGTGCTGGCCGAACGCTTGATCTCGATGGCGATGCGTTCGCGCTTCAACGTGACGAGCAGATCGATTTCCGCGCCGTCCTGGGTACGGTAGAAGCTGCACTCGGCCATTGCGCCCGCGGCCGCCATCAGATGTTCGATCACGAATCCTTCGAAACTGCCGCCGATCACCGGGTGAGCCAGCAATTCCGGTGTGGTCGCAATGCCGAGCAATGCATGCACGATGCCGCTGTCGCGGACGTAGACCTTCGGCGACTTGCGCAATCGCTTGCCGATGTTTCGCGAATGGGCAGGCAGGCGCCGAATCAGAAACAAGTCGCACAACAGATCCAGGTAACGCGTGATGCTCTGGGCCGAAACATCCAGGTTGCGTGCCAGTTGTGCCGCATTGAATTCGGCGCCTTGCAGATGTGCGAGCATGGTCCAGAAGCGTCGCAAAGTTTCGCGCGGCAGACGTGGTGCGAACATCGGGATGTCCCGATGCAAGTAGCTCTGAACGAACTGCTCGCGCCAGACCAGGCTGTGCTCGTCGCTGGTTGCGAGAAACGATTCCGGGAATCCGCCGCGCAGCCAGAGCTGGGCTTGCGTGTCGGCGCCGGTTTCGGTCAGCGTGAACGGCGCCAGTTCGACGACTTCCAGTCGTCCCGCGAGTGACTCCGAAGCGCTTTGCAACAGATCCAGCGATGCCGAACCGAGAACCAGAAACTGGCCACTGCGATGCCCCTGGCGACGGCGCTCGTCGACCGCCACGCGCAGCGACTGGAACAGCGCTGGCACAAAATGCACTTCGTCGAACACCGTCAGGCCTGGCCCCAAACTTGCCAACAAGGCATCCGGATCAGTCAGCGCGGCTCGGTCCGACACGCGCTCGAGATCGAAGAAGCGCGCATCGGGCACATTCCGATCCAGCGCCAATTGTCGCGCCAAGGTGGTTTTTCCGACCTGACGCGGGCCGACCAAAGCAACTACAGGCGCTCTGTCGAGAGCGGCGAGCAGCAGATCGAGGCGGCGAACGAGCATTATTCCTGTAAATCCGGGTTCACATGGATGATATGCAGGGTATTGGAGCGCCGACACATTGTCCACTGTGCCAGCCGCGAATGCGAGCCGGCGGGTGCTTGCTAGGCTACTTCGTCACATGACCAGACATCGCGAGCATGGCGCCCATGAACGGAAACGTCTCGATCCACCACCGCGCCTGCCCGCTCTGCGAAGCGATCTGCGGCTTGCAGTTGAAGTATGTCGATGGCGTGTTGACGTCGATCCGTGGCGATGACGCGGACGCGTTCAGTCGTGGACATCTCTGTCCGAAGGGTGTGGCGATTCTCGACCTGGAGAATGATCCGGATCGGGTGCGTGGGCCGATGCGCCAGGTCGATGGCGTCTGGCACGCGGCGACGTGGGACGAGGCGTTCGCGGAGATCGGGCAACGGTTGCATGCGATCCAGGCTGCGCATGGGCGCGATGCGGTGGCGGTGTATCTCGGCAATCCGAACGTGCATCATTTTTCGCTGATGGCCTATGTGCCGCAGCTGCTGCGTGCCATCGGCTCGCGCAACCAGTTCAGTGCGTCCTCGGTCGACCAGTGGCCGCATCAGCTCGTGAATTGGCAGATGTACGGGCATCAGTGGCTGCTGCCGATTCCCGATCTCGACCGGCTTGACGTGCTGCTGATGCTCGGCGCCAATCCGGTCGCATCGAACGGCAGCCTGATGACGGCGCCGGACGTGACCGTGCGGCTGAAGGCGATCCGCGACCGTGGTGCCTTGATCGTGGTCGATCCGCGCCGCAGCGAGACCGCCGAGATCGCGACGGCGCATCATCCGATCCGTCCCGGCAGCGACGTCTGGTTCCTGATCGCGCTGCTGCAGGCATTGGTGCGACTCGGTGCGCCGCGGCTGGATGCGTATGCGGGCCAGCTCAACGGGTTCGATGTCGCGATGGCGCGCGTGCAGGCGGTGCGGATCGACGATCTGCCGCAGCGCACCGGCATCACGTGGGCGCAGGTCGACGCCATCGCAGCGCAGTTGCATGGCGCCACGAACGCCTGCGTGTACGGACGCATGGGCGTGTCGACGCAGCGCTTCGGCACGGTCGCGCAGTACCTGATCCAGCTGATGAATATCTACCTCGGCCAACTCGATCGCGCCGGCGGTTGTCTTCCGAACGCGGCCATCGTGCCGGTCACCGGGCCGGGCACGTCGAAAGGGTCGCGCGGACGCTGGTCATCGCGCGTGCGCGGCCTGCCGGAAGTCTGCGGCGAATTGCCGGTGGCGGTGCTGCGCGAGGAGATCGAGACGCCGGGTGCGGGGCAGGTGCGCGCCTTGCTGACCGTCGCCGGCAATCCGGTGGCGTCGACTCCGAACGGCGCCGCGCTCGATCGCGCACTCGGCACGCTCGACTTCCAGGTCGCGATCGATCCCTACCTCAATGAAACGACCCGCCACGCCGACTGGATCTTGCCGCCGCCGTCCTTCCTCGCGGAGGACCACTACGACCTCTACTTCAACGCCTTCGCGATCCGTCGCGTCGCGCGCCTGAGCACGCCGACGCAGCCGCTGCCCGAGGGCGCGTTGGCGCAATGGCAGATCCTCGATGGCGTCGTGCGCGGCCTGCGCGAGGCGCGCGGCGAACCGCACACGCCGTTCCTGCCGCCGCGCGAGGTGCTCGCGATGCTGCTCGCGCGTGGCGGCAGCGGCCTCACGATCGACGACCTGCTCGCCGCGCCGCACGGCCTCGATCTCGGCCCGCTTGAACCCTCGCTGCTGCGTCGACTCGAAACTGCGAGCGGCGGCATCGAATGCGCGCCGCCCTTGCTGCTCGACTTGTTCGATGCAGCGGTGAATGAAGACGCGCCCGCCGACGAGACCTTCGATCTGAGCCTGATCGGACGTCGCCACGTGCGCAGCAACAACTCGTGGATGCACAACGCGCATCGGCTGGTGAAGGGCAAGCCACGCCATCAATTGCTGATGCACCCGGATGACCTGGCCAGCCGCGGCATCGCCGGCGGTGCGCGGGTGCGCCTGCGCTCGCGCGTCGGCAGTGTCGACGTCGATGTGCTCGCCAGCGACGCGATGATGCCGGGCGTGGTCTCGCTGCCGCATGGCTTCGGCCATCGCCGCGATGGCGTACAACTCGGCCTTGCCGGCGTGCTGGAGGGCGTCAGCGCCAACGATCTTACCGACGAGACCTGGCTCGACAGCGCGACCGGCAATGCCGCACTGAATGGCGTGCCGGTGCGGATCGATCGCATCGACTGATGCCGCAAAAGAAACGGCCCGCACGAGGCGGGCCGTTGCAGTGCGGGTCGATCCGCGAGGCTTATTCGAAGCCGTCGCGGAAGAACAGTTCACCATCGTTCGGGTAGGCATCGCAGACATCGCCGATCCCGTCGCCGTCGCTGTCGGCCTGATCGGCATTGACGACCAGCGGACAATTGTCGGCGTTGTTCAAGTCGCCATCGCCATCGATGTCCGGATCGCAGGCATCACCGACGCCGTCGTTATCCATGTCGGCCTGATCGTTGTTTGCCGCTGCCGGACAGTTGTCGAGCATGCCGCAGACCGTGTCGCTGTCGCCGTTCAGGACCGGATTGGCGAGGCAGTTGAAGTCCAGATAGGCCACGACGCCGTCATGGTCGGAGGCGCGGATCGGCGACACCGGGCCGGTGGGTGCCGGCAACTGGCGATTGGTCTGATCCGATGCGGCGTTGTTCGAGATGCCGTAGTCGGTGCTCAGGTAATAGCCTTGGGCCGAGCGTGCCAGCAGGATGTGGTCGATGACCTGCACCGAGGCCACGTCGCGCTGGTCCGATCCCTGGACGATGCCGAAGTTCTGCGTGAACTTGTAGGACATGCGCTCGCCTTCCGGCACCGCAAGACCCGAATTGAACAGCGGCGGGGCGACGATGTTGGCGCCGAGGTTGCAGGTTTCCGTGCCTTGACCGTCGCTGAGCACGGCATTGCACTCGTTCGCGGCGTCGTTGTACGTGCCGGCGATCACGCCGATCACGTCAGCATGGCCATCGGTGTATTCGAAGGCGTTGTAGTCGCCGACCAGCACCAGCGGAATGCCCGCCGTGCCCATGCCGTTGAACGGCCCGGCACTGGTCTGGAATTGCTGGACCAGGGTCCCGACATCCTTCGCCTGCTGGAAGCGCTTGGCGCGGTCGCGGTTGCCGGCCACGGTGTCGAGATCGACATTGCCGATCGACTTGGTGTGGTTGTTCAGCACCGCGAACGCATAGGGGCCGTTCGGGCCGTTGAACGTGGCACGCAACAGCAGCGGCGGACGGTCATGCAGGCCTTCGCACGGATAGACCGCCGGCAGGGTGCAGGTGACCACCGGGTCGTACCAGTTCTTGGTCTTGTAGAACTGCTCGACGCTGGCATTGGAGATGCGGCTGCTGTTGATCATGAAGCCGACATCGATGCCGCCCGGGTCGTTGCCCTCGACCAGGAACGACTGATAGTTCGGGCCGCCATCGGCAGCAATCTGGCGAGCCAACTCCTCCAACGTCGTGACTTCATCGACTTCCTGCAGGCCCAGCACGTCCGGTGACTTCAGCACGTTGATCACGTAGGACGACACCTTGCGCAGCTTGTCGCTGTAGGTGAACGCGCCGGCACCCGAGATCGGCGTGTCGCGAACGCAATCGCTGTCGCCGTCGGTGGTGTTGTCATTGTCGCCATCGTCGTCGCCCGGCGGGTCGTCGTTGTCGGTCGGCAACGGCGAGTTCGGGTCGTCGCACAGATGCTGCGTATTGAACGAGCCCACGGTCAGTTCGTTGCCGCCCACGGGCGCCATCACGGCTTCCGGCACCGGCTGGGTGAAGGCCGGCGTGTACTGGGTCGGATAGAACTCGTAGTCGCCGAAGGAGAAGCCGATCACGCCGGTCGCGGCGAAGGTGCTCCCCGCGGTCAGTTCGGTATTGGTGGCGAGGCCAGCCTCGTCGAAGTCGATTTCGATGACTTCCGGGTTGCCGTCCCAGTTGCCCGCGGCTGCATTGCCTGCTTCCGGCGCGAGGCCGAACAGCAAGCCCGATTCGCGGCGCGAACGTGCGCCCCAGGGCGTGACATACGCTTCGGCGTAGAAGTCGCTGGCACGACGCTGGTTCGACGCGGAGATGATCGCCGACGGCATCGACACCAGCATGCCCTCGAAGCATTCGAAGTTGGTGTCGGCATTGTTGAGCGTGCCAGGACCGGAGCCCGGGCAGCTCAAGCTGGCCGGATTGCGCGACGGAATGCCGCTGGCTGCGCTCCAGTCCACGGCGGTCGGGAGTGCCGCCGTGCCGGTGATCGTGACACTGCCGCCTGCCACATTGGTCGCGATCTGGGTCTGCGAAAAGCGTTCCTGGGCCTGGCCGATGACCGTGACCACATCACCGATCGCCACCGTCGGTGCCGTGCTTGTGAACACGAGGATGCCTTCCGAGGTCAGCGCGCTCGCATCGGCATCGGCATTGCTGGACTGCATGAAGAAGCCGTTCTGATCGGCCGGCGATCCATCGATGCCCACAACCTTGGTCACCGCCGTGACGACGGCGCCGACTACGCGAACCTGCACGCCGCCGACGATGGTGGCGTCGTTCGGATTCGGGTCCGCCACGATCGGCGAGAACGCACCGCTGCCCTGGATCTGGTGGATGCGATAGGTTTGCAGGTCGTCGTCGACGATCGTGCCGAGGCCCTGGCCATCGGCGATGGTTGCGCCCGCCGGGTTCGACAGGTTCACGAAGAAGCTTTCGTCCTGCTCGACTGCCGTTTCGCCGGTCACGTTGACGGTGATCGTGCGCGTCAGGTTGGCGGCGTCGAAACTCAGCGAGCCCGAGGCGGCGGTGAAGTCGGTGCCGGCGCTGGCCGAGCCGTTCGCGGTCGCATAGTCGACCGTGACCGAGCCGCTGGACGGTGCGACGTTCATGCTCACCGTGAACACGAACGCGGTCGTGCCGGAGTTGCCTTCGGACAGCGCGACGTCATTGATGCTGAGGCTCGGCTGGTCGTCGTTCTGGATCGTGCCGACCGCCGCCGGATTGCCCGGGAAGGTGGTGTTCTGGCCCGAGCCGGCGCTGATGTTGACGTTGAAGGTTTCGTCGGCTTCGACCGTGGTGTCGCCATTGATCGTGACCACGAAGGTGGCCGAAGACGCGCCTTCGGCGATCGACTTCACTTCGTTCAGCGCGACGTAGTCGCTGCCCGCGGTGGCCGATCCATCGGCAGTGGCGAGCGTGAACGCGACCGGGCCGTAACCCGTCGGCACCGCCTGGTTCAGCGACGCGGTGAAGCTCATCGTATTGCCGGCATTGCCTTCGGCCTGCGAGACCGGGGCGATGCTCAAGCTCAGGTTGACGTCGTCATTGGTGATGGTGCCGGTGGCGCTGGCCGGGGCACCGACGGTGTACGCCGCGTCGGCGTTGATCGTGACGGTCACGCTCTCGTTGCTCTCGACCGCGAAATCGCAGTTCACGATGGCGTTGACGGTCGTCGCATTGGCCGCTGCCGCAATCGTCGCGGTGCCGGCGCCGAGCGTGACATCGCTGCCGTCGGCGGTGTCGCCGCCGGCGCCGACCGTGTAATGCACGGTCAGGCCGCCGGGACCGGCCGCCTGCGTGCTGTTGACGGTGAAGGCAAGATTGCTGGTGCACGCGCCATTGCCTTCGGCGACGCTGTTGCCGCCGACGATGGTCAGGGTCGGCAGCGCGGAATCGTCGTCGGTGACGTTGACGGTGACATCGGTCTGCGCAATGCCGGTGGCGGTGAATTGCAGCGTGGTCGACTCGTTGCTGGCGTCGGCGTCCTGTTCTGCGGCCACGGTGACCGACTGCGGCGTTGCGTAGTCAGCCGGGGTGAACGTGCGCGAAGCCGGCGTGACACTGGCGGCGCCGGCATCGAGCGAGGCGACGTTGACGGTCACGTCGGCGGCGGGCTGGAAGGCGAGGCTGACGTTGAGCGAACTGCCGAAGCCTTCGTTCAAGTTCAACGAGGCCGGGGCGACCACAATGGCCTGGGTGTCGTCGTCCGTGACATTGGCGGTGACGTTGGCTGTGGTGTATCCGGCCGAACCGATCGAGACGGTCGCCGTTTCGTTGGCGAGGTCGAGATCGGCGACGCCGCTGACAGTGACGGTCTGCGGCGTACCGAAGTTGCCGGTGTCGAAGGTCAGTGTCGCGGGCGACGTGGTGGCGGCGCCGGTGTCGTTCGAGGCGACGTTGAACACGGTGCTGCCGGCCGGTGCGCCGGACAGGGTGACGTCGAAGGTGGTCGAACCGCCTTCGCCCAGGTTGACCGAGCCGGCAGTGACCTGGATGGTCGGTGCCGCATCGTCATTGGTGATGGTGCCGGTACCGGTGATCGGGCTACCGAGGTCGTAGGCCGGATTCGCCACGTCGGTCAACGTGACCGTGAACGTCTCATCGGCCTCGAAGGTGTCGTCGCAAGTGATCTGGACGGTGGCATTGCCGGTCGTGTTGCCGGTCGTGATCGTGCCGGTGCCGGTGGTCGTGAAGTCGCTGCCCGAAGTGGCCGTGCCATTCGTCGTCGAGAACGTGAACCCGATGTCGCTCGCAGCAGCAGCCGAACTCGTCACCTGGAAATTCAGCGCCGTCGTGCCACCCACACACCCCGTATTGCCCTCGGCCACCGAGGCGGTGGCGGCGATGGAGAGCGTCGGTGCAGCGGTACAGGGTGTTGCGGCGGACGCTGTGTTTCTTGGGGTCGGAGTGCTTGTTGCGAAGTCCGCGGTATTCGAGTCCGAGTCCGTACATCCGTCGGCCGCACGAAGGGCGCTGAGCGAGACGGAGCCTGCAGGGGCAGTAGCTGCGCCCTCGAAGTAGTTGGCCGTGCCGAATCCCACAAGATCCAAAAACAGCGCGGTTTGCGCGCCGCTACAGGGTGTGGAACCACCATTACAAGCGATAGCCGTTGTCGAATTGGCGAGCAATACCTTTCCACCGGCGCCAGCCATTGCGGTGCCGTTAGTGAAATCTGGTGTTGGCAGCACAGACCCGTTGGCGCCAGTTGCACCCATTCGTACTAGGACGCGCTGACCCGGAGCGATCGATCCTGACAGCGTAGTGGCAACCGCGAAGTTGCCTGTTCCTGCCGCTGATGCATACTGAATTGTTAGGCCAGCCAAGGATTGAGAGGAAGAGCTGCGATTGAAGATCTCGACGAAATCCGCGTGATACGTAGCCCCCACAGACCCGCCATTTGAATAGACTTGGCCAATCGCCAAGTTTCCTGCGGCTTGCGCAGAAACAGACAACAGCACTCCCGACGTCGCGAGAAGTGCCGATCCGAAGAACTTGTTCATGATTACCCCTAACCTGCGGAACTGATACAACGGAACAGGCAGCCTACCAGCGCCGTGTTCCCGGCGCATGACACGGCGCGGCAACGGAAGGTCACATCAGCGGTGGGCGGCTTTGCGGGCGGTCTTGTCGGCGTACATCGCGGCATCGGCGCGGCTGAGCGCGTCGGTCAGGCCGCGATGCGGCTTGCGTTCCGCACAGCCGAGCGACGACGCCACGCCGGCCTGCGCCAGCGCATCGCGCAGGCGTTCGGCGATGCTGCCGGCTTCGGCGAGCGCACAGCCGGGGAGCAGGACCACGAACTCGTCGCCGCCGGTGCGGGCCAGGTGCGCGTCCGTCCGAAGATGTTCGCGCAACGTGTGTGCGGCGCGCTGGATCAGCGCATCGCCGGCGGCATGGCCACGTTGATCGTTCACCGGCTTCAGCCCGTCCAGGTCGAAGGCGATCACCGACAGCCGCTGCCCGACATCGCGACAGCGGTCTTCTTCGCGCGCGCAGAACAGATCAAAGGCACGGCGGTTGCCGATGCCGGTCAGGGCATCGGTCATCGCGCTGGCCTCGTGCTGCACGGCGAGGCGCCAGGCCGTCTCGCGCTCCAGGTCGAACTGCAGGATGGTCGACAACTGCCGCGACAGCAGTTCAATCATCGGCTGCTGTTCCAGCAGTGCCGGATCCTGCGACTGCGGATCGAAGCCGCACAGCGTGCCGAACAGCGCGCCGTCGGCGCGCTGCAGCGGAAAGCTCACGTAGGTATTGATCGGGACCAGCTGGCGGATCGGTGCATCGCGATAGCCGTCGGCGGCATCGACCACCGGCGCAATGCTTGGTGCGCGACCGGCGACCATGCGCGAGCACAGCGTTTCCGCGTAGACCATCGAATCGCCGGGCTTGAGCTGGTAGCCGTTGGCGTCGCTCGGATGCAGCACGATCATGCTCGCGCCCTCGGCGCGGTTGACGCTCCAGACCGCCAGCGGGATGCGCGCATTCAGAAACGCGACCACCGCGCGCGATGCGGTCGCGAAGTCCGGGTAAGGCGGCAGCGGATGGGCCGGATGCAGGCTCATGCCGCCGAGAATAGCCGAGCGCCACCGCGGCGCGACCCGACCTTGGACAGGTCGGGCGCGCCGCACGAGTCAGAAGCGACCGCTGCGGAAATCGTCGAAGGCCTGGCGGATCTCGTCGGGCGTGTTCATCACGAACGGGCCGTAGGCGGCGATCGGTTCGCCGATCGGCTTGCCGGTGATGACCAGCACGCGCGCATCGGTCTCGGCCGAAAGTTCGATGCGCTCGCCGGCACCCAGCATTACCAGTTCGCGCTCGCGCAGCGGACGAATCTGCGACCCGACCTGGGTCAGCCCCGACACCCCCTGCACGAAAGCGGTGTGGCCGGCAGGCGAGACCCACGCAAAGCGCGCGCCCTGCGGCAACTGCACATCAAGGTAATGCGGCTCGGTCGGGCGATCCGCGACCGGACCGATCGTGTCCTCGAAGCGACCGGCGATCACCCGCACGCGCACCCCGGAATCGAGCCTGGCCTCGGGGATGCGTTCGGCTTCGATGTCCTGGTAACCGGGCGTGCCCATCTTCATCGCCGAGGGCAGGTTGATCCAGAGCTGGTAGCCCCAGAGCATGCCGTTTTCCTGCTGCGGCATTTCCTCGTGCACGATGCCGCGTGCCGCCGTCATCCATTGCACGCTGCCGGGGCCGAGATCGCCCTGGTTGCCCTGGTTGTCGCGATGGCGCATGCGGCCGTCGATCATGTAGGTCACGGTCTCGAAGCCGCGATGCGGATGCGGCGGAAACCCCGCGATGTAGTCCTGGGCCTGGTCCGAGCGGAACTCGTCGAGCATCAGGAACGGATCGGCCTGACGGGCAAGTTGCGGATCGAGCAGGCGGGTCAGCTTCACGCCGGCGCCGTCCTCGGCGGCACGGCCGGGGAACCAGTGGGCGATTTCGCGGATGCGGGAAACGGTGGTGTTCATGGCAGCTCCTTGTTGCAGCCAATCTGCGCCCGCCGGCGCCGACGCGCAATCGCGGACGCGGGCAAGGCCGGCTTGCAGGGCTGCATGACACGAAGGGCTTCCGCTACGCTGGCCGCGGGGAATTCGGGGCGACATGGACAAGAATCGCTATCTCGGCGAGTTGGCGGAACATCCCGGTGCGCGCTTCTGGCGTGCGCCGTTCGATGAGCTGTCGCGTCCCGAACAGGTGTTCCGCTGCGTCTGGGAGCTCGAATCCGACGTCAGCGGCGGCGGTTTCGAGCAATATTTCGCGAATTCCGGCGGCGACCATGCCTGGTTCGCCGGTGACGCCCTGCGCGAGATCGGCGCGAAACAACTGGCGGCGATTACCGCCGAAGCGGTGGCACTGTTCGGTGCCGAAGCGCCGGACATCGAGCGCCCGGTCCGGCACGACCAGATCGCCCACCTCGAACGCCCGGTGCACGAGTACTGGGAAGCGCTGAGCGAGGCGTTTTGCGAATACCCGGATGATCTGACCGAACTGCTGTACGACTACGTGTGCGCACACCGCGAGGCGTTTCCGACCGGCGACTGAGCCCGCGGTCAGATCCGGCAGGCGGCGGCGATGGCGGTCGCACTCGGCCGGTCTTCGCGCAGGTCGCCACGGTTGTTCATCACCAGCGCCGTGGCACGGGTCGGGCCACGCGCATCGCAGAAGGTGAAGGTGGCATTGCTGCCGGCGTTCGAACCGTTCGGCTGGAACTGGATGCGCTTGCGGCCGCTGCTGGTGAGCAAGCGCACGTCCTTGATTTCGTCGCGATAGAGCAGGCGCCGGTCGGCGTCATCGATGCGCTCGTTGTTGTTCAGGTCGATCGCGGCGATGAAGCCGCGCTGCCATTCGAAACTGTCGGCACAGGATTCGCCATCGAGGCTCGGGCAGAGAATCGTGTCGTGCTCGTAGAACGCGGCCGCATTGCGCGATTCGGTCAAGGCAGCGAGCAGGGCATTGCGCAGGCTGAGCGTCTGCGCGGCCGCGCGGGCCGAGGCATAGGACGGCAGGGCGATGCCGGCGAGGATGGCGACGAGCGCGACGGCGATCATCAGTTCGATCAGGGTGAATCCGGTGCTGCGGGCGTGGGTCATGGGGTGTCTCCTCCGTGACCGACAGCGTGCGCTCGGGCCGCACCGGCCATCCCGGGTGCGACACCGGAATGCGGCTGCGAAATTTCGGATTCTTCAGGCCGGCAGCGGCAAGGTCGCCAGCCTGAGGCCGTGGGGGTCGATGCGCAGCACGGAGCCGTGTTCGTACCAGTCGCCGAGCACGATGCGTTGTCGCTGATCGCCCAGTTCATGCACGGCCGGACGATGCGTATGGCCGTGGATCATGCGGCGGACGCCGGTCGCGTCGAGCGCCGCTTCGACCGCACTGGCGGTGACATCCATGATCGCGAGGTCCATCGCGCCGGTGTGTTTCGCACTCTCCGCGCGGGCCTGTGCCGCGAATGCGCGTCGCGCCGCCAGCGGTTGCGCGAGGAATTGCCGTTGCCAGTCCGGATGGCGCAATTGGACGCGGATGCGCTGGTAGGCGACGTCATCGAGGCAGAGCGTGTCGCCGTGCAGCAGCAGGGTCGGCGTGCCATGCAGATCGACGACGCTGGATTCGGGCAGCAGCGTCATGCCGGCACGCTGCGCGAACGCCGGCCGGACCAGGAAGTCGCGATTGCCATGCACGAAGGACACCGACACGCCGGCATCGGCGACCTCGCTCAGCGCGTCGGCGACCGTCGCAATCAGCGGCGCGTCATCGTCATCGCCGATATAGGCCTCGAACAAGTCGCCGAGGATGTACAGCGCGTCGGCCTGCTTCGCTTCGCGGCGCAGCCAGTCGCGGAACAATGCCGTGACTGCCGGGCGGCGGTCGTCGAGGTGCAGGTCGGAGATGAACAGCGTGGACATCGGTCATCCGGCGCTCGCGGGTGCGAAGGGGATTCGCACCCGCGAAGAAAGACTACGGCAGGATTTCCGCGCTATTGATGACCACGGCCGACACCGGCACGTCGCTGGGCAGCGGACCCTTCGGGCCGGTCGCGACACCCTTGATGGCGTCGACCACGTCCATGCCCGAGATCACCTTGCCGAACACTGCATAGCCCCACGTGTAGCCGTTTTCCTTGCTGACATGGTTGAGGTTCGGGTTGTCGACGACATTGATGAAGAACTGCGCGGCCGCCGAATGCGGGTCCATGGTGCGCGCCATCGCGACCGAGCCACGCACGTTCGACAGGCCGTTGTCGGCTTCGTTCTGCACCGGCGCACGCGTCGCCTTCTGCGACATGTCGGCGGTGAAGCCGCCGCCCTGGATCATGAAGGTCGGGATCACGCGGTGGAACACGGTGCCGTCGTAGTGCTTGTCCTTGACGTACTGCAGGAAGTTCTCGACCGTCTTCGGTGCCTTGGCGGCATCGAGTTCGATCACGATCTGGCCCATGTTGGTGTTGAGGCGCACCTTGGTCGGCGCGGCGGTGGCGGTCGCGGCAGGTGCCGGCTTGGCGTCGGGCTTGGCCGCGTTCTGTGCCGTGGCAGCGAAGCTGGTGGCGACAAGGGCGAGCGAGATCAGTGCACTGCGGAACATCGGTGTCTCCTGGAACGGGGTGGGCTCAGACCGCGCGTGCGCGCAGTCGTTCAATCAGGACGCGGCGGTCGCTGATCGGCTGGCCGCCATCCTGCACGGCGAAACCGATCGCGGCGTACGCGTTCACGAAATCGATCACTTCGCCGACCGAGGCGCCGGAGCCGTCGGCAATCTCCTGCAGCGAGGCCGGACCTTTCATCATCGCGGTGCCGATGCGGAAATGCTTCGGGAATTCGCGTTCGATCTGCGGCCACTTGACCAGCTTGTATTTCGCATTCAGATCGAAGCCGGGCAGCAGGGTCGTGCCATTCGAAGTACCGATCACGTACAGCCACAGCAAGCGCGACAGCGGCAGCCCGGCGTTCATCGCGCGCAGCTTTTCGATTTCGGCGGCGGGTACCGGCTTCCATTCGCTGCTCGCGATGGTGCCGAGGCAGTAGGGCAGCAACGGTTTCAAGGTCAGCCCGCCGTAGTAGCGGTCGGCGGCGGCATCGACGATCAGCGGCGGCTGGCCGTCACGTTCGAGCTTGCGCGCATCGGCCATGTTCTCCGGCAGGCAGTAGTCGGCCAGGGGCAGCGCCTGCACGGCTGCCGGGGCTGGTGCAGGTGCCGGCGCGGGTGCCGGTGCCGCCACCGGCGGCGGGGTGGCCGCGGTGATGGCCGGTTGCTGTCCGGTCACGCGCCGGGGCAGCAACGATGGTGCACTGATGCCGCCGGCGCTCGGTGCGGGCGTTGCTGCGGCAACCGGAGCGGGTGTCGGCGCTGCAACGGCGGCAGGTGGTGCGACCGGAGTGGGCGCTGCGACTGGCGCAGGGGCCGCTGCGGTGACGGCCGGTTGTTGTCCGGTGATGCGTTTCGGCATGACCGCTGCGGCGGCCGCGGCCGGTGTTGCAGCAGACGCGACCGGTGCAGGCGCCGACTCCGGATCCGCTGCGGCCGCCATGGCCGCACCGCCGGCTGCACGGAGCAGGCTGGCCTTCAGGCCGCCGACACCGATCGGGCGGTGCAGCACATTGTCCTGTTCGTGGCCGTTGGAGGCGGTCAGGCAGATCACGTTGCGACCCGACGACTGCGCCCGCAACCAATCCATGTGCCCGTACAACGAATCGGCGTCGATGATCAGCGCGTCCGCGGCATTGCTGTCGGCGATCCATTCCCAGTTCGCGCCGGCATCACCCCGCAGCGAACTCATCATCGACTTGATCTGTTCGAGCTCCGCCGCAGCGACACTCATCGCCGCGATCCGCATAGTCTTGGCCATCATCCATCCCGAGGTTTGCGCCCGGAAACGGCCGCAAGGGCGGCGATTTTGGCACAGCTTCGGTCAGTCCGTGCCTGCGCCGGTCGCGTGCGCGTCGGCCTGCATCCGCCACAACTCGGCGTAGCGACCATTGCGGGCGAGCAGATCGGCATGATGCCCGGACTCGACCAGGCGGCCGCCATCGAGCACCAGGATGCGGTCGGCGTCGACGATGGTCGAGAGCCGATGCGCGATGATCAGCGTCGTGCGGTTGCGCGCGACCTCGTCGAGTTGGGCCTGGATCAGCCGTTCCGTGCCGGTATCCAGTGCTGACGTGGCCTCGTCGAGGATCAGCAGTGGCGGATTCTTGAGCAGTGTGCGCGCAATCGCCACCCGCTGCTTCTCGCCGCCAGACAGCTTCAGCCCGCGTTCGCCCACTTGCGATTCGAAGCCGTCCGGCAGGCGTTCGATCAGGTCGAGGATTTGTGCCCCGCGCGCGGCGGCAATCACCTCGTCGCGCGTCGCGCCTGGGCGGCCGTAGGCGATGTTGAAATAAATCGTGTCGTTGAAGAGCACGGTGTCCTGCGGAACGATGCCGATGGCGGCGCGCAGCGACCCTTGGGTGACCGCACGCAGGTCCTGCCCGTTGATCGTGATGCGGCCGCTGTCAACGTCGTAGAAGCGGTACAGCAGGCGCGCCAGCGTCGATTTGCCGGCACCGGTCGCGCCGACCACGGCCACGGTCTGCCCGGCCGGAACCTCGAAACTCAGGTCCTGCAGGATGGCGCGACGCGGGTCGTAGCCGAAGCCGACGTGTTCGAAGCGAACCGAGGCGCTGCCCGGCACCAGCGGCTTCGCGTCGGCTGCGTCCTGCACGTCGCGCGACTCCGCCAGCAGCGCGAACATGCGCTCGATATTGGTCAGCGCCTGCTTGACCTCGCGGTAGACCATGCCGAGATAGTTCAGCGGCATCGACAGCTGCAGCAGGAAGGCATTGACCAGCACCAGGTCGCCGATGCTCATGTGGCCCGCGACCACACCGGCGGCCGCGCGCCAGACCAGCAGCGACAGGCCGATCGCGACGATCGAACTCTGGCCGATGTTGAGCAGCGCCAGTGTCTTGAGACTGCGCACGCGCGCATTTTCCAGAGTCTGCAAGCCATGGTCGTAGCGGTCGGCCTCGAAGCCCTCGTTGTTGAAATACTTGACGGTTTCGTAGTTCAGCAGGGAGTCGACCGCGCGCGCGTTGGCATTCGTGTCGGCCTCGTTCATGGCCTTGTAATAGCGGATGCGCCACTCGGTGACCGCGAAGGTGAAGGCGACATAGAGGGTCAGCGTGCCGAGCGTGATCCACGCGAACGACGCATCGAAACTCCTCACCAGGATGATGCAGACGACGGTGATCTCGATCAGCGTCGGCAGGATCGTGTAGACGGTCCAGTCGAGCAGGTCCGAGACCGCACCCATGCCGCGTTCCAGGTCGCGCGAGATGCCGCCGGTGCGGCGTTCCAGATGGAAGCGCAGTGACAAGGCATGGAGGTGTTCGAACACCGCCAGCGTGATCGAGCGAGCCGTGCGCGCCATGACCCGCGCGAACACGATCTGGCGCAGTTCGGTGAACAGGGTGGATGCGAGCCGCAACGCGCCATAGGTCGCGAGCAGCAACACCGGCACGGTCAGCGGCGCGAGCTTCGGATCGAGTGCGTCGACGATCTGCTTGAGCAGCAGCGAGACACTGATCGTCGCTGCCTTCGCGCCAATCAGGAACACCATCGCGACGATGATCCGCAGCCTGAAGCGCCACACGTAGGGCCACAGTGCCCGCAACGTGGCGAAGCCGCCCTCGGGCGGCGCAGTGGCGGATTGCAGCGGATGCGGGATCGCGGACATCGTGGGCTCGTGACAGAGTTGGGACTATGATGACCGCGTCACCATCGACTGGAGATGATCATGCGTTTGCTGCTTTCAAGTCTGGTCCTGCTGTCGGCGACCGCCTTCGCGGACGACGCGCCTGCACCCACGCCGGCCCCGGCCGGCGCCAGCGCCTACATCATTGCCCCGGCCGATGGTGCGACGGTGAAAGGCGAGGTGACCGTGCGTTTCGGCCTGCGTGGCATGGGCGTCGCCCCCGCCGGCATCGCCCAGGCGAATACCGGGCATCATCACCTGCTGATCGACGTCGACACCCTGCCCAAGGCCGGCGAGGCCATCCCCAACGATGCCCAGCATCGCCATTTCGGCGGCGGCCAGACCGAAGTCGCGCTGACGCTCGCGCCCGGCAAACACACGCTGCGCCTGCTGCTCGGCGATCACCTGCATCGGCCGCATGATCCGCCGGTGATGTCGGAACCGGTCACGATTACGGTCGAGTGAGCCCGAGCGCACGCTCCGCTTGCAGGCTCAACCGGCCCCGCCCGCTCTCAGGGTTTCCAGGATCTTCGCATCCGGCACCGACGCGATGATCTCGGCGCGACCGATGCCGCGCCACAGAATCAATCGCAACTGGCCGCTGACGGCCTTCTTGTCGAGGCGCATCGCATCGAGCAGCTTGTCGGCGGGATAGCCGTGCGGAATGCGCGTCGGCAGTCCGAGCCGGACCAGCAAGTCATTCAGGCGATCCAGATCGGCGCTGCTGGCCATGCCGATTCGTGCCGAAAGTTCCGCCGCCAGCACCATGCCGACTGCGACGGCCTCGCCATGATTGAGTCCGCGGTATTCACCCAGGGTCTCGATGGCGTGGCCGAACGTGTGTCCGAAGTTCAGCAGTGCCCGCTCGCCATCCTCGCGTTCGTCGCGCGCGACCACGCCGGCCTTGTGGCGCACGCTGCGCTCGATCGCTTCGACGGTACTGTCTGATTTCAGCATCAGCAGTGCTTCGGCGTGATGTTCGAGCCAGCCGAAAAAGGCGTGGTCGCCGATCGCGCCGTACTTCACCACTTCGGCGAATCCCGCACGCAGCTCGCGCTTGGGCAGGGTGGCCAGCACGGCGGGATCGATCAGCACGGCGCGCGGCTGATGGAAGGCGCCGACCAGGTTCTTGCCCTGCGCCAGGTTCACCGCGGTCTTGCCGCCGACCGAGGAATCGACCATGGCCAGCAAGGTCGTCGGAATCTGCACGAAGGGCACGCCGCGCATCCACAGCGCCGCCGCGAACCCGGTGAGGTCGCCGATCACGCCACCGCCCAGCGCGATGAGTGTGGCATCGCGGCTGGCTCCGATCTTCGCCAGCGCGGAGAAAACCCGATCGGCATTGACGAGCGATTTCTGCACTTCGCCATCGGGCAGCACCAGGCTCGCCAGGCTGCGCGCCGACAGTGCCTGACGCACGCGATCGAGCGCGAGTGGCGCGACCACCTCGTTGCTCACGACCAGCACGTGGCGACCCGCCACCGTGGCCTTGATCGCCTCGGGATCGTCGAGCAGGCCGGGGGCAATCGTGACCGGATAACTGCGCGCGCCGAGTTGCACGTCGACGACCCGCTTCATGCCGCGACTCCCGCGCGCTGCCACTGCATTTCCAGGCGCGCGGCGATCTGGCGCGCCGCCTGCGCGACCGCTGAATTCGAACCGGTGACGGTCATGTCGGCGATCTCCTCGTACAGCGGATTGCGCAATTGCGCCATGGCTTCCAGGCGCTCGCGTCGGTCCGGTGCCCGCAGCAGCGGACGCTTGGCATCACGGGCCAGTCGCGTGAGTTGCTGCGGCACGCTGGCCGACAGGTAGAGCACGTAACCGTGGGCATGAAGCAGGCTGCGGTTGGATTCCGCGAGCACCGCGCCGCCGCCGGTGGCGAGCACCACGCCATCGCGATGCGTCAGTTCCTCGATCAGGCGTGATTCGCGCTGCCGGAATCCGGTTTCGCCCTCGAGTTCGAAGATCAACGCGACGCTGACGCCGTTGCGGCGTTCGATCTCTTCGTCGAGGTCGACGAAGGGCAGGGCGAAATGGGCGGCGAGACGCCGGCCGATCGTGCTCTTGCCTGCGCCCATCGGCCCGATCAGGAACAGATTCGGCGAAGGATTCATGTCGGGATGCTAGCATCGGCGACTTCGATTCCTTCGCGTTCCCGGCATGCTGCGCTTCTCGATCCTGTTCCTCGTTCTGCTCCTCGTCCTGTTCACGCTGGAAGTGCTGGGTCCGGTCGAAAAGCACGTCATCCTGCCGTTCACCGAAAGCCTGGCGACGTTCTCGACCTGGCTGATCCGCCTGTTCGATGATTCGGTGAAAACCTACGGCAATGTCATCCAGAGCACCTCGGTGGCCTGGGGCGTGTCGATTGAACGCGGTTGCAACGGCGTCGAGGCGGTGATCATCCTGTTCGCTGCGATCTTCGCGTTCCCGGCACCTTGGCGACATCGATTCGTCGGCTTCGGTCTCGGTTTCCTCGCGATCCAGAGCCTGAATATCGTGCGGATCGTCAGCCTGTTCTACCTCGGCGAATGGGAAACCGCGAAGTGCTTGCCCGGGCAGGAATGCCATCGCCTGTGGTTCGACTGGTTTCATCTCTACCTGTGGCAGGCACTGATCATCCTCGACGCCCTCGTGGTCTGGCTGATCTGGCTGCGCTACCTGCCGCGTCCCGAGCGTCGCGACCGCCCGCCGCCGTCGGCGCCGATGACGCCGGCCGTGGCCTGAATCGATGTCCCTGCCGCGCGTGCTGATCGCCGGCAGCGGCGATCTGGGGCGCCGGATCGCGGCCCGCCTGCGCGAGGCCGGTGCATCCGTGGTGTCGATCGCACGGCGTCCGCGTCCGGACGAACCCGACCTGATCGCGCTCGACCTGACCCAGCCCGTCGCGGTTCGGCTGCCCGATGCCTTCGACGTGCTGGTGCACTGTCTGGCGCCCGCAATCCGCGACGAGGCCGCCTATCGGGCGGTCTATGTCGATGCCCTGCGTCATTTGCTCGATGCCGTTCCCGGCGCGCGCCGACTGGTTTTCGTCTCCAGCACGGCGGTGTATGGCGACCACGGCGGCGCCCGGGTCGACGAGTCGGCCGAGTGCCGTCCGCGCGAGTTCAATGGCCGCGTCCTGCTGGAGGCTGAGGGGCTGGCCCGGTCCTGTGGTCGCGACGCCCTGGTGCTGCGCCTTGGCGGACTCTACGGCCCCGGGCGCGAGATGTTGCTGCGGCGGGTGCGTTCCGGCGAGCCGCTGCCGGTGTCGGAGCCACCGCTGTACAGCAACCGCATCCATGTCGACGACGCCGCCGCAGCCGCAAGCCATCTGATCACGCAGTCGGCTGCCGGCACCTTCAACCTGGTCGACGATTGCAACGCGCCGCAGCCCGACGTGCTGGACTGGCTGGCCGACCGTCTGCAATGGCCGCGTCTGGCTCGCGTCGCGGGACCGGTTCCGGCGGAGAACAAGCGGGTCGACAACGGTCGCCTGCGCGGCACCGGATTCCGCTTCGACTATCCCGACTACCTCACCGGTTACGACGCGCTGTTGCGGTGACATCGGCGCGAACACAGGGGGTAGACTCGACAGGTGCATCCGCACAATCCCATCACGGCGAGGAATCCCATGGCGACCAATATCGCGAAAGTCATCGAAGTCACCGCATCGTCCAGCAAGGGTATCGAGGATGCCGTCCAGTCCGGCCTGAAAAAGGTCGCGAAGACGGTCAAGGGCATCAAGGGTGCATGGGTCAGCGACATCAAGGTCGTGACCGGCGACGACGGCAAGGTCGTCGAGTGGCGCGTCAACCTGCGCATCAGTTTCCTGGTCGAATGAGGTCCACGGCCGACGACGCGGACGTCGCTGTTCGCGTCATCGGCCGTGTTGCGCGGCTTTTCATTCCGGCGCGCCTGACTTATTGTTGCGGCAGGTTCGCAACAGTTGTTTGCGACAGATGCCGCCCAGTCGCGGACAAGGAACAGGAATGGCCAACGAAGCCGTAGTAGTAGGACTGCTGGAAGACGACCGCGATCAGGCCGATCTGTATCGCGCCTGGCTCGAACAGGCCGGTTTTCTGGTGCGCGCCTACGCCGAAGTGAAGGATTTCCGGCGCCGGCTCGGTGCGGAATCGATCGATTTGCTGCTGCTCGACTGGAACCTCGGCGAAGGTTCCGGGCTGGATCTGCTGGAGTGGTTGCGCCAGTCGGCGCATGCCCGTCTGCCGGTGATCTTCCTGACCGCGCGCACGGCCGAAGAAGACATCGTCTCCGGATTGAAGGCGGGCGCCGATGATTACGTCGTCAAGCCGGCCAAGGCCTCGGAGCTGATCGCGCGCATCCAGACCGTCCTGCGCCGCAGTGGCGTCGCCAACACGCCGACGGGCGGTGGCGGTGGCTGGGTCGAGGAAGTCCTGCCCTACAAGTTCGACCTCGACAAGCGCTCGGTCAGCCTGAATGGCGAATTGATCGACCTCACCGACCGCGAATTCGATCTCGCTTCCTACCTGTTCCGTCGTCATGGCCGCATCGTCAGTCGTGCCGCGCTGCTGGAAAACGTCTGGAACCTTGGCGGTGACGTGAACACGCGCACCGTCGACACCCACGTCAGCCGTCTGCGCAAGAAGATGCTGCTGACCGGCGAGAGCGGCTGGATGCTGAGCGCCGTCTACCAGCACGGTTACCGCCTCGAACCGGCGAAGTGATGCCCTTGTCCTGATCGGCCGGATCGCCTCGGCACTCCGGCATTGGAGTGCCGATGATGTTGTCCGACGAATTGCTGTCCACCTTCCAGCGCCTGATGGCCGAAGCCGAGGCCGCGGGTGAGTCCGATGCGAATGCGATGAACCTGGCGACGACGCAGTCCGACGGCCGCGTGTCGTCGCGCATCGTGCTGCTGAAAGGACTGGATTCGCGGGGTTTCACGTTTTACACGAATCTCGACAGCGACAAGGGCCGACAACTGCGGGCGCATCCGCGCGCGGCACTGTGTTTCCACTGGAAGCGACTCCGCGACGGCGTGCAGGTCCGCGTCGAAGGTCAGGTCGAACCGGTGACCGACGAGGCCGCAGACGCCTATTTCGCGACGCGTCCCCGCGAGAGCCAGCTCGGCGCCTGGGCGTCCTTGCAGTCGCAGACCTTGCCCGACCGCGCCACCTTCGAGCAACGATTTGCCGAAGTCGAACAGCGTTACGCGAACGCACCGGTGCCGCGGCCGCCGCATTGGTCGGGCCGCTGCGTCAGGCCCGACCTGATCGAGTTCTGGTTCGGCGTGCGCTTCCGGCTGCACGAGCGGCATCGCCACGAATGGCGCGACGGCGCCTGGCATTACCGACTGCTGTATCCGTGACCGTTCGATATCCCGAGCGCATCGTCTGCCTGACCGAGGAACCGACCGAGGTGCTCTATGCCCTCGGCGAACAGGACCGCATCGTCGGCATTTCCGGCTTCACGGTGCGGCCGCCGCGTGCGCGGCGCGAGAAACCGAAGGTATCGGCGTTCCTGAGCGCGAAGATCGAACGCATCCTCGACCTCAAGCCGGACCTCGCGATCGGATTCTCCGATATCCAGGCCGATATCGCGCAGGCCCTGATCAAGGCCGGCATCGAAGTCTGGATCAGCAACCATCGCTCGGTCGAAGGCATTCGCGCCTACATCCTGCGCCTCGGTGCGATGGTGGGCGCGGTGGACAAGGCGCGCGCCTATCTCGCCGACATCGATGCCGGCATCGAACGTATCCGTGCCCAGACCGCGGCTTGGCCGAAGCGGCCGCGCGTGTATGTCGAGGAATGGGACGAGCCGCGGATCAGCGGCATCCAGTGGGTGGCCGAACTGGTACGGATTGCCGGAGGCGACGACATTTTTCCCGAGCTGGCCGCGGAACCGCTGGCTCGGCAGCGCATTCTCGCCAACGACGACGAGATCCTCCGGCGGGCACCGGAACTGGTGCTCGGCTCCTGGTGTGGCAAGAAGTTTCGACCCGATCTCGTGGCCGCGCGCCCCGGCTGGGCCGATGTGCCCGCGGTGCGATCCGGCGCACTGGTCGAAATCAAGTCGCCACTCATCCTGCAACCGGGTCCGGCGGCATTGACCGATGGCCTGTACGCGGTGCACGAGGCAATCGCCCGCGTCGCGATGTGCGAGCATCGGTGACGTTGATCAGGAGTACGCAATGCGCAGCAAGCATGTCGAACGTCATCGCACCGATCGCATTGGCTGGCTGCGCGCCGCAGTCCTCGGCGCCAACGACGGCATCGTGTCCACGGCGAGTCTGGTCGTCGGCGTCGCCAGTGCCGGTGGTTCGATGCGCGAAGTGATGGTCGCGGGAACCGCGGGCCTGGTGGCCGGCGCGATGTCGATGGCCGCTGGCGAATACGTCTCGGTCAGTTCGCAGGCCGATACCGAGCGGGCCGATCTCGAACGTGAGCGCCAGGAACTCGCGACCGATGATGTTCACGAGCGCGTCGAACTGGCCGGCATTTACCAGCAGCGCGGTCTGGACCCGGAATTGGCGAAACAGGTGGCCGATCAGTTGATGGCGCACGATGCGCTGGGTGCCCATGCGCGCGACGAACTCGGGATTTCCGAGATGGCGACGGCGCGCCCGGTACAGGCGGCATTCGCTTCCGCGCTGACCTTTGCCGTGGGCGCTGCGCTGCCGCTGCTGCCCGTCGTGCTGGGGCCGGATCGCGTGTCGGTCGCCGCCGTCTCGGCAATCTCCATGGTGTGCCTGGGTGGACTCGGTGCGCTTGCCGGCATTGCGGGCGGCGCCAAGCCGTGGGTAGGCACGGTGCGCGTCATGGGCTGGGGAGCACTCGCGATGGGTGTCACCGCGGCGGCCGGACTGCTGTTCGGCGCCAGCGGCTGATCCCGCCGGGGGATTCGGCCGCGCCGGTTCCAGAGTCCGGCCTTACGAAGAACCCGTTTGTGCCAGCGCGTCCGCACCCATGTTCGCCAGCAAGGCCGTCATCGCACCGGCCTCGGCCGCACGTTCGTTCGAAGCATTGCCCTGTTGCGCACGTTTCGCGACCCCTTGTGCGATCGCCGCCAGGCGAAAAAACGCGAACGCCAGCACGAAGGGCCAATCGCCGATGCTGCTGCGATGGCCCTGATGCTGGTAACGCTCGATCAAGCCCGCTTCGTCGGGAATGCCGAGTGCGACGCGGTCCAGTCCCGCGAGGCCGGGCAGTGCCGGATTGCGCGGCAGGCGCAGGGCCATGCAGAAGTAGCCGAGGTCGGCGAGCGGATGCCCGAGCGTGGCCAGTTCCCAGTCGACGATGGCGAGGATGCGTGGCTCGACCGGGTGCCAGATCAGGTTGTCGATGCGGAAGTCGCCGTGCACCAGCGCAACCCGACCATCGTCCTGCGGACAGCGCGCGGGCAGCCGCTCAATGAGCGTCTCCATCGCATCGATGCGATGGGTTTCGCTGGCGCGATACTGCTTGCTCCAGGTCGCGATCTGGCGCTCGAAATAACTGCCGGGCTTGCCGAAATCGCCGAGTCCGACCGCACCGACGTCGATATCGTGCAGTGCTGCGAGTACGCGCGTGATCTCGTCGTAATACGCGGCGCGCTGATCCGCACCGATGTCGGGCAGGGACGGATCCCAGAATATGCGCCCATCGACATGCGCCATCACGTAGAACACCGCGCCGATCACCGATTCATCGGTGCACAAGGCCAGCGGCTTCGCGACCGGCACGCCATGGCCATGCAGTGCGCTCAGCACCCGAAATTCGCGGTCGACGGCATGGGCGCCCGGCAGCAATTGGCCGAACGGCTTGCGTCGCAGCACATACGTGCCCGACGCTGCTTCTAGCCGATAGGTTGGATTCGATTGCCCGCCCTTGAACTTCGTCGCCGTCACCGGCCCCCGGAAATCGCGTACATGCGTGTCGCACCAGGCGGACAAGGCATCGAGGGGCAGGTCGCTCATCGCGCGCCCACCATCGATTTCGCCAACGCGGTGAGGTGTACTTCGTCGGGGCCGTCGGCGAGGCTGAGCGCACGCGCGCCGGCGTAGGCCTTCGACAGGAATGAATCTTCGGATACGCCGAGCGCGCCGTGGACCTGGATCGCGCGGTCGATGACGCGCTGGGCCATGCGCGGCGCGACGATCTTGATCATGCCGATCTCGTCCTTGGCACCGCGGGCACCGCCGACGTCGAGTTTCTGCGCTGCGGCGAGCGTGAGCAGGCGCGCCTGTTCGATGTCGCAGCGACTGAGCGCGATCGCTTCGCGGACCATGCCCTGTTCGGCAAGCGGACGATGGAAGGCGATGCGGGTTCGCGCACGCGCCACCATCGCGTCGAGCGCACGTTGCGCCAGGCCGATCAGGCGCATGCAGTGGTGGATGCGACCGGGGCCCAGACGCCCCTGTGCGATCTCGAAGCCACGGCCCTCGCCGGCGATCAGGTGATCGAGCGGCACGCGCGCGCCATCGAAGCGCACTTCGGCGTGGCCATTCGGCGCATCATCGAAACCGAACAGATGCAGTGGCCGCACCACGACCACGCCCGGGGTCGACTTCGGCACGATGATCTGACTGTGACGGCGATGCGGTTCGGCCTCCGGATTGGTCACGCCCATCACGATGAAGAAGTCGAGGCGCGGGTCCATCGCGCCGGTGATCCACCACTTGCGTCCGGTCACCACGTAGTGATTGCCATCGCGCTCGATTCGGGTCGCGATATTGGTGGCATCACTCGAAGCCACCTCCGGTTCGGTCATCGCAAACGCCGAGCGCGTGTGTCCGTCGAGCAGCGGTTTCAGCCAGCGCCTCTGCTGTTCAGGCGACCCGTAGTGGTGCAGCACTTCCATGTTGCCGGTGTCGGGCGCGTTGCAGTTGATCGTTTCCGGCGCGATCAAGGACTGCCCGCTCAGCTCCGCGAGTGGTGCGTAGTCAAGATTCGACAGGCCGGCACCGAGCTGCGGGTCGGGCAGGAACAGGTTCCACAGGCCGCGCTGCTTCGCTTCGGTCTTCAGTGCTTCGATGATCGGCGGAATCGTCCAGCGCTGGCCGGGTTGCTCGATGTGCGCGTCGAAGTCGGCCTCGGCCGGCAACACGCGCTCGCGCACGAATCGATCGAGTTCGGCATGCAGGGCATGCGCGCGTTCGGAAAACGGAAACAACGGCGACAGCGCCATGCATCACCTCAGAAGTGGGTCCAGAGCTTGCGTTCGCCGGGTGCCGACAGATGCGGCAACTGGTTGAAGCCGAGCAGGCGCACGCCACCGTCGAACACCACGAATTCGCTGATCGCGGAATTGCGGATGGCGATGTTCAGATCCACCGAACGCGCATCCGGCACCTCCAGCGCCCGTTGCGCCAGTTGCGCGACCACGCCGCCGGAGGTGACCAGCAGCACGCGTTCGCGGCCATGATGGCGCTCGGTCAGGCGCGCCATCGCGGCAGCGACGCGGGCACGGAATCCGAACCAGCCTTCGTCGAGTTGCGATTCCATCGCACCGCTGGCCCAGTGCCGCAGCGCCGCCAGCAGGTAGCGCGCGACCTGCATGCGATCGCGCGGGCCGGGCATGGCCTCGCGGTCGATCGGGCGATGTTGCGGGTGCGTGGCGAGAAATGCCGATAGCACCGCGCCGTGATCGAATTCGTTGAAACCGGGGTCGATCTCCGCCTCGGGCAGCGGTCGGCCGGCTTCGGCGAAGCCCTGTTCGATGCCGGCCAGGGTCTGCTGATGGCGCCGCATCGCGCCGACGACGACGGCATCGAAGCCGATGTCGTGATCAGCGGCGAGCCAGCGCCCGAGGCGTAGCGCCTGATCTTCGCCCAGGGTCGACAACTGGTCGTAGTCATCGGCGTCGAAGGAGGCCTGGGCATGGCGGATGGCGAGGATTTCGGTCATGTCAGAGTCCGATGCCGGTCATGGTCAGCCCGAATTCGGCCAGCGGCGCCGCGATCAGCATGCGCACCAGTTGCAGCGCCAGCACGACGAAGATCGGCGAGAGGTCGAGCCCGCCGATCGGCGGGATGAGCTTCTGGAACGGTTTCAGGATCGGGTCGCTGAGCCGGTACAACATCTGCACGACCGGATTGTAGGGGTCGGGTGAAACGAAACTCAGGACGGCGCGGACGATGATCATCCAGAGCAGGGCGGTCGCCGCGAACTGGATCAGCATCGCCAGTGCGATCACCAGCAGGGCCGGCACGGGCAGGCCGAGGCCGGCCAGGCGATACAGCAGCCAGGTTTCAATCAGGGTCAGCAGAAAGGTGATGAGCAGGGCAGCGAGATTCCAGCCGCGCACCACCGGCAGCGCCTTCTGGATCGGGATCAGCACCGGATTGGTGAGTTTGTAGACGAACTGCGACAGCGGGTTGCGGAAATCGACGCGCAGGCCCTGCATCAGCAGGCGGAAGAAGAACAGCCCGATGACCAGGCCGAACAGGGCCTGGACGATCAAGGCGCCGGCGTTGGCGAGATGGCCCATGCTCAGGCTCCGAACTGGGTCGAGAGCTCGCGCCCGCGTTCCGTGGCGCGAACGACGGCGGCATCCACCAGATCGCGGAATCCGCCGGCTTCGAAGCAGTCCAGCGCAGCCTGCGTGGTGCCGCCGGGCGACGTCACCCGCTGGCGCAGCGTGGCCGGATCGTCGCTGCCGTCTTCGTTCGCCATGCGCGCGGCACCCAGCGCGGTATTCAGGACCAGGGTGCGGGCGGCGGTCGCGGAGAGTCCCTGCCGTTCGGCCGCAGCAATCAGGCTCTCCATCAACAGGAAGAAATAGGCCGGGCCGCTCCCCGACACCGCCGTCACCGCGTCCATCAGGGTTTCGTCGTCGATCCAGACCGTGGCACCGGCCGCAGCCATGATCGCCTCGGCCCGCGATCGAGCGGAGGCGTCGACGCGGGAATCGGCAAACAGACCGGTCACCCCGGCGCCGACCAGCGCCGGCGTGTTCGGCATGCAGCGCACGACGCGCGCACCCGGCTTGAACCAGCCGTGGAAGTTCTGCAGCTGGATGCCGGCGGCGATCGACATCAGCAACGGATTGCGCACAGCGACCTGATCGGCGAGGTCGCGACACACCGTGGCCATGACCTGGGGTTTGACGGCGAGCACGATGATCTCGGCGTCGCGCACCGCATCGCGATTGTCGGCATGCACCGACACCCCGAACTCGGCGGCGAGGCTGTAACGCGCCGCTTCCACCGGCTCGGCCACGTGCATGCTGCGCGGGTCGCTGCCGCGCGCGATTAGTCCACCGATCAGGGCGCGCGCCATGTTGCCGCCGCCGATGAATGCCAAGGTTGTCATGTCGTCATCCACGTGGACCGAAGAGGGCCGATCCTATCCGAACCAGGTTGGCGCCTTCCGCGATGGCGAGCGTGAAGTCGTCGGACATGCCCATCGACAAGGTATCGATGTCGGCATGGCGCTGCTTCAGGGCATCGAAAAGGACGCGCATGCGGCGGAACGTGGCCCGGCGTTGTGTCGGGTCTTCGGCGGGCTTCGGTATCGCCATCAGGCCACGAAGGCGAAGCCGCGGCTGGGCGGCGATGGCGTCGGCGAGCGCGTCGACCATCGCCGGTGCGCAGCCGGATTTGCCGGCTTCAGCGTCGATGTTCACTTGCACCAGCAGGTTGAGCGGCGCCCGATCGGGCGGACGAAATGTCGCCAGCAGCGGAATCAGTTTGTCACGGTCGATGCTCTGTACCCAATCAAAGTGCGCCGCGGCGTCCTTGCACTTGTTCGACTGCAGGGGGCCGATCAGATGCCACTCCAGGTCGAGGTCGGCGAGGTCACGCTGCTTGGTCAGCGCTTCCTGCACATAGTTTTCTCCGAATGCGCGCTGGCCCAGCGCGGCCATCGCACGCACCGATTCGGCCGGCTGAGTCTTGCTGACGGCGAGCAGGCGGACGGCGCGGGTGCCGGTCGCGGCATCAAGGGCCGTTCGAGTACGCTGGAATCGTTCTTGGAGGTCGGTCATGGTTCCGCTCGAGGCGCGTTTTGCAGGCCCGCAAAAAGGGCTATAGTCGGTCCAAGTTTACGTCTCGCACCGGAGAGCCGCATGGATATCGCAGAGCTACTCGCATTTTCGGTCAAGAACAAAGCGTCCGATCTGCATTTGTCTGCAGGCCTGCCGCCGATGATCCGGGTGGATGGCGATGTCCGTCGCATCAACATCCCGGCGCTTGACCACAAGGCCGTGCATTCGCTGGTCTACGACATCATGTCGGACAAGCAGCGGCGCGACTACGAAGAATTCCTCGAGACCGATTTCTCGTTCGAGATCCCAGGGCTGGCGCGCTTCCGCGTCAATGCCTTCAATCAGAATCGCGGCGCCGGTGCGGTGTTCCGTACCATTCCGAGCCAGATCCTGACGCTGGAAGACCTGAACGCGCCGAAAGTGTTCAAGGAGCTGATCGACGTGCCGCAGGGCCTGGTGCTGGTCACCGGTCCGACCGGATCCGGCAAGTCGACGACTCTGGCCGGCATGGTCGATCACATCAACAAGAACGAATACGGCCACATCCTCACCATCGAGGATCCGATCGAATTCGTGCATCAGTCGCAGAAATGCCTGATCAACCAGCGCGAAGTCCATCGTGATACCCACGGGTTCAACGAAGCCTTGCGTTCGGCCTTGCGCGAAGACCCGGACTACATCCTGGTCGGCGAAATGCGCGACATGGAAACCATCCGCCTGGCACTGACCGCCGCGGAAACCGGACATCTGGTGTTCGGGACGCTGCATACGTCCTCGGCGGCGAAGACCGTCGATCGCATCATCGACGTGTTCCCTGCCGGTGAAAAACCGATGGTGCGCTCGATGCTGTCGGAGTCGCTGCGCGCGGTGATCTCGCAGTCGCTGCTGAAGAAGGTCGGTGGCGGCCGCGTGGCCGCGCACGAAATCATGGTCGGCATTCCTGCCATCCGCAACCTGATCCGCGAGGACAAGGTCGCGCAGATGTATTCGTCGATCCAGACCGGAGCCGCCGTCGGCATGCAGACCCTCGACCAGTGCCTGCAGGACCTGGTGAAACGCGGCCTGATCACGCGCACCCAGGCGTCGAGTTATGCCAAGGACAAGAAGCTGTTCGAGTGATGCCGGATCGATGCAGCCTTCCCCGATCCGGCCCGGAGAAACAACATGAGTAGTGTGGACTTCACCTCGTTCCTGAAATTGATGGTCCACAAGAAGGGCTCGGACCTGTTCATCACCGCCGGCATTCCACCGTCGATGAAGGTCAACGGGCGCATTGCGCCGGTGACCCAGGCACCGCTGTCGCCGCAGGCCTGCCGCGACATGGTGCTGAACGTGATGACCCCCTCGCAGCGCGAGGAGTTCGAAAAGACCCACGAATGCCAGTTCGCGATCTCGCTGCAGGGTGTCGGCCGATTCCGCGTCAGTTGCTTCTACCAGCGCAACCAGGTGGGCATGGTGCTGCGTCGCATCGAGACGCGCATTCCGGGCGTCGAGGAACTGGGCCTGCCACCGGTCGTGAAGACGCTGGCGATGACCAAGCGCGGCTTGATCATGTTTGTCGGCGCAACCGGCACCGGCAAATCGACGTCGTTGGCGGCGATGATCGGTTATCGCAACCAGAATTCGACCGGCCACATCATCACGATCGAGGACCCGATCGAATTCGTGCACAAGCACGAGGGCTGCATCATCACCCAGCGCGAAGTCGGCATCGATACCGATTCCTGGGAAAATGCGCTGAAGAACACCTTGCGCCAGGCGCCCGACGTCATCCTGATCGGCGAAGTGCGTACCCGCGAGACCATGGAGCACGCGATCGCGTTCGCCGAAACCGGACACCTCTGCCTCTGCACCCTGCATGCCAACAACGCCAACCAGGCATTGGATCGCGTGCTGCACTTCTTCCCGGAAGACCGTCGCCCGCAGTTGTTGATGGACTTGTCGCTGAACCTGAAGGGCGTGGTCGCACAGCAGCTGGTGCCCACGCCGGATGGCAAGCAGCGCCGCGCGGCGATGGAGGTTCTGCTCGGCACGCCGCTGGTGCAGGATTACATCCGCGACGGCGAGATCCACAAGATCAAGGAAGTGATGAAGGAGTCGACCAACCTCGGCATGCGCACCTTCGACCAGAGCCTGTTCGAGTTGTACCAGGCCGGCGAAATCTCCTACGAGGATGCCTTGCGTCACGCCGATTCGGCGAACGAAGTGCGCTTGCGCATCAAGCTGGCCCAGGGCGGCGACGCCCATTCGCTGTCGCAGGGGCTGGATGGCGTCGAATTGATGGATCAGTAGACGCCCATGCGCTGCGTCTACGTCGCGGAGAACCTGATCGACGCCCATCTGGTGCGCGACCGGCTCTGCGACGATGGCATTCCCGCGGAAATCCACGGCGAGGACCTGACCGGCAGCTTCGGCCTCCTTCCCGGCTACGTCTCGGTCTGGGTGCCGGAAGTCCAGTCCCTCGACGCCGACCAAGTGCTCGAATCGTTCCGGCCAAGTGAGGCGGATGAAGCGGAACGAGGGGATTTCTCCCTCCCGGACGGCGCGGCGCCGGTGTAACGGCGATCACGGCATTGCAACGCCCCCGCAACAAATCCGGCGGGTTGTCATAAAGCAGTCAAATACCGGCAATAGAGTGCGCGCCCATCCGTCATCGAAGGGTCGCCGCCATGTCACATGCTCGTCGTTTGTCTGTCCTGGCGATTGCCAGCGCGTTGTCCCTGCCGGCCCACGCCGAGTACCAGTTCGACCGCATCGGCGAATACGACGCCTTTGTCGACGGCGTATTGCAGACCGATTACAACCGGTTCGACGATGACGTGAGGGACTTCGTCGACGATGCCGAATTCCGCCGCGCCGAGATCATCTTCCGCCTGAAGAACGAGAAGAACACCGAGTTCTTCGTCGGCTACGACCCGCGCGCCGACAAGTGGCTCGACGTCTACGCCAAGTTCATGGTCGGCCCCGGCGGACAGTTCCGCGTCGGCCAGTTCAAGCAGAACATGAACATGGAAGAATTGATCTCGACCAAGAGCATCGACTTCGTCTCGCGCGCACTGCCGAATGCCTTCACGATCGGCCGTAGGCTCGGTGTCGAATACATGCAGTTCGGCAGCAACTGGACCGCATCGGCGGGCGTCTATGATCGCGAACTGACCAACAACGGTGGCAAGGGCACGGGCGTGGTCGTGCGTGCGACCTATGCGCCGCTCTACGAACTCGAGGAAACCCTGCACTTCGGCGTCGCCGTGTCGTCGCAGGAACAGTCCAAGAATGTCGCGCGCTTCTCGACGCGCCCCGAGGCCGATCTCGCGAACTTCCGCCTGGTCGACACCGGCAACATTGCGAATGCCGAGCGCAACAACCAGATCGGTCTGGAAGCCGCCTATTCGAAGGGACCGTGGGCCGTGCAGGGCGAGTACATCCGCGCCGACGTGTCACGCGGTGCCGGTCTCGACGATTACAGCGCCGATGGCTACTACGTCTATGGCACCTGGTTCGTCACCGGCGAAGCCAAGACCTACAAGCAGGGCAAGTTCGACTATCCGGTGCCGAACGATCCCGGCAAGGGTGCGCTCGAACTCGGCCTGCGCTATTCGTCGATCGACCTCGACGACGGCAGCGTGCTTGGTGGCGAGGAACAGAACTGGACGGTCGGCGCCAACTGGTACTGGCGCTCGAACTTCAAGCTGGCGCTCGACTACACCGCGGTGAGCAGCGAGAAAAACGGGGTCTCCGATGACCCGAACCTCGTCACCGCCCGCTTCCAGTTCATGTTCTGAGGACCGACATCATGCTGCCTTCGCTCAAGAGCAAGTTCCTCGTCGCCGCACTGGCATTCAGTGCCTGCGGCATCGCGCCGGCGGCCGATGTCATCGGTGCCGGTTCCACCTTCGTCTATCCGGTCATGGCGAAGTGGTCGGCCGACTATCGTGCGGCGACTCAGACCAAGATCAACTATCAGGCCATCGGCTCGGGCGGTGGTATTGCGCAGATCAAGGCCAGAACCGTCGATTTCGGCGCTTCGGACAAGCCGCTCGATACCGCTGAACTGGATGCCGCCGGCCTCGTGCAGTTCCCGCTGGTGATCGGCGGCGTGGTGCCGGTCGTCAACGTCGCGGGCGTGGCACCGGGTGGCCTTCGTTTCAATGGCACGGTCTTGGCCGACATCTTCCTCGGCAAGATCAAGCGCTGGAACGATCCGGCCATCGCCGCACTGAATCCCGGCGTGACCCTGCCCGACCAGGCGATCACGGTCGTGCATCGTTCCGATGGATCCGGCACCACGTTCAATTTCACGAACTACCTGTCCAAGGTCAATGCCGAGTGGAAGGCCAGGGCGGGCGAGGGCATTACCGTGCGCTGGCCGGTCGGCATCGGCGGCAAGGGCAATGAAGGCGTGGCGGCCTATGTGAAGCAGATCAAGGGTGGCATCGGCTATGTCGAGCTGACCTACGCATTGCAGAGCAAGATGAGCTACGCCGTGATGCAGAATGTCGCCGGCGAATTCGTCGCGCCGAACGAGGAAAGCTTCCAGGCTGCGGCCGACAGTGCCGCCTGGGACCAGGCCCGGGATTTCAATCTGGTCATCACCAATGCGCCGGGCGCGAAGGCCTGGCCGATCGCTGCAACCGTGTTCGTGATGATGAACAAGCAGCCCAAGAATGCCGAGAATGCCAGGGCTGCGCTCGCCTATTTCGACTGGGTGTTTGCCAATGGTGCCGCTCAGGCCAGTGCGCTGCATTACGTTTCCTTGCCCGCCAAGGTGCAGGAGCAGGCCAAGGCGCACTGGACACAGGCGTTGAAGTTCTGACGCCATGCAGGAAGCACTGATCGCTGCTGCCGAACGGCGCGCCGTCCGCGACACGCGCCAGGACCGATTCTTCCGCTGGCTGTTGGCGGGCGCGGGGCTGTTTGTGTTGCTGGCGCTCGGTGGTGCGGCCTTGTCGATGCTCTGGGGCGGACGCGAAGCGCTCGTCGCATTCGGCCTCGACTTCATCACCAGCAGCAACTGGGACCCGATCGGCCAGCAGTTCGGCGCCTGGGTGGCGATCTACGGCACGCTGGTGACGGCGTCGATCGCGATGTTGATCGCGGTGCCGGTGAGCTTCGGCATCGCGTTGTTCCTGACCGAGGTCGCGCCATCGTGGCTGCGTACGCCGGTCGGCACCGCCATCGAATTGCTCGCCGGCATCCCGTCGATCATCTATGGCATGTGGGGTCTGTTCGTATTCGTGCCGATGCTGGCGGAGCACGTGTATCCGTGGGTCGACGCAAACCTCGGGCAATGGCCGATCATCGGTTCCTTGTTCGCCGGTCCGCCGCTCGGCATCGGCACGCTGACCGCGGGACTGGTGCTCGCGATCATGGTCGTGCCCTTCATCTCCTCGGTGATGCGCGACGTGTTCCTGACCGTGCCGACCCGCTTGAAGGAATCGGCCTACGCGCTCGGTTCGACGCGTTGGGAAGTGGTCTGGGACGTGGTGCTGCCGTACACGCGTTCGGCCGTGATCGGCGGCATCTTTCTCGGGCTCGGGCGCGCGCTGGGCGAGACCATGGCCGTCACCTTCGTGCTCGGAAACGCGCATGAACTGTCGGCGTCGCTGCTGATGCCGGGCAACTCGATCGCGGCGACGATCGCCAATGAATTCGCCGAAGCCGATACCGATCTTTATCGCTCCTCGCTGATCGCACTCGGCTTCCTGCTGTTCGTCGTCACCTTCATCGTGCTGGCCTTGGCCAAGTGGATGTTGCGCCAGTTGGCGAAGCGGGAGGGCCTCTGATGGGCGCCGACCTGATCTTCCTGAAACGTCGCATCATCAATGCCGTGGCGCTGTTGTTGTCGGCAGCGGCGGCCGTGCTCGGGTTGGCCGCGCTCGCCTGGATCCTCTGGACGACGCTGAGCAAGGGTATCGCCGCGTTCAACGTCGCGTTGTTCACGCAGATGACACCGCCGCCGGGCGAGGCCGGCGGGCTCGCGAACGCGCTGTTCGGCAGCATCGTGATGTGCCTGCTCGCGACCGCGATCGGGACGCCGATCGGCATCGCCGCCGGCACCTACATCGCCGAATACGCAAACCGGCACTGGATCGGCGGCACGATCCGCTTTGTCAACGACATCCTGTTGTCGGCCCCGTCGATCGTGCTCGGTCTGTTCGTTTACACCCTGGTCGTGCGCCCGATGGGCGGCTTCTCCGGATTCGCCGGCGTGATCGCACTCGCCTTCATCGTGCTGCCGGTGGTGGTGCGCACCACCGACGACATGCTCAAGCTGGTGCCGTCGCAGATGCGCGAAGCAGCGCTGTCGCTAGGAATTCCCCAGTGGAAGGTGACCCTGCAGATCCTGTACCGCGCAGCGGCGCCCGGCATCGTCACCGGCGTGCTGCTCGCGCTCGCGCGCATCAGCGGCGAAACCGCGCCGCTGCTGTTCACGGCGCTGAACAACCAGTATTGGAGCGCCGATCTGTCCGAGCCGATCGCGAGCGCGCCCGTGGTGATTTTCCAGTACGCGATGAGTCCGTTCGAAGACTGGCACGCGCTGGCCTGGGCCGGCGCCTTCCTGATCACCGTGTTCGTGCTGGCGCTGTCGCTGTTCGCGCGCCTGGTCCTGCTACGCAAGCGAGTCGCCCATGACTGATCTCCGCACGGCCGTCGCTGCGCGCGGCGTCCTTCCCGCAAGCGCCACCAAGATGTCGGTGCGCGGCCTGAATTTCCACTACGGTGATTTTCAGGCGCTCAAGGACGTGCGTCTCGACATTCCCGAGAAGCGCGTCACCGCGATGATCGGACCGAGCGGCTGCGGCAAGAGCACGCTGTTGCGGGTGTTCAACCGCATCTATTCGATCTACCCGGGCATGTCAGCTTCGGGCGAAGTGCTGCTCGACGGCGAGAACATTCTCGACGCACGCTATTCGGTCAACCGCCTGCGTGCCAAGGTCGGCATGGTGTTCCAGAAGCCGGTGCCGTTCCCGATGTCGATCCACGACAACATCGCCTACGGCATCAAGCATTACGAGCGATTGAACAAGGCTGACATGGCCGATCGCGTCGAGCAGGCCTTGCGCCAGGCGGCCTTGTGGGACGAGGTCAAGGACAAGCTGAAGCAGAGCGCGAATGGCCTGTCCGGTGGCCAGCAGCAACGCCTGTGCATCGCGCGCGCGATCGCGTTGAAGCCCGACGTGCTGCTGCTGGACGAGCCGACCTCGGCGCTGGATCCGATCGCGACCGGTCGCATCGAGCAGCTGATCGCCGAGCTGCGCAACGATTTCACCATCGTCATCGTCACCCACAACATGCAGCAGGCCGCGCGCTGTTCCGACTTCACCGCCTTCATGTACCTGGGCGAGCTGGTCGAGCATGGCGTCACCGAACAGATCTTCACGCAGCCTTCGGTGCGTCGCACCGAGGACTACATCACCGGCCGATTCGGCTGATTCCGCGGCCGAGGACAGCACGATGCCGAACGAACATATCGTCAAGAGCTACGACGCCGAACTGGCGCGCCTGACCGAAGAGATTGCGCGCATGGGCGATCTGTCCTGCGCCCAATTGCGCGCGGCGGCGAAGGCGCTGGATGCGCGCGACATCGACGCGGCGCGCGCGGTGATGGCCGCGGATGCGGAGATCGATACGCTCGAACACGAAGTCAGCCACGACGTGATCCGGCTGCTCGCGCTGCGCCAGCCGATGGCGCGTGACTTGCGCGAGGTGATGGCGGCTTTGCGCATCAGCGCCGACATCGAACGCATCGGCGACTATGCCAAGAATGTCGCCAAGCGGACCCTGGCGCTCAAGGATGCGCCGCAGATCGCGGCAACGCGCGCGCTCGCGTCGTTGGCGCAGCTCGCACAGGAATTGGTCGCGGAGACGCTCGTTGCCTATCGCGAACGCAATGCCGAGCGCGCGATGAAGGTGCGTGCCCGCGACGCCGAACTCGATGCCGAATACACCCAGCTGTTCCGCTCGCTGCTCACCTACATGATGGAAGACGCCCGCAACATCAGCGCCTGTACCCACCTGCTGTTCGCCGCGAAAAACATCGAACGCATCGGCGACCACGCCACCAACATCGCCGAATACGTCTGGTTCATCGAAAACGGCGAACGCGAAATGCCCGAACGCGAGAAGCGCGACACGACCATCGACGCGCGGTGATCGCCCGATTTGTTTTACCCGATGTGCTTGGCCCACAAGTCAGCGGTGCACCCGAGTAGCGTTCCGACCAACGCAGCGATCGCGAGCCGTTCGGCGGTCGCGCCGATCAATGCCGTCACTGCGACGGCAACCAACGACCCAAGCAGCGTCTGTACGAGCAACGACAAGCTTCGCTTCTTCTCGGTTGTATCGAATCCGATGAGGAAGATGTAACTCGTGACCAACCAGAGTGCGACGAATCGATTGGTGCCGACGGATGCCAGACGAACGTACATAAGTGCTTGGATCGCCGTGTACAAGAGGCCGATACAGATCGACGCAATCGGCAACCAGGGTCTCATTTGAATCTCAGCTTTCCCGCCACTTCATGCGCGTATAAGCGATACGGAAGCCTTGGCGTTCGCCGTTGCGTTGCGAGGCGCTGCCGGGTTCGGTGGCCATCATGCTGAGCGGACAGTGGTGCGAAGCGGCGTAATCGAGGCGGGCGGCGAGGAGAGCAGTCTGTGCCCCCTGGTTGCGTGCCTTGGGGACGGTGCTGGCGCCAGCAAGCAAGGCCATGCCGTCGCCGATGAACAACGAGGCACTGGCGACCGGTTCGCCATCGAGTTCGGCGAGGAAACTGACCATGCGTTCGGCGGGTACGATGGCGCGGCCCAGTTCGTGGATGAAGTGTGCGATGTCGCCGGATTCGCTGCCCCATCCGGACGCTGCAACACCGGCCCAGACCTCGGTTTCGCGTACGTCGATCACGCGTACGCCCAGGCGCGACGCCATTGTCGGTGCCCGTGACACGCCGCCCGCAGAAGGTCGACACAGGACCGAACTCATCTCGATGATGCGGTAGTCGCGTTGCTGCAAGGCGTTCGTCGTGGCGATCCCCGCCAGCGGTGAAATCTCCAGCACGGACTTGGTCGAATGACCATGGAAGAAGGCCTGGATCGCATCGAGTTCATGGCCCTGCGGATCATCGAACACGCCGAAACCGAAGGCCTGCGTCATCGGCGAGCCCGCGCCGTCGAACATCGCGCAGGTGCCGCCGAAGTCATGCCAGCACGAGGTCGACGTGGGGCTCCGTCGTGCCCGCGATTGCACGATTGCGGCACAGGCCAGGCCTTCGGTGCGTTCAAGTTTGCGGGCGAGATCTAGATCGGCGTGCGGGTGTTCGTGATGCATGGGGCGCGGGGTTCCGTGGTCCGGATTCAGTCGATGGCGGCGTAGGGATCGGCAATGCCGAGCGCGGCCAGAAGTCGGGTCTCCAGCGCCTCCATTCGCTCGGCGTCATGGTCGTCGACATGGTCATGGCCCAACAAGTGCAGCGTGCCATGGATGACCATGTGCGCGTAATGGTCGCGCAGACGCTTGCCCTGTTCCTCGGCTTCGCGCGAGACCACCGGTGCGCAGATTGCAAGATCGCCGATCAGCGGCGACTTCACTTCGGGCGGCAAGTCGGTCGGGAAGGACAGGACATTGGTCGCGTAGTCCTTGCCGCGGAAATCACGATTCAGCGCACGACCGGTGTCGGCGTCGGTGATCAGCACGTTGACCTCGGCGGCGCGGCGGCGATTCGCGCCCTTCAACGCGAGTTCGATCCACTGCCGGAACGAGCGCGCTGCGGGAAGGCCTTTCCAGCCGACGTCGCTGCGGATATGCAGGGTCAAAGGCGCACTCACGTCTTGTCCTGCTTCGCGGCGGCCTCGGCCTTTTCGTAGGCCATGACGATGCGCTGCACGATCGGATGACGCACGATGTCGCGGGCTTCGAACAGGGTGAAGCTGATGCCGTCGACCTTGCGCAGCACTTCCATCGCGTGACGCAGGCCCGAGGTCACGTGCTTGGGCAGGTCGATCTGCGTTACGTCGCCGGTGATGACGGCGACCGAGCCGAAGCCGATGCGGGTGAGAAACATCTTCATCTGCTCGACCGTGGTGTTCTGCGCCTCGTCCAGGATCACGAAGGCGTCGTTCAGCGTGCGCCCGCGCATGTAGGCGAGCGGTGCGATCTCGATGACATTGCGTTCGATGAGTTTGGCGACGCGGTCGAAGCCGAGCATTTCGTAGAGCGCGTCATACAGCGGGCGCAGATAAGGATCGACTTTCTGGGACAAGTCGCCCGGAAGGAATCCGAGCTTCTCGCCCGCCTCGACCGCCGGGCGGGTCAGGATCACCCGCTGCACGCGGTTGTTCTCGAGTGCATCGACTGCGCTCGCCACCGCGAGATAAGTCTTGCCGGTTCCGGCCGGGCCGATGCCGAAGCAGATGTCATGGCGGGCGACCGCGTGCAGATAGCGCTGCTGGTTGGCGCCGCGGCCGCGGATATGGCCACGTTTGACCTTGATGCTGACGACCTGTGCCTCGGGCGCGTCGCGTTCGGCGATGCGGTCGGCACCGACTTCGCTCAGCGCGAGATGCACATCGTGTTCGCCGACGGCCGTGGCCTCGGTCGCATCGAACAGGGCACGGATCACCGTCTCGCCGCGCCGGGTCGCGGCCATGCTGCCGCTGATCCGGAAAATCGCGCCGCGATGGGCGATCTCGATGCCGAGTCGTGATTCGATCTGGCGCAGGTGCGCCTCGACCGGACCGGCAAGGTTGGCGAGGCGTTCGTGGTCGTCCGAGGCGAGTGCGAACTCGCGCGATTGAAGTCGTTTCGTCATGGCCGCATTGTAACGCGCGACCCTGCTGCTCCGCGCTCAGTCGGCGAGCACGATCTCGCCGGTATCGATGCTGGCTTGCTTGCGCGTCACGCGGTGCTTGCCGAGGACGCGCTCGAAGCGCTGGAAGTAGGACGGCAGGCCCTCGGCGTCCAGCGTGGGTCCGTCCTGCAACTGGAAATGCAGGTGCGGGAAGAACGCACTGCCGGAAGCACCGATCGCTGCGATGGTCTGGTCACGACGCACGCGGTCGCCGGGTTTCACTGTCACGCTGCCTTGCCTGGCGTGGGCGTAGACGCCGAATTCGCCACCGCCATGATCGATGATCACGTAGTTGCCGAACAGCACTCTCTTGTCCTCGGCGAGCTTGCTCTGGTCGAACTGGCGGTTGTCCGCTTGCGCGTTCTCGACGGCGACAACAGTGCCGTCGCCGATCGCGCGGACCGCGGCCCCGAAGCCGAACCAGGCAGTGTTGTCGCCGAATTCGCCGCGATACATGTCGCCTGTTGCGTCCACCGGCACGAAGTCGTAGCTGTAGCGCATCGCATTGGTCTTGAAGCCCATGGCCTTGATCGGTGCGAACTCGACATCGAAGCGGCGATGATGGCCGAGCGCATCATGGCCATCGTAGTTGATGAAGCGTCCTGCCAGCGGGGTGTGGTAGGCGGCGTGGTTGCGATAGTCGCGCGGGCTCGCCTGTACGGAGGCGCGCAGGCTGCGGCTGCCGTCCGGATTCGACAGTTCGAAGTCGTAGCGCAACATGCTGACCGGAAGCTCCGCAGCCAGCGTGTCGAAGGGATTGAACACGTTCAAACGCTGCCCGGGCGCGATGCGACGTTCGCCGATGATGCCGATGCTCGGGCGCACGCCATTGCCGTCGACGAAGCGGCGCAGCACCAGCGCGCCATCGCGGTTGAAGACGCTCAACTCGATGCGGTCGATGTCGATCGCTTCTTCGCTGCCGTTGGCGACGGTCAGGTCGAAGTTGAGATGCTGCCCGTCGGGCATGCGTTCGATCAGAACCGGTGTCGTCGTGATGACGACAGGGTCGCGGGACAGCGTGTCAGCGAGGCCGAGGGTCGGGAGCATCGCCGCGAGGGCGGAGAACAGGAGGCGCATGGTCGTTCCGGGTAGGAGGAATCGATTCGATGCACGTGGCGACGCCAGGGTTTAAACGAGGTGTCCATCGTGCGCGATGGCATTGCTTGCGCACGGGCGGCCGTCTGCGCGAAAGTGAATCCGATCGGTGGATGGAGGACGGCACATGGCGGTCACGAGACGTTTGCATGTCGGCGGGAAACAGCGTGCGCCGGGTTGGGAGATCCTCAATGCGGTGCCGGCGCCGGAGGTGGATCACATCGGCGACGCCCGCGACCTGTCGCGGTTCGGCGACGCGACCTTTGGCGAAATCTACGCTTCGCACGTGGTCGAGCACTTCGACTACAAGAACGAACTGGCCCAGGCCCTGAGGGAATGGCATCGGGTGCTGGTGCCGGGTGGGCGCGTGCTGATCAGCGTGCCGGACATCGATGTGCTGTCGACGCTGATCGTCGATCGCGCCGCCTGCTCGATGGAGGAACGCTTCCTGCTGATGCGGATGATGTTCGGTGGGCATGTCGACGCCTTTGACCATCACCAGGTCGGTTTCAACGACGAGATTCTCGCGTGGTTCCTCGGCGCAACCGGATTCAGCGGGATGCGTCGGGTCGAGCGGCTGGGGGTGTTCGCCGACACCAGCGAAACCTTGTTCCGGGGCGTGCCGATCAGCATCAACATGATCGCCGACAAGTCGGTGCCGACATGGCCCGGATTCGGCGTATCGGCGGTGCCTGGAACGGACGAACTGGAATGCATCTGCGGCAGCCGCGAACTGTTCGTTGCCTGCCATGGCCAGCGGCGCCGCTGAGTCACCTCAGTCGCAGCGTCCGGGACCGAAGGTGGCGGGTTCGGTTTCGAGTCCGTCGGTGAACAATTCATCGCCGACCATCGGCCCGAATTCGCTGGTGTTGCCTGCGGCATCGACCGCGAGCAGGGTCAGCGGCAACACATTGCCATCACCGTCGAGCTGGAAATTGCGTGATTGCCGTGCGTCCGATTCGCCATAGGTATCGGTGGCGATCAGTTCGCGACCACCGCCCTTGCAGCCGCCTCGATAGAATTGCACGGTGATCGGATAGCTGCTGTGCGCCGGTGCGCTGTCGACGACATAACTCAAGGCGACGCTGCTGCCGCCGCCTTCGGCGACGAAGTTCGGGGGCAGGGTCAGGACCGGATGGTTCTGGAATCGGTTGCCGCCGAATGCAGCGGTCGGATCGTTGCCGGGCGCGTCGGCGTCGGCCGGATCGTTCGGCGTCGGGCCGTCGAAGCCGTTGCTGCTGGCGAGGTCGATGGCGATGCCGCGGTTGCCGGTGAACGAATTGCCGAGGATCGGCGCCTGCCAGCAACTGCCGATCGCGACACCGGCGTTGCCGCCATGCGCAACCAGATTGCCTTCGCCGGGGCCTTCGCCGCCGATCACCACGCGGCAATACCCGCCGAGGCCGACCAGGATCGACGGATAGTGGGCGCCGATGCCATTGCCCATCGCCCGATCATCGCGGCCGACGCCGATGCGGTTGCCGAGGATCTGCGCGTGGGGCACGCCATTCGTGGACTGGAAGGTGCTGGCCGACAATGCGATCGCACTGAAATCGTTGCCCGAAATCGTGTTGCCCTCGGCCAGATCGCTGCCGCCGATCACGGTGTCGCGCGGATCCAGCAGGTACATGCCGAAATCCTGCCGTCCCGGAACTGCGGTGAGGTCGGCGCTGGCGCCGATGATGTTGCCGTGGATACGCACGCGCGTCAGTCCGTATTGCGTCGACAGGCCATAGTCGCGATTGGCGGATATCACGTTGCCCTGTCCGGGCAGCAACCCGCCGACACGGGTATCGCCGCCGATCGTGACACCGGTGCCGTTCGGCACCGCCACTTGTCCGCTCACGTCGACGCCGATGTAGTTGCCCTCGACCACGTTCGGCCCGCCGTTGAACTGGAAGATCGCGCGTCGCCATCGATTCAGCACGAGGCCGCGGACCGTGAGTGGCGCATAGGCGGTAAGACCGTCGCTGGCAGTGTTGGGTCCGCGCAATTCGATCTTCAATGTGTGTGCGATCGGAGACCGTGGCGGGTTCGCATTGGGCAGGGCGCCGGGTTGGGTGTAGCCATCGATGATCAGGGGCTGGAGGATGTTCGGCAAACTGCTGCCGGCAGCGAGGCGCCAATGCTGTGTCGTCGCCTGATAGCCCGCATCGTCCGTCGGCAGGGCGAACGCGATGGTGTCGCTGTCGGCATTGGCGTTGGCGCGATCGATGGCGCCACGCAGCGTACAATCGGCCGCAACGGCGTCGTTGCACCCGGACAATGTGCCGTCGCTGCTGGTGTCGACGACGAACGTGGCGGCGGGTGCCGCGACTGAAGCCGTCATCAGCACGGTGAACAGGGTAGTGCGGGACATGCGAATCTCCTGGCGTCATTCGGGCGTACGTCGCACAGGCAGCGCGACTGACATCACAATGCCGATTTGCGTTCGCTGTCACCTTTTCGCCGCGTTCCACGTAGGGATCAACGGATTCCGAGGACACATGATGCGCTGCCACTGGCTTGCCGGCTTTACCTTGTCGATGAGTTGCCTGCCTGCCTTCGCGCAGGTGACGACCCCGAATCCGATCCTGTTCGTGACGCAGTTCCCGATCCCGGACGACTTCGCGGCGATCGGCTCAGTGTTCGCGAATCATCGCGGTGGCACCGACCTGGTCGGTCGCGGCGGCGATCTCTACATCCGCTACGGCAACGGCACGTTGCGCAACCTCACGCGTGAGGCCGGTTACGGCGAAGCGGGCGTGATGCAGGGCGTGAACGCGATCGCGGTGCGCGATCCGCACGTGCACTGGTCGGGCACGAAGGCCGTCTTCAGCATGGTGATCGGCGCACCACCGCAGCAGTACCAATGGGTCACGAGTTACTTCCAGCTGTACGAGGTCAGCGGCTTTGGCGCCGGACAAACCGTGCAGATCAGCAAGATCGCGAATCAGCCAGCCGACACCAACAACGTGATGCCGGTGTATGCATCGGACGGCACGATCATCTTTGTCTCCGACCGCTCGCGCAACGGCGAACGCCATCTGTATCCGCAGCACGACGAGTACGAATCGACACCGACACCGACCGGGTTGTGGAAGCTCGATCCTGCGGGCGGGACGCTGAAACTGCTGCAGCACTCGCCCTCCGGTTCATTCGACCCGGTCGTCGACAGTTTTGGCCGCGTGCTGTTCACGCGCTGGGATCACCTTCAGCGTGATCAGCAGAACGACTCGCAGGGCAACACCTACGGCACCTTCAACTGGACCTCCGAAGCCGCGAATGCCACTGCGCTGGCTGACCGCAGCGAGGTGTTTCCGGAGCCGCGCATTGCCGTGCCAGGCAGCGGCGTCGAAGGATTCTCGATCAATCACTTTTTCCCGTGGCAGATCCACCAGGACGGCACCGGCGAGGAGACGCTGAACCATCTCGGGCGCCATGAGCTTCACAGCTACTTCAACCGCAGCTTCAATACCGACGCCAATCTGGTCGAATTCATCAGTGCGGTATCCGGACGCGTCAATCCGCGCGATGCCTTCAACTTTCTGCAGTTGAGCGAAGACCCGAACGTGCCTGGGCGCTACTACGCGGTCGATGCGCCCGAGTTCAATACCCAGAACGCCGGCCAGGTGCTTCGCTTCGATGCGGCGCCGTCGGTCAATCCGGCCGATGTGGTGATCGACTATGTCACCCATCCCGATACCGAGGGCACCGAGCCGTCGCCGAACCACAGCGGTCACTACCGAAATCCGGTGATGCTGGCGAATGGCACGCTGATCGCGGCCCATGCCAGCGAGCAGGGCGGCGCCGGCAACAACGGCACCCGCGCGAATCCGGATGCGCGTTACCAGTTCCGCCTGCGGACGCTGTCGACCGCAGGCAATGGCTACCAGGCCGCCAATCTGGCCCTGACCAATGGCCTCGCCCGCTCGGTCACGTACTGGGATCCGGATGTACTGGTCAGTTACAACGGTCCCTTCTGGGAACTGTCGCCGGTGGAAGTGGTGGCGCGCGCGGCACCGAATGCAACCGTCGCGACCACAGCTGCGCCCGAACTCTCCGCGTATGCGCAGCGCAGCGTGATCGAGAATGCGTTCAAGCAGTATTTGCGCGCCAACGGTCTGGGCGTGCTGGTGATGCGCGACGTGACTGCGCGGGACGTCCTCGACAAGCAGCAACCCTTCAATCTGCGCGTTCCGGGCGGACGCCAGACACCGATCAATCCGACCGGTGCGGTCTACGATATCGCGCACATGCAATTGCTGCAGGGCGACCAGATCCGCGGCATCGGCGGTCTGTCGACGCCGACCCCGGGACGTCGCGTGATCGCGCAGTTCCTGCATGACCCCAAGTCGCTGCAGTTGAACGGCCCGAATGCCGGTGGCCCGGCCGGCAGCGTTCCGATCGCCAGTGATGGTTCAGTGGCGGCTTATGTACCCGCATCGCGCGCACTCAGTTGGCAGTCGACGGCGCCGAATGGCACGCCGATCGTGCGCGAACGCTTCTGGATCACGGTGCAGCCCGGCGAAGTGCGCGCCTGCGACGGTTGCCATGGCGTCAACAAGCTCGGTCAGGCCGGGCAGGTTGCGTCGACCCAGACTGCCCAGGCCTTCCTCGATCTGCTCTCGCGCTGGAGCAGCGATGTCGGCTGGATCTTCGCCGATGGCATGGAGTGAGCACTCACTCGCGATAAACGAAGCGGCCCTGCTCGATCGTCATCGCGACGCTGTCGTTGCCGGTCAACGTGCCGCTGAACGTCGCCTCGATGTGCGTCGGAGCGGCTTGCGCGACGGTGACGTCGACGACGAGGTCGTAGCCCATCATGCTGCCGGCGAGAAATCGTTCCGGCGTGTAGTTGGCGAGTTGCGCGACGCTGCCGTTCGGATCGCCGCCGCGGATCGCGTATCGGCCCGGTCCGTCGATGCCGAACAGGTTGATGTTCATGGTCTGTTCGCTGGCGTCTTTCGCGCCGCGGCCCCCGGCGATAAGCAGGGCGCGCGTGTATCCGGGCGGATGGAAGGCGCCGAACAGGTCGTGGTCGGCGATCCATTCGACGCCATCGACGCGCATCGACAACTGGTTTGCCGTCGCCGTCGTGACGGTGGCAGGCGCCGCAGCAGTGATCGCCGCGGCCGGCGGTTCGCTGCAGGCGACCAGCAACAGCGACGACCACATTGCGAGTCGGCGCAGGATCGTGATCGAAGACGTGGACATGGGTACTCCTAACCTTGTTCGTTGGATTCGAAGCCGTCTCTGAACAGCACGAAGACGGCGGCGGGTTCATTGGACTGGCGTTCGACCGCCCCGCTGTCGCAGCGCGCGACGTTGTCGCCGTTGCCGTCGACCGGCACGTCGTAGCCGCGAGCGTCGACGTCGCGTCCGGGCGGACAGTCGATGTGATCGATCAACGGGCTACCGGGCTGTGGCACGAAGACCTGCACCCGTGTCGCGACGTTGCTGAGCGCACTCAGGCCGAGTTGCGACCGTTGCGAAACGATCACGTCCCCGGGTTGTGCCGACGGGCACGACGCAGCGACGAAGTTGCCGCCCGCCGACAGGATCGACGCGCCCGTGCAGCTGGGCTCATTGGCGCCGAGCACGACGCTGTTGCGCAAGCTGATGCTCGTGTTCAGTCCACCGGTGTAGAGCGACGAACCGATGCCGGCCTGCGCACCGAGCAGGGTGCTGTGCGTCAGCGCGAGCTGGGTCGGCGAGGTGTCGGCGTTGCCGGTCGACTCGGCCGCGATGTCGGCACCATAACCCCCGACGCTGATGGCCGAATTGCCGCTGAAGCTCAGATTGACGAACTGGATCGAGCCGTTGTCCTGCAGGTACAGCGCGCCGCCGGCGGTGTTGGCGAGGTTGTCGACGAAGCTGGCGTTGACCAGCGGTGCGATGAAACGACGCGCCATGATCGCACCGCCGATGTTCGCGGCATTGCGCTGGAAGTTGACCTGATCGAGCAGTGGCAGTCCGTCGACCGAATAGATTGCGCCGCCGAACTGCGTCGCGAGATTGTCGGAAAAATCGGTGCGCTCGATTTCGGCGTAACCGAGGATGACTTGTTCGCCCAGCGTGAAGCTTGGGGCCAGGGTCAGTGCGCCACCGCGCAATGCACCGTTGTCGTCGAACGAACAGTCGCGCAATCGCATCTGGCCCTTGCTCCAGATGCCGCCGCCCTCGGCGGCGAGGTTGCGCGCAACCCGGCTGTTGTACAGGTGCAGGACGCTGTATTGGCCGCCCATTGGCGGCTTGATGCCGAACACGTAGGCGGCGCCTCCGAGGCCACTGGCCTCGTTGCCGTCGAACACCGCATCGATCAATGCGGCACCGCTGCCCAGGGTGAACGGCTGGCCGTTGCCGGTGGCCTGTCCCGCAAGATGCAAGCCGGCGCCATCGACCGCACGATTGCCGCCGAAGTGGAGGTGCTCGCCGCTCAACACGGCGCCGTCGTACAGGGCCGCGCCGCCGCCGTGTTGGGACGCGGTGTTGTCGTCGAAGCGCACCCGTTCCGCCGTCGCGCCGGACGCGCCGATGCCGCGCAGCAGCAAGGCGCCGCCATGGCGTGCGGCGTTGTCGGTGAAATTCACGTCGGCCAGTGACAGTGCGGCGAACCATTGCTGGATGGCGCCGCCTTCGCCGCCATTCGCCTGGTTGCCGGCGAACTGGCTGTCGATGATCGTGAGCGGACTGTTGCTGGCGATGGCGCCGCCGTTCGCTGCGGTGTTTTCGACAAAACTGCTGCGCTCGATGCGCACGCCTGCATTGGCTTCGACGTGGATGGCGCCACCGGACAGGGTCGCGGTGGAAGCACGAATCTGCGTATCGGCCAGCAGCAATGTGGTGCCGGTGCCGACATTGATGGCGCCGCCAAAGCTGTTGACGGCGTAGCCTCGGAACAGGTCGAGGCCGCGGATCTCGACGCGGCTTTCGGCGCCGACGATGTTGAAGTGTGCGGCGCCATCCTGGCCATCGAGCGTGATCCGGCTGCCGCCATCGACGATGGTAGCGCCGGTCAGTGTCTTGCGACTCGTGATCGGAATCGTCACCGGCGTCGGCCCGCAGTTGAAGCTCAGCCTGCCGCCGGGAAAAGTCGCGCCCGGATACAACTGCGACAATGCGATGTCGAGTGCGGCTTCACTGCACGTGAACGCGCCAGTGCCGACCACGGCGTCATCGGCGGATGCGTTTCCGGCCCCGATCAGGAGCGTGGCAACTGCGAAGCAATGGTTCATGACGAGGCGCATGTCAGAGGTTCTCGAAGCTGTTGCGGAACAGGAGATCGGGCTGCTGTTGCAGGCGTGCCACGACGTAGCTGGAGGCGCCGCCGTCGGTGCTGTAGCGCTGACCGATCACGACGGGACGACCCGTGCCATCCAGGGCCATGGCCGTTGCGGCTTCGAAGTGGCGATCGGCCCCGACACCGAAATGGAAACGACTCACGCCGGCGTTGCCGAAATCGGCGTCCTTGCTGCCATCGGGCATCAGTCGCACGACCACCAGATCGCTCGGGTTGTCGAGGATGCGGCCGGGGTCGTAGGCACCTGCGACGAGGATGCGACCGCGAGCGTCGACGCGAATCGCCGCAACGCGGGTGACAGCGGGCCAGAGGTCCGGGGCGTCGCTGGCGCTCACGCGGATCTCCGCCAGGCCATCCGCGCTGAACAATGGGTCGGGCGACCATCCGCCCGGGCCGTGGACCAGTCGCAACACGCCGGGCAAACGACCGCTGCCGATCGGCAGGCAACCGAGCAGCACTCGCCCTGCGGCGTCGCGTGCCAGCGACTGCACGATCGGGCAGTCCGTCGCGACCAGGCCATTGGCGCCGCCGACGTCGGCATCGAACGTGCCCTGTGCGGTGATCCGGAAGAGCTTGCCTTGGCGCGTTGCCGGGGGGATGTCGCGATAGGCCGCGAACCAGTAGCTGCCATCGGGGGCTTCCAGGCTGGCGGTGACATGCAAGGCGCTGCCGTCGGGCGGGTTCGGCAACCAGGCGATGCCGGTGCCGTTGAAACTGGTATCCAGCGTGCCGTTCGCTAGGAAGCGCAGCACCACACCTTGCGTGGCCACACCGTCGAACGTCAACACGGCGGCATCACCGCTGACGACCATGCGCCCGGCGGCATCGATGAACACCTGCCGGAATTCGGCATCTTCCGCGCCCATCGATGGCAGGCCGTCGATGTGGCTCTCGAACAGGCCGTCGCCGTAGAACGAATGATCCGGGACGCCGGTGGGCGTGAAACGCTGGATCAGACCGCTGCGTTGCCCCGATCCGTTCAGCGTGGCCGAGCCGACGAAGACGCCGCTGTGATCGGCGGCCAAGGCCAGTGCATGGCAGTAGTCGGTCTCTGCGCCGCCGCGGTTGAAGGTGTAGAAGCCGTAGCCGAAAGGTTGCAGAAAACTGGTGTCGTAGCTGCCATCGGGCAGCAGCCGCAACAGGCCGCAATCGCGGTCGCTGCCGGCGGCGTCGTGAAGGAAGTCGCCGACGACGGTGATGCGCTGGTCAGTGCCGATGGCGATGCCCCGCGCGGTGTCGTCCACCACCGGATTGCCGATGTAGGCGTAGGAAGGAAACAGCACGCCGTTGCCTTGTGCGAAATCCGGGTCGAGCGCGCCGTCGGCGGCTGTCGCGGCGACCGGCGCAAAGGCCAACAGGACGGCGAGGGTGCGAATTCGGAACATGGACGCGGTCTCGCGACGCGGACACGGGCGTCGTCATGGGCACATACGCTGTCGTCGGCCAGACCTGACACGCCGTTACACTCGGCCGATGAATTCTGGTGACGTGACCGAGTTGGTGCAGCGTTGGCGCGACGGCGACGGCGACGCGTTGTCATCGTTGTTGCCGCTGGTGTACGTGGATCTGCGCCGTATCGCGGCACAGCAACTGCGTTCGAACATCGGCCACGACACCCTGCAACCGACGGCACTCGTCAACGACCTGTTCGTGCGCCTGCTCGGCGCGCAGCGCATCGACATCACCGACCGCAAGCACTTCTTCACGACTGCGGCCAAGCTGATGCGTCAGGTGCTGGTCGATCGCGCCCGCGCAAAGTCCCGCGACAAGCGCGGCGGCGATTGGCAACGTGTGGACCTCGTCGAGGCCGCGGCCTTGCCGATCGATGCCGATACCGACCTGCCGGCGCTCGACGACGCACTGCGCAAGCTCGCCGTGCTCGACGCGCGGGTGGCCGAAGTGGTGGAGCTGCGCTGTTTCGGCGGGCTGGAAGTCAGCGAGGTCGCGGCTTTGCTCGGGCTGGACGAACGAACCGTCTATCGGGACTGGGCGATGGCGCGCGCCTGGTTGCGCCAGCAACTGTCGTCGTGAGCACTGTCAGGTGTGGGCGATGATTCGCGTATGAAGGGATGATGCCGCGCATGTCCGATACCGCTGTCGCCTTTGCCGCCGCCCGCGATCAGTTCCATCGTCTGGTGGATCTGGATGCCGAGTCGCGCGCGCGTGAACTGGTGCGACTGGAGGCGGCCGATGCCGAACTGGCCAATTCGGTGCGCGCATTGTTCGCCGGCTTCGACGAACAGGATCTCGCGCCCGCAGCGGCCTCGGGAACGCCGGATCGTCTTGGGCCGTTCCGGGTCCTGCATCTGCTCGGCCGGGGCGGCATGGGCGAGGTTTATGCCGGTGCGCGCGATGATGGCGCGTTCGAACAGCGGGTGGCGCTGAAGCTGATCCGCGCCGGATATGCCGGTCTGGGGCTCGACGGGCGCTTCCATCGCGAACGCCAGATCCTGGCGCGGCTCAATCATCCGCGCATCGCCCGCCTGATCGACGGCGGCCTGTCGGCCAGCGGCCAATCGTGGCTGGCGATGGAATACGTCGATGGCGTGGATCTCGCGGCTTGGGTGACTCGGGCACGTCCCGGTCTGCGTCGCCGTATCGCATTGTTCCTGCGCATCTGCGATGCCGTCGCCTTTGCGCATCGTGCCCTGATCGTGCATCGCGACCTCAAACCGGCGAACGTGCTCGTCGATGCCGACGACGAGCCCAAGCTGCTTGATTTCGGCATTGCGAAACTGGTGGAGGACGATACCGAGGCACAGACGCGAACCGTCGCGGCCGGCCTGACCCTGCGTTACGCCGCGCCGGAGCAAGTGCTCGGCGACCGCACCACGACGGCGACCGACGTCTATGCGCTCGGTGTCGTGCTGTTCGAACTGATCGCGCGGCGTTCGCCCTATCGCGCCGCCGACATGGCGGAAGCGCCGTGGCGCGACGCCGTCCTGCGCGGGGACGTGCATGCACTCGGCGATGTGCTGGGCGACGCGGCCCTTGATGCGATCGATTCGCGCCTCGCTGCCCGCGAACTTGCACCGGTCGTGCGCAAGGCGATGGCCTTGTCGCCCGCGGAACGCTACAGCGGCGTTGCGGCCTTGGCGGACGACTTGCAGGACTGGCTCGACGGGCGTTCGTTCCGCAGTGGCATCGGCACGATGTCGGCACGAATGCGGATGCAATTGCGACGCTGGCGCTGGCCATTGCTGACAGCGACATCGGCCGCCGTGGCGCTGGCCATCGGTGGTGTCGCGGCATTGCAGCAGGCGGCGCGTGCGCGCGAAGAGGCGGCGGTCGCCGAAGCCAATATGCAGGGCATGCTCGACGTGCTCGGCGAACTCGAAGTGATGGACTACACCGAGCCGGATCCGCCACTGTCGAGGGCATTGGTAGCGGCCGGCGAACGCCTGCAACGCGAGCATGCCGAAGAGCCGGCCTATCTCTGGCGTGCGCTCGGTGCGCTGGGTCGCACGCTCTACAACCGTCATCGCCCGGATCTCGCGGCGCCACTGCTGCGCGCCACCGAAGATGCCCTGGCGCGCGACACCGACGCGACGCCGCGGCAGCGTTTCGACTTCGCGGTCATGCGTTACACCGCCGACGCGCCGACGGCCGTTGCGGACATCGCGGCGCAAGCGGCACGGATTGCGGAACTCGCAGCGCGCACCGACGCCGAGAACCGGCTCAGCGAAATCGCGACCAGTGCCTACGGGCTGTCCCTGTATGGCAAGAGTGCCGCAGCGCTGGCGCTGGTGCGTGCCGTTGATACCGCGCCGGCGCAGGTCGCTGCGGCCAGTCGTGCCGTAAGCGACGACTATTTCGTGCGTCGCGGCGACATCGAGTGGCGCGCCGGCGAAGTCGATGCGGCGCGGGCGAGTTACGCACGTGTCGACGGACGGGATCCGCACACGGCGACGGTCGATGCGGTGCAGGTGCTGCGCATGCAGGCGCTGCTGGCACTCGACGCGGGTGATGTCGTGATGGCGCAGGAATCCGCTGCTGCAGCGCAACGTCGCGCGGAAGGCCAGACCTTGCGCCCGGGTGATGCCGAACGTCTGCTGTTGACGCGAGTGCATGTCGCGTTGGCCGGCGACGATGTCGCGACTGCGCAGTCATTGCTCGATCCGGTGCTGCAGCGGTTTGCGACGATGCCGGACGCGCGCCATGTTCGCGCCGACCGACGCAGCGCTGCATGGCTGCAGGCGGTCATCCTCGCGCGCCAAGGTCATTGCGTGCTGGCGCATCCCGCGCTGGACGAAGCCAACGCATCGCTGGCCGGGTCGGTCTCGCTGCCGGCCGTGCAGTCGGAGGCCAAGTGGGCGAGCGAGGCGGTTGCCGCGCAATGCCCGGACGACGAAGCCAATCAGGGCGACGCAGTCGCCCGTCCGAGTTCCGCGCGCGCGGCTGCGACGTCGAGCTTGCGCAGATAACGGATCATGTTCGTCCACACCGCGTGGTAGTTGTAGCCGCCCTCGCGCATTTCTTCGATCGCGTCTTCGGCCGACCAGTCCTCGACGATCATGCGATAGGCGGCGATCACCGTGCCGGTTCGGTCGGCACCATGGCGGCAGTGCAGCAGCACGGGCTGGTTCTCGGGGTCGATCAGCGCCTTCAACGCCCGCATCACTTCGTCGTGATCGACATCCCAGCTCTCGATCGGTGCGTGGATGCGCTGGGCATCCGGCAGCAGCTTGGCGTCATCGGCCGACCAGCGCAGTGAAATCACCGACTTGATGCCGAGTCCCGAGAGCGCATCCTGCGCACCATCGCGCGGCTGGGCGCTGCGATAGATCGTTGCCGATACGCGATGCAGGTTTGGCAGCGCGGGGCTCTCGATCGGCTGCGCCCACTCGTGCGGGCGTGCCGACGTCGCCGCGGCGACGACCAGAAGGGCCGCGGCAAGTGCGGTGCGGATCATGCGGCCGCCTCGGTTGCTGCGACGAGCCGGCCGCGCAAGGAGTTCGTGCGCACCTCGGTGATCACCACATCGACGAATTGTCCGATCAACGCTTTGGGCGCCGGGAAGTTCACGTTGCGCATGTTTTCGGTACGGCCGGTCAAATCGTTCGGGCTCCTCTTGCTGACGCACTCCACCAGCACGCGCTGGACGCTTCCGACCATGGATTCGCTGATCTTCGTCGAGTTGGCCGTGATTGCGGCCTGCAACTGTTGCAGGCGCTCGAGCTTCAGCGCCTCCGGGGTGTCGTCGGCGAGATTCGCGGCCGGTGTGCCGGGACGGCGCGAGTAGACGAAGCTGAAGCTCTGGTCGAACCCGATGTCCTCGCACAGCTTCAAGGTTGCGGCAAAGTCTTTTTCGGTCTCGCCCGGAAATCCGACAATGATGTCGGTGCTGACCGAGATGTCGGGGCGCACCGCGCGGAGCTTGCGGATGCGTGCCTTGAACTCCAGCACGGTGTAGCCGCGCTTCATCGCCGCTAGGACGCGGTCGGAGCCCGACTGCACCGGCAGATGCAGGTAGTTCGCGAGCTTCGGCACGTTGGCATAGGCATCGACCAGGCGATCGGTGAATTCCATCGGGTGCGAGGTCGTGAAGCGGATGCGGCCGATGCCGGGCAGGGCCGCGATGGCTTCGATCAGGAAGGCGAGATCGGCGACATCGCCGTCGTCCATCTCGCCGCGGTAGGCATTGACGTTCTGGCCGAGCAGGTTGACCTCGCGCACGCCCAGCTGTTCGAGGGCGCGGACCTCGGTCATGACATCGTCGAAGCGACGCGACACTTCTTCGCCGCGGGTATAGGGCACGACGCAGAAGGCGCAGTATTTCGAGCAACCTTCCATGATCGACACGAAGGCGGTCGGGCCGTCCTTGCGCGGCGGCGGCAAGTGATCGAACTTTTCGATCTCCGGAAACGAGATGTCGACTTGCGGCCGGCTCGACGTCCGATTCGCCTCGATCATCTCCGGCAAGCGGTGCAGGGTCTGCGGACCGAACACCAGGTCGACATAGGGCGCGCGGTCGATGATCGCTTCGCCTTCCTGGGAGGCGACGCAGCCGCCGACACCAATGATCACATTCCCGCCGCGGGCCTTCTTGAGTTCGCGCCAGCGGCCAAGCTGGCTGAACACTTTCTCCTGCGCCCGCTCGCGGATCGAGCAGGTGTTGATCAGGATGACGTCGGCTTCGGCCTCGTTGTCGGTCACTTCCAGGCCATGCGAAGCCGCGAGCACGTCGGCCATCTTGGTCGAGTCGTACTCGTTCATCTGGCAACCATGGGTCTTGATGAACAGCTTGCCGGACATCGGGACAACCTCGGGATCGAAAAAGCCGCGCAGTTTATGTCTTCCGGGTTGGATATTGTAGGCTGTCAAGGCGCCCGCACTGGCAAATCGCGGGCGAATTCGCGAAACTTTCACGGCGCCCGGCTGGTCCGATCGCCGTTCCCGAAGTGTTCTGCCGGAGTGTTCTGCTTGCGTCCGACCCGTTTCCTGCCCCTGCTGCTCCTCATCCCGCTCGCCGCGACTGCGGGGGACGTGCGCGTGTTCAAGGACAAGAGCGGTGTCATCAATATTGTCAGCACGAACAGCCGTCTTCCCGGCACCGGCGAGCGCTATTACAAGCGCGTCGATGCCAGAGGCACCGTGCATTTCACCTCGAAACCGCCGATGTCCGGGGGCTACTCGGTGGTCTTCGTCGATGCCTGCCCGGCGTGCGACATCCACTCGACCGTGAACTGGAACGCGACACGCTTGAACACGACGGCTTACGCGGATGAAATCGCGGCGGCGGCGGCCGATTACGGGGTCGATGCGTCGCTGGTGCGGGCCCTGATTCATGCCGAGTCGGCGTTCAATCCGAATGCGCGCTCGAACAAGGGTGCGCAGGGACTGATGCAGTTGATGCCGGCGACCGCCGGCATGTACGGCGTGAGCAACGCCTACGATGCCGGACAGAACATCAAGGCCGGCGTCGAACACCTCGCCGGATTGCTCGACCGTTATGACGGCGACATCAAGCTCGCCGCGGCTGCTTACAACGCCGGCGAAGGCGCAGTGAAGAAGTACGGCGGCGTGCCGCCCTATGCCGAGACGCGCGTCTACGTCGATCGCGTCGAGATCCTGATGAAGCGGTACCAGCAGGCGCTCGCAACCGCCGGGGTCGGGGCTTCGTCCTGATCTGCTGTCTCGGGGCCGTGTCCGGTCCCGCGCACATTCTCCGTTCCCTGCGATGAATCCCACATCGCCACCCGGAGAACGTCATGCATCCCACCTCACCGTTTCGTTGCGCCCTGTTGCTGCTGGTCTCTCTTCTCGGGTCGACCGGTGCTTCCGCGGCCGTGTACTGCGCGTCGAACGCGACCGATCTGCAAAACATGCTGGACGCGGCCGCCGGCAGTGCCGATGACGACATCATCCGCGTGCGTTTGGGCAACTTTGTCGCACCCGGCGACGTCAACGGCTTCACCTATGTCTCGGGCAACGACGGCGCGCTGACGATTTCCGGCAACTGGACCGGCAACGTCGCGAATCCCGGCAGCTGCGCGCGCCAGCTGGAGACGCAGCAAGTGACCTGGCTGACCGGGAACGGGCAGCGCCGTGCACTCACCGCGTCGATGACCTCGATGTCGCCCGGCATCCTGCGCATCGAGCAGATCCAGTTCCTGGACGGGCTGACCGGGCTCTCGAGCTTCGGCGGTTGCGTGTCGATCGCGTCGGCCTATGGCACGGTCCAGATCGAACGCAGCGTGTTCGCGGGCTGCATCGCGCCGCTGGGCGACGGCGGTGGCCTCGCGCTGCAGGCGAAGTCGGCGCAGATCAAAGGCAATGTGTTCCATCACAACACTGCCCGTCGCGGCGGCGCGGCGTTCATCGATGGCCGTGGCGGCGCGCTGGTGCTGAACAACAATACCGTCGCCGACAATCTGGCCGAGGGCCTGACCGGTGCCGCAGGGGGCATCCAGTTCGTCAAGTCCGGCATCGACGGCGCGGCTGCCGCGGTGTGGGCCAGCAACAACCTCGTCTGGGGCAACAACGCCGGCACCGATCGCTACGACATCGACGTGAGCGGGTTGTCGGCCAATGCCGCCGTGCTGCGCTACAACCATCTCGGTGTGGTGAAAGGCACGCCGGCGCCGAGCAGCAGCAATACGACTTCGGGCGACCCGCACTTCGTCCTGGCGTCGCGGGAGTTCTGGTTTCATTACGCGACCACCCCGGCATCCGTCGCACGCAACAGCGGCAACAACGCCCCGACCGGCGGCCTGACCAGCATCGACATCAACGGCGGCTTGCGGATCCAGGGCGTCGCGGTGGATCGCGGTGCATTCGAACTCGACGAGTTGTTCGGCAGCAGCTTCGAGTGATCGATCAAGGCGTCTTCGGTCGCTGGATCAGTTCGACTTCGGTGACGAATTCGACGCCGACGCGCAGTGCCCGCACCGTGGCCTTGCTCCCCGGCGCCAGCGCGGCTTCGCGCGAACGCAAGTCGCCTTCGTCGCCGATCAGCTGATTGTTGAATTCAACGACGACATCGCCCGGCTTGAGCCCGGCGTTGTCGGCCGGCCCGCCCGGCAGCAGCAGCGCGATCTGCGCGCCACGCTGCTGCACGGTGCCCTCCGCAGCAGGCGAAGCCGGTGCGCCGGCATATTCGGCGCCCATCCAGCCGCGGATCACTTCGCCGTGCTGGACGATCTGGTCGAGCACCCGCCGCGCCGACGCCGCCGGGATGGCAAAGCTGATGCCGAGCCCGGTGCCGAACTGGGCGGTATTGATACCGACCAGATCGCCATTGGCATTGACCAGCGCGCCGCCGGAATTGCCGGAGTTGATCGCTGCATCGGTCTGGATGAAGTCTTCGTAGCGACTCAGGCTCAATTGATTGCGCCCGGTCGCGCTGACAATGCCGAGCGTGACCGTCTGCGCCAGTCCGTAGGGATTCCCGATCGCGAGCACGACATCGCCAGCGCTGAGGGCTTCCGGTGCCGCGAAATGGGCTGCCGGCAGTTTCGCGCCTTCGACCTTGATGACGGCAAGGTCGGTTTCCTGGTCGACGCCGATCACGCGCGCCGACGTGATGCGCCCGTCCCAGAGTCCGATGAAGATGTCGTCTGCGCCCTCGACCACGTGATGGTTGGTCAGCACGTAGCCGTCGTCGCGCACGATGACGCCCGAGCCGAGGCTGCGTTCAAGGCGCTTGCGTGCCGGCCCGAGGGTGACGCCGTTGTAGCGATTCTGGGTCGGGTCGGTGAACATGCGGTAGGGCTGCTCGGCAACCACGCGCTGAGTGTAGATGCTGACCACCGACGGTCCGGCCTTCTGCACGGCCGCACTGTACGAGCTGGGCGCTGGCGCCGGCATCGCCGCGGGCGCCGGGGAAGTGTTGACGAAGCGTTCCGGCCACAGTCGCGTGGCGACGAAGGCGATGGCGAGGCCGAGCACGACGAACTGCAGGACGAACAGGGCGGTCTGGGTGAGTTTGCGCATGGCCGGCATTCTGACAACGGTTGGCTGCGTTTGTCCGTGCCGGATGGCCGGGTCGGGCACGGATTCGATTGTCCTTGATGGAGCCGATCCACTAGAATCCTGCGTCCTTTGGCTCCCAGAGCCATCCCGATTTCACATCATCGTATGGGGTTTCCCATGGCAGAGCAGGGTGTTAACCACGGGCGTCGGCGGTTTCTGACCGCGACCACCGCCGTGGTGGGGGGCGTCGGCGGCGTGTTCGCCGCCGTGCCGTTCATCAAGGCGTGGCAGCCGAGCGCACGTGCGCAAACCGCCGGTGCGCCGGTCATCGCCGATATCAGCAAGCTGGAGGTCGGTGCCCGCGTCATCACGATGTGGCGCGGCCAACCGGTCTGGATCATCCGGCGCACGCCGGACGTCGTCGAGGCCTTGTCCACGCTGGACGGTCGTCTCAAGGATGCCAAGTCCGACAACCTGGACCAGCAGCCGGACTATGCACGCAACGAAACCCGTTCGCGCAAGCCCGAGATCGCGGTCATGGTCGGCATCTGCACCCACCTCGGCTGTTCGCCGACGTTCGTGCCTGAAATGCTGCCGCAGGCCTTCGACGGCGAATGGAAGGGCGGCTTCTATTGTCCTTGCCACAACTCGCGCTTCGACATGGCCGGTCGCGTCTTCCAGAACGTGCCGGCGCCGGACAATCTGCGCATCCCGCCGTATTTCTTCATCGACGACAACACCATCATGATCGGCGTCGACGCCGATCCGAAGGCGGCCTGATCATGAGCACGAACGTCATCAACCGTGTCATCGACGGCGCCAATGGCTGGATGCAGGACCGTGCGCCGGGCCTGTTCCAGTGGTGGGACCGCCACGCCGCCAAGTACTACGCACCGAAGAATTTCAACTTCTGGTACTTCTTCGGTTCGCTTGCGCTGCTGGTGTTCGTCAACCAGATCCTCACCGGCATCTGGCTGACCATGAACTTCAAGCCGACGGCAGCGGAAGCCTTCGACTCTGTCGAATACATCATGCGCGACGTCGAGTGGGGCTGGCTGATCCGCTACATGCATTCGACCGGGGCCTCGGCCTTCTTCATCGTCGTCTACCTGCACATGTTCCGCGGTCTGATCTATGGCTCGTACCAGAAGCCGCGAGAACTGGTGTGGACGCTCGGCGTGGTGATCTTCCTGGTGCTGATGGCCGAAGCCTTCTTCGGCTACGTCCTGCCCTGGGGCCAGATGTCCTACTGGGGAGCGCAGGTGATTACCTCGCTGTTCAGTGCGGTGCCGGTCATCGGCCCCGACCTGGTCGAGTTCATCCGCGGCGACTACCTGATTTCCGATGCCACGCTGAACCGCTTCTTCGCGCTGCACGTGATCGCCCTGCCGTTCGTGCTGGCCGGACTGATCTACCTCCATCTGATGGCTTTGCACGAAGTCGGATCGAACAATCCGGACGGCGTCGACATCAAGAAGGTCAAGGACAAGGCGACCGGCATCCCGAAGGACGGCATTGCCTTCCATCCGTACTACACGGTCAAGGACATCTTCGGAACGTCGTTCTTCCTGATGATCTTCGCCTTCATCATCTTCTTCGAGCCCACCGTGGGTGGCTGGTTCCTGGAGCACGACAATTTCAGTGCCGCGAACCCGATGGTGACGCCGCAACACATCAAGCCGGTCTGGTACTTCACGCCTTACTACGCGATGTTGCGCGCCATCCCTGACAAGCTGATCGGCGTCATCGTGATGGGTGCCGCGACCCTGATCTTCTTCGCGGTGCCATGGCTGGATCGTTCCAAGGTGAAGTCAATTCGCTACCGCGGCCCGATCACCAAGGTGATGATCACGCTGTTCGTGATCAGCTTCTGCGTGCTCGGCTGGCTCGGCGCGCAGTCGGGCAGCGACACCCAGAAGCTGGTCGCGCAGATCCTGACCTTCTTCTACTTCTCGTTCTTCTTCACGATGCCGATCTGGACCGCGGTCGACAAGACCAAGCCCGTGCCCGAGCGCGTCACCTTCGATCACTGAGACCGACCATGAAGAAGCTGATTGCACTCGCATTTTCCCTCGTCGCTTCGTTGGCCCAGGCCAGCGGCGGTACCGGCGTCACGATCCACAGTTCGGGCGCCGACCTGTCCGACCAGGCCTCGCTGCAGCGCGGCGCGGCCCTGTTCATGAACTACTGCATGGGCTGCCATTCGCTCAAATACCTGCGTTATTCGCGCATGGCCGCAGATCTGGGCCTCACCGAAGAACAGGTGATGGGTTCGATGAATTTCACCGGGATCAAGTTCGGCGAGGCCATGACCGTCGCGCTGAAACCGGTCGATGGTGAAAAATGGATCGGCAAGGCGCCGCCGGACCTGTCCCTGACCGCTCGTGTGCGTGGCAGCGCCGACTGGATCTATACCTATCTGAAGAGCTTCTATCGCGATCCGTCGCGCCCGCTGGGCTGGAATAACACGCTGTTTCCCGGCGCCAGCATGCCGAACGTGTTGTGGGAGCTGCAGGGCGTGCAATCGGCGGTGTTCGACGCGCCGCACGGTGGCCAGGCCGGGGCCGCCCCGGTGTTCTCGCACTTCGAGCAGGCCCAGCCGGGCCGCTTGAAGGCCGAGGAATATGATCAGGTTGCGCGCGATCTCTCGAACTTCCTGCAGTATGCGGCCGAGCCCGCCGGCCTGAAGCGTCAGCAGATCGGCGTCTGGGTCCTGGCATTCCTTGCGGTCCTGACGCTGCTGACGTGGTTGCTGAAGCACGAGTACTGGCGCGACGTGCACTGATCGTTGACGCCGATCGCGAGGCCCGGGTGAAACCGGGCCTTGCCATTTTCGGGCCGACGCGATATTCCGGATTCAGCTGTTTCCGGACACGGAGGTAATCCGACGTGAGCAACGTGAATCCGCCCCCGTGGGGCGCCAAGCGCAAGGCCGCCACGGCGGTCCGCGCGCGCACTGTGCTGACTCTGTTCTCAGGGCGCGACGATATCGACAGTCATCGCGTCCGGCTTGTGCTGGCGGCCAAGGCGGTCGGTTATGACCTGGTGGTCGTCGATCCTGCAAAACCCCCCGAGGACCTGATCGAACTCAATCCTTACAACAGCGTGCCGACCCTGGCCGACCGCGAATTGTCGCTGTACGACGTCGACGTGATCTGCGAGTACCTCGACGAGCGCTATCCGCATCCGCCCTTGTTGCCGGTCGATCCGCTGTCACGCGCCCGGGTGCGTCTTGCGGTCCGGCGCATCGAACGCGACTGGTTGTCGCAGGTCGAGGCGATCCAGACCGGGAGCAAGGCGGTTGCCGAGGCTGCCCGCAAGCGTCTGCGCGAAGGTCTTGTCGCCACGTTGCCGGCGTTCAAAGCCTCGAAGTTCTTCCTGAATCCCGAGATGAGTCTGGCCGACTGCGCACTGGCACCCTTGATCTGGCGATTGCCATCGCTGTCGGTGCAATTGCCCAAGGAAGCCCAGGTCATCATTGACTATGGCGAACGCATTTTCCGCAATCCTGCATTCACTCGCAGCATGACCGATACCGAAAAGCAGCTGCGCCCTTGAGTCGAACGATGAGCGCTACCGAAAAAATGACGTCGAATCGCCCCTACCTGGTACGTGCGATGTACGACTGGATTTGCGATAACGGACTGACCCCCTACTTGCTGGTCGATGCCCGCCAGAATGGTGTGCGCGTGCCGACCCATGCCGTGAAGGATGGCCAGATCGTGCTCAACGTAGCCGTACGGGCGGTGTCCGATCTGGAACTGGGCAACGATCGCATCCGCTTCAACGCACGCTTCGGTGGGGTCAGCCAGCACGTTGATGTGCCGATGCCGGCGGTGCTGGCGATCTATGCTCAGGAGAACGGGCAGGGCATGATGTTTCCGGTCGAGGCTGAAGGCGAAGCGCCCACCCCTCCGGAGAAGCCGGCCGAACCCGAGAAGCCGGCGCGGAAGGGGCCGGGGCTGCGCATCGTGAAATAGGCACGCTGACGCCGGCCGGGCCGCTGACTACAATCCCTTTCCCATTCCGCATCGGTTGCCCAGCGTGATCCAGATTCCCGGTTATCTGATCAAGCGTGAAATCGGTGCCGGCGGCATGGCGACGGTCTATCTGGCCGTTCAGACGTCACTGGAGCGCGAAGTCGCCTTGAAGGTGATGAATCCGGCGATGATCTCGGATCCCACGTTTTCGCGCAGGTTCATGCAGGAGGCGCGCACGCTGGCCTCGCTGGCGCACCCGAACATCGTGGCGGTCTACGACGTCGGCATCACCGACGAGAAGCTGCACTATTTCTCGATGCAACACCTGCCGCACGGTGACTTCCTGCACCGCATCCGCGACGGCATCGGTGAGCGCGAGGTGTTGCGCATCATCGCCGGCGTCGGGCGTGCGCTTGGCTATGCCCATCAGCGCGGTTTCGTGCACCGAGATGTCGCGCCCGGCAATGTCCTGTTCGATGTCAACGGCAGTCCGGTGCTGACCGATTTCGGCATCGCCCGCGCGGTCAGCAAGACCTCACGCATCACCAATGCCGGGGTCAGTGTCGGCACCAGCCACTACATGAGTCCGGAACAGGCGCGCGGTGGCGATGTCGACGGTCGCTCGGACCTGTATTCATTGGGGGCGGTTGCGTTCGAGGCGCTGACCGGGCACGCACCCTACGAGGGCGACGATGGTTTCGCGATTGCCTACGCCCATGTCTTCGAGCCGATTCCACGCCTGCCGCAGCAGGTGCAGCACTGGCAGCCGCTGATCGATCGCGCGATGGCGAAAGACCCCGCACAGCGATATCAGAATGCCGATGAATTTCTGGTTGCGCTCGCCGAGATCGAGCAAAGGCTCCCGGCACCGGTCGATGCCACGCAGCCGATATCGCAGGCGGCAGTGCAGGCGACCCTGAACATGCAGGCCCCTACCCAGGTGATGTCGCGTCTGGCACCGGGCGTACAAGCGGGCGCGACCCAGGTGTTGTCCGTGCCGGCGGCAGCGGGCGACCTCGGTGACGAGTTGCGGTCATTGCGCGAGCAAGCGGCGGCGATGCCGGCATCGATCGTGTCGGCACCGACCCCGGATGCCAGTGCACGCCGCGCCGGGTTGTGGTTTGCCGGATTCGGAATCGTCGCGGCGCTTGCGCTGATCGGTTATGGCCTGTGGCGCGGCCGTGCCCCGGAACCGTTGCCGCCGCTGCCGACGGCGACGCGCAGTGACACCCGACCGACGACGGATGCCATGCCGACGAGCGCGCCGTTGTCGCCACCGTCGCCGACGACCGATGCTGTTGCGGTGCCATCGGACGAGGATCCGAGTGCGCTCGAACTGCTCGGTATTGACGAACCCGATATCGACGAGCAACTGCGCATCGCGCTCGAAACGACGGTCGTCGATCCGATCGCCGAGCTGCTGCGTCTCGCGCGCAACGACATCGCGGGCAAGCGGCTGACCCTGCCGCCGGGCCGCAATGCCACCGACCGCTATCGGTTGGTGCTGAAGATCGATCGCGACAATGCCGTCGCCAGCGCCGGCCTGGTCGAGACCGCGAAGGCGCTGATGGTCGTGGCCGAGGAGCAGTTCGCCGCCGGCAAGATCGACGACTATTTCACGACCGCGGCGCGAGCGATCGAGATCGCCGGCAACTACGATCGCGAGGGCATGGTACGCAAATCGGTCGAGACGCGGCGCAAGCTGCTGGTCGACACCGCGCTGAAGGAAGGCGACGCCGCCTTCGAACGCTGGGATGGCAAGACGGCGCTTGCCGCCTATGCGCGTGCCCTGCATTTCGATCCGGACAACGCGGCGGCCAAGCGCGGCCAGAAGCAATCAACGAACCTCGGACAGCCCGGATTCGTGTTCACCGACAAGGTCGGCGCGACAGCGGGACCGGAGTTGATGGTGCAACGGATCGGCGGCAAGCGTGTCGCGGTGGCCCGCAACGAGACCACGGTCGGTGAATTCACGCGGTTCTGGAATAGCGGCGGTTCGGCCACGCGAGCGGTCCGGCCGGCCTGCCGCGATCGCGAATCGATCTTCCGCAGTTCGAAGACGCGGACATGGCAATCGCCGGGCTTCACCCAGCAGGCCAGTCATCCGGTGGTCTGCGTCGCCTGGCCGGATGTCGAGGCCTATGTCGCCTGGCTGTCCAAGCAGTCCGGAAAACGCTATCGCGCGATGTCGGCGGCCGAATGGACCAGCCTCGCCGCGCAAACCGCGGATGCAACACAATGCCGCGCCAACATCGCCGACCGGCGCTTTGACGCCGAGCACCGCGACCGCGACGCGCTCGCCTGCGACGACGGATTCGCCGGGACCGCGCCGGTTCGCCACTACGATGCCCCCGGCGGGTTGTACGATATGGCCGGCAACGTGCGCGAATGGGTCAACGACTGCGGGTCCGGCTGCAGCAGCCGCGTCGCGATGGGAAGTGCATGGCTGTCGACTGCGGACAAGCTTGATCCGAAGCAGCGCGGCAGCTTTGATGCGGATACCGGTTTCAATACGATCGGCTTTCGCGTCGTGCGCGAGATCGATTGACACACTCAGGAGTTGGATCACACATGAAGCTGCTGTTCCCGAATGGCGAACACGAACCAGTCGAGTTGAAACTGGGCACGACGCGTGTAGGTGGCGCGGCGGGCAACGATATCGTGCTGATGGCGCCCGGCATCGCGGCCCAGCACTGCGAACTCACCTTTGACGGCAGCAACGGCACGATCAAGGTACTGAATGCCGCAAACAGCATTGCGCTGAATGGTCGGCAGGTAATGACGGAAACCCCGATCAAGCCCGGCGACATCGTGCTGTTCGGCAAGATCGGCACCCGGGTCTTGGCCAGCGAACGCATGCAGGCGGCGGCCGCGGCGGCCAAGAAGGAGCCCGAGGACGATGGCCGCACGCGCGTGCGCCAGGCGCTGCCGCGTTATGTCCTGCGCGGCGTGTCCGGCAGCACCTTCGGCAAGACCTTTGCCTTGGTCGGCACCATGACCGTCGGCCGTGCCGCGGAATGCGACATCAGCATCCCGACCGACGAAGTGTCGCGTCAACACGCGAAATTGCAGGTGATGCCGGATGGCATCGCGGTCGAAGACATGGGTTCCGCGAACGGCACCTTCATCAACGACAAGCGGGTCCATACCGGTCTGCTCAAGCCGGGCGAGGAGCTGCGCCTCGATACCGTGCGCTTCATGCTGGTGGCGCCACACCTGGAAATGCAGCAAGTCGCCAAGGCAGCGGAGCCGGCTGCGACCAAGTCGGCGCCGGCAGCGGCTGGCGGCGGTCAGGTCAAGTGGCTCCTGATCGGTCTGGTCGGTGCCGGTGCGGTCATCGCAGCGCTGTGGGCTGCGGGCATCATGAAGTTCTGATGCGTCGCGCGGCTGTGGCGCTGTTCACCAGCGCCGCAGCACGCGCAAACTGAGGTCGATGGCACGCAGGTGCTTGGTCAGCGATCCGACCGAAACGAAGTCCACCCCGAGCGCGGCGATTTCCCCCAGTCGTTCGAACGACACGCCACCGGATACTTCCAGTTCGACCCGGCCGCCGTTGCGGCGCACTGCCTCTTCGACATCGGCGTCGTTCAACTCATCGAGCATGATGCGGTCGGGTCGGGCGGCCAGCGCTGCGTCGAATTCGCGCAGACTCTCGACCTCGATCTCGACCATGCGGCTGCCCGCCACGGCGCGTGCATTCGCGATCGCGGCGGCGATCGAGCCTGCAGCGGCGATGTGGTTTTCCTTGATCAGTACCGCGTCGAACAGACCCATGCGGTGATTCATGCCGCCGCCGCAGCGCACGGCGTATTTCTGCGCCACGCGCAATCCGGGCAGGGTCTTGCGGGTATCCAGTACGCGCGTCCTGGTGTGCGTCAGCGCATCGGCGTAGCGGCGCGTCGTGGTGGCCGTGCCGGAGAGGGTCTGCAGGAAATTCAAAGCGCTGCGCTCGGCACTGACGATGCCTCGGCCGGCACCTTCGATTCGGCACAGCCGCGTGTCGGCAACCACGCGCGCTCCGTCGGCATGCAGCCATTCGATCGTCACGCCCGGATCGAGCGCGCGGAAACAGGCCTCGGCCCAGTCGCGGCCGCACAGCACCATGTCCTCGCGCGTGACGATCGCCGCTTCACAGCGCTGTTCGGGCGGCAACAGGCGCGCGGTCAGATCGCCGTCGCCAATGTCTTCGGCCAGGGCGCGACGCACATCGGCCTCGACCGCCAAGGCGTCCGGCGGCGTCAGCTTCACGTCGGGAAATCCGTGAACTGGGTGGTGCCGATGCCTTCTTCGGGCAGCAGCACGGGCACGCCATCGTCGATGCGGTAGATGACCTTGTCATCGTCGCTGATCAGCGCATCGGCGACGATCGTGTTCAACGCCGTACCGGCCACGTTCTGCACGTGGCCAGCGCGCAATGCGTCATTCACGAACGCCAGCCGGGCACGCGACAGCGGCTTCAACGCGCGCTTGCTCACCGGGCAGCAGAGGATGGAAAGAAATCGTGGATCGAGGGCCATCAGTCATCACGTCGCCATGGAAGCGGGCGCTAAGATAGCAGCCGTCGTGGCGGCCTGAGGCCGTCCATCCCGTGGAGTTGTGCATGACCGCTTCGAACGCCTTGCCCATCGTGGGCATCGTGATGGGCTCGCGTTCCGACTGGGACACGTTGAAGCACGGCGAGGAGACCTTGCAGCGCCTCGCCATTCCCTACGAGGTGCGGGTCGTGTCGGCACATCGCACGCCCGACCTGTTGTTCCAGTATGCCGAGCAGGCGAGTGCGCGCGGCCTCAAAGCCATCATTGCGGGTGCCGGTGGCGCCGCGCATCTGCCCGGGATGCTGGCGGCGAAGACGGCGCTGCCAGTGCTCGGCGTGCCGGTGCAGTCGAAGGTGTTGAACGGCGTTGATTCGCTGCTCTCGATCGTGCAGATGCCGGCCGGCATACCGGTCGCGACCTTTGCGATCGGTGCCGCCGGTGCGGTGAATGCCGCGCTGTTTGCGGCTGCGATCCTGGCGACGCAGGATGCTGCGGTGGCCAAGGCGCTCGATACCTTCCGTCGCGCCCAGACCGAACAGGTCCTGGCGCAACCCGACCCCCGTTCCGCATGACCACGATCGGCATCCTGGGCGGCGGCCAGCTTGCGCGCATGATGGCGCTCGCCGGCGCGCCGCTGGGCCTGCGCTTCCTGGTGATGGACAGCGCCGCCGACGCCTGTGCGGCCCAGTTCGTGCCCTTGCTCGGTGCCGACTATCGCGACGAGCAGGCGCTGGCCGAGTTCGCGCGGCGCGTGGATGTCGTCACTTTCGATTTCGAGAACGTGCCGGCCGAGAGCGCCGAATGGCTGGCAAAGCGAGTCCCCGTATTTCCGAATCCACGCGCGCTTGCGGTGGCGCAGGATCGCTTGGCCGAGAAATCGCTGTTCCGCGAACTCGGCATCGGTGTGCCTGCATTTGCGGCGGTCGACACACGCGAGGATCTTGATCGGGCCGCGCGCGACGTCGGTCTGCCGGCGATCCTGAAGACGCGCCGGCTCGGTTACGACGGCAAGGGCCAGTTCCGGATCAAGTCAGCGAACGACCTCGATGCCGCCTGGGCCGCACTGGGTGCGCAGGCGGAACGTGTGGGGCTCATCCTTGAAGCCTTCGTGCCGTTCGAACGCGAAGTGTCGGTGGTGGCGGTACGCGGCCGCGACGGCGAGTTCCGCGCCTATCCGTTGACCGAGAATTGGCATGAGTCGGGCATTCTCTCGGCGAGCCTTGCGCCGGCCGACACGGACGCGACCTTGGCGCAATCCGCCGTGACTGCAGCGCGCCTGGTCGCCGAGTCGCTCGACTATGTCGGGGTGTTCGCACTGGAACTGTTCGTGCGGAACGGTCAGTTGCTCGCGAACGAGATGGCACCGCGCGTGCACAACTCCGGGCACTGGACCATCGAGGGTGCCGATGTGTCGCAGTTCGAAAATCATCTGCGCGCGGTGCTTGGCTTGCCGCTCGGCAGCATCGACGCACGCGGGCGTTCCTGCATGCTGAACTGGATCGGCGAGATGCCGGATCGGCGCGCCGTGCTTGCGGAGGCGGCGGGCCATTGGCACGACTACGGCAAGTCGCCGCGCGAGGGCCGCAAGGTCGGACACGCGACCTTGATCGCTGACGGCCTGGAAGCGTTGGCCGATGCGCTGGATCGGATCGGCAAGGCACTCGATCGGCGCGCACAGGTTGCGCCGCCGATAGCGCGATTGCGCGGACGCTAGCGCATCGCAGCGCCCGCCGCTCCCGCAGGATCGTGGCGGGAGCGGCCACCGGCCGCGATCAATCAGGCCATCTGTGCCGCGACATGGTCCCAGTTCACCAGGTTCCAGAACGCCTCGACGTACTTCGCGCGGGCATTGCGATAGTCGACGTAGTACGCGTGTTCCCACACGTCGCAGGTGAGCAAGGCGCGGTCGGTGCCGGTCAGCGGCGTCGCTGCGTTCGAGGTGCTGACCAGTCCGAGCGAGCCGTCAGCGCGCTGCACCAGCCAAGCCCAGCCGGAACCGAAAGTGGTCAAGGCCGTATTCGTGAACTGTTCCTTGAACTGCGCGAACGAACCGAAGGCCGCATTGATCGCATCTGCGAGTTTGCCGGTCGGTTCGCCACCGCCGTTCGGCTTCAGACAGTTCCAGTAGAACGTGTGGTTCCACACCTGCGCAGCGTTATTGAACATGCCTCCCGAAGATTTCCGGATGATCTCTTCCAGCGACAGGGACTCGAACTCGGTGCCCTTGATCTGGTTGTTCAGATTGGTCACGTAGGTCTGATGATGCTTGCCGTAGTGGAAATCGATGGTTTCGGCCGAGATATGCGGCGCCAGCGCGTCGCGGGCATAGGGCAGGGCAGGCAGTTCGATGGCCATGTCATCACTCCGTGAAGGGTTGCGGTGAAGGTCGGAAAATGGAGAAGCGCGGACACGAAGTTTAGCAGGCCGTTGCGAAGCCGCCGTCGATATCGCCGCGGGTTGTAGAATCCGCCTCGTCTTCCGCATCGAGATCGCAACATGGAATCCATCGAACGCATCAAGTCCATCGTCGGATCGTCCCCGATCGTGCTGTTCATGAAGGGCACGCCGCAGTTCCCGATGTGCGGTTTCTCCAGTCGCACCGTGCAGGCATTGAAGGACGCTGGTGCCGAATTCACGAGTGTGAATGTGCTTGAAAACCCGGATATTCGCGCCAATCTGCCGCGCTTTTCGAACTGGCCGACATTCCCGCAACTGTTCATCAACGGCGAGTTGATCGGTGGCTGCGACATCACCCTCGAATTGCACGAGAAGGGTGAACTCGCCCAGATGGTGCGCGACGCGGCCAAGGCTTGAGATGTCGGCCGTTCCATCCGGCGCCCTGGCCGGTCAGGTGCTGCTGATTACCGGTGCTGCAGGCGGCCTCGGGTCCGAGCTTGCGAAACAAGCAGCGGCGGCGGGCGCGACCGTGGTGCTGGCGGGCAAGCGCGTTCGTGCGCTGGAGCGCGTGTATGACGAAATCGTCGCTGCTGGCGGTCCCGAGCCGGCGATCTATCCGATCAATCTCGAAGGTGCGACGCCGGCCGAATTCGCGGTGCTCGCGGCCACGCTCGAACAGCAGTGTGGTCGCCTGGACGCGCTGATCCACGCTGCTGCGAGTTTCAGTGGACTGACGCCGCTCGAATCGTTGCCGGCGGAAGACTGGCTGCGTTCGTTGCAGGTGAATCTCAATGCGCCGTTCGCGCTGACGCAGGCCTGCCTGCCGCTGTTGCGTGCAGCGCAAGGCCATTGCGTGTTCGTGCTCGACGACGAGGCCCGGGTCGGCAAGGCCTTCTGGAATGCTTATGGCGTGGCCAAGTTCGCGTTGCGCGGCCTCGTATCCCAGTGGTCGCAGGAGCTGGAACATTCGGGCGTGAAGATGCTCACCTTCACGCCGCCGCCGATGCGCACGACCTTGCGCGCGCGCGCCTATTTCGCCGAGAACCCGGAAGCAGTCGAGACGGCACGGGCGCCAGCGGGCGACTGCCTCGGATTGATCATGCGCAACGCCCAAGTCGCGGTGCATTGATCCATGGACACGCTGTCGGCCGCACTGGTGCTGTTCCTGGTCATGGATCCGCTGGGCAACGTGCCACTGTTCCTGAGCCTGATGAAGGACCTGCCGCCGCAGCGTCGACGCTGGGTGCTGGCGCGCGAACTGGTCATTGCCCTCGGTGCCCTGTTCCTGTTCCTGCTGGCCGGCAAGCCGATGCTGGATCTGCTCAAACTCGATCTCGAAGCGGTGTCGATCACCGGCGGCATCGTGTTGTTCCTGATCGGCCTGCGCATGATTTTTCCGCCGAAGGACGGCGTGTTCGGCGAGCAGATCGGCGGTGAACCGTTCATCGTGCCGCTGGCGGTGCCGGGTATCGCCGGACCGTCGACGATGGCGATCCTGCTGCTGATGGGACATGAGCATCCGGATCGCACCGTCGATTGGTCGATCGCGCTGACCATGGCCTGGGCGGGCACGGCCGTGGTGCTGTTCGCCGCGACCGCGCTCTACCGGTGGCTTGGGGCGAGTGTGCTGTCTGCATTCGAGAAACTGATGGGCATGGTCCTGATCGCGATGTCGGTGCAGATGTTGCTGGATGGTCTGGCCGGATTCCTCGCTCGGGTAGCCTGATCACCAGGCACTCCGGATCACTTGGCAAAAAGTGTTACAACTCAGCACGTTACAAAACTGTCATCGGGCACTGTTAAACTTCGGTTAACCCCCTTATCGCTTCGCGTGGTTGGACGTGCTGGAGGATCGGTTTTCGATCCATCAGATTGGGCGTCGCGCAATGCCGTTGGTGGTGCTTTCTTCCGTTGTCACAACAAGGTGCAAACATGACAAAGCGTAATGCGCTCTCCATGGCGATCCTGCTCGGTTTGGCTGCTGCCATGCCGGTCGTCGCACAGAACACTTCGGCCGGTCTGACTGGTCGCGTCGTCGATGAATCGGGCGCGCCTGTAGCGAACGCCACGATCGAAGTCGTGCATGCCCCGACGGGCGCACGCAAGACGGTCGCGACCGACGCCAATGGCCGCTATACCGTGGTCGGTCTGCGCGTCGGCGGTCCGTACACCGTCACCGCGTCGAAGGACAGCCTGAAAGACGCCGAATCGGACGTCTATCTGGCGCTGGCCGAGCTGACCAATGTCGATGCGCAGCTGGGTGGCGCGGCAGACACCACGTCGCTCGACGCGATCACGGTCACTGCCGATGCGATGTCAATGATGTTCAGCGCCGACAAGATGGGCGCGGGCACGAATGTTTCCGGCGAACAGATCGCGGCTTTCCCGTCGATCGAACGCAATCTGCAGGATTATGCGCGCCTCGATCCGCGCATCGTGCAGACCGACAAGTCGCGTAACGAAATTTCGGTCGGCGGTCAGAACCCGCGCTACAACGCGATCAAGGTCGACGGCATCAGCACCAACGACAGCTTCGGTCTCGAAGGCAACAACTTGCCGACGCCGCGCCAGCCGTTCTCGATGGACACCATCGAAGAAATCGCGGTTGACGTCGCCAACTACGACGTCACGATTTCGGGCGGCGTCGGTGGCGTGATCAATGCCGTGACGAAGTCCGGTACCAACGAATTCCACGGATCGCTGTACGGCCTCTACCGTGACAATTCATGGGTGGCCGAGAATGCCGATGGTTCGGATTTCTCCGGTTTCACCGATGAAACCACCTACGGCTTGACCGTGGGCGGCCCGATCGTGAAGGACAAGCTGTTCTTCTTCTTCAATTATGAAGACTACAACCAGGGTGCGCCCGGTCCGACGTTCGGCCCGGTCGGCTCCTCGGCCTCGAACATCGTCAACATCACGCAAGCCGACATCGAGCGTGTGCGTGCCATTGCCGCCGGCTACGGATTCGATGCCGGTTCTTCGGATGTCGGCGGCGCCGACACGACGGGCGAAGAGTATGGCCTGAAGATCGACTGGAACGTCAACGACGCCCATCGCTTCAACTTCCGTTACGGCACGTCGGACCAGAGTGTCGCCGTGCTTCCGGGTTTCGGTGGCCAGAACGGCAACCAGATTGCGCTCGGTTCGTACGTGTACCAGCGTGATTTCCAGCTCGATACCTATACGGCGCAGTTGTTCAGTGACTGGACCGACAGCTTCTCGACCGAAGCCAAGGTGTCGTATCGCGATTATTCGGCCGTGCGCACGCCCAGGGGCGATCTGCCGGCGATCCAGATTCGAATCGGCACCGGCCTCCTGAATTTGGGGACCGAAGAAAATACCCACGCCAACATTCTCGCGACCGAAACCTGGAACGGCTATCTTGCCGGCAACTGGTTCCTCGGCGACCACACCGTGAAGTTCGGTGCGGATTACGAGAACAACGACATCTACAACCTGTTTGGCCGCCGCATCAACGGCTCCTACTCGTTCAACAGCATCGACCTGTTCGAGCAGGGCATCTCCAGCCGCTACCAGTTGTTTGTCCCGACCGGCGGCAACCTCGATACGATGGCCGCTGCCTGGAGCATTCGCAATCTTGGCCTGTTCGTGCAGGATTCGTGGGCATTCAGCAACAACTTGACCGTGAACTACGGCTTCCGCGTCGACACGCCGAATGTGGGTGAAGACCCGCTGTTCAACGCCGCCGCGTCGGCTGCGTTCCACTACGACAACAGCCAGACCATCGACGGCAACAAGACCGTCGCACCGCGCGTCGGCTTCAACTACACCTTCGACAGCGAGCGCTCGACCCAGTTGCGCGGCGGTTTCGGCCTGTTCCAGGGTGCGGCTGCCAGCGTGTGGCTGTCCAACCCCTACTCGAACAACGGCAGCACCTACACCGACTACTTCTTCTCGACCGGCATTACCCATTTCGATCCCGATCGTGGCGATCAGTTGGGTCTGTTCACGCCGGGCACCGGTGGCACCCAGTCGATCGATTTCGTCGATCCGGACCTGGGCCAGCCCTCGGCCTGGAAGGCGAACTTGGCGATCGATCATGAACTGCCGTGGTGGGGCGCTGTCGCAGCCGCCGAAGTCATCCTGCTTCAGGTTGAAGAAGGCATCTACTATCAGCACCTGAATCTCGGTGCGCCGACGCGCTTTGGTCAGGATGGTCGTGCGTTGTACTGGAACACGGCGGGCTACAACCCGGCAAATTGGCGTCAAGACGGTACCGCGCTGACTGGCACTGCCTCGGGTCGCCAGAACCGCAACCGTTCGTTCAACGACGCGATCATCGCCCGACCGACCAACAAGGGCGGTTCGCAGCAGGGCACATTGTCGCTGAGCAAGCCGATGAGCGAGAGCGATTGGTCGTGGATGGCCGCCTACACCTACACGAATGCCGACGAAGTCAGTGCGCTGACCAGTTCGACGTCGGGTTCGCAGTGGGGCAACGCCAACACCTTCAATCCGAACGAGGAAGTCAACGCGACCTCGTCGTACGAGATCCGCGATCGCTTCAGCGCCGCAGTCAGCTGGAAGCATGCGTTCTTCGAAGATCTGGACACGACGTTCTCGGTGTTCGGCGAAAGCCGTTCGGGCCGACCGTTCAGCTTTGTGTTCGATAACGATGCCAATGGCGACAACCGCTCGTCCAACGACCTGCTGTACATCCCGAACGGTCCGGGCGATGTGGTGTTCGGTTCGGCTGCCGAAGAAACCGCGTTCTGGGCGTACGTGGAGTCGAACGATTACCTGAACTCGCATCGCGGTCAGGTGGCCGAACGCAATGGTGCGCGCGGCAAGGACGTCAATCAGTTTGACGTTCGCGTCTCCCAGGAACTGCCGGGCTTCTTCGGCGACAACAAGGCCGAAGTCTGGATGGACATCCTGAATGTCGGCAATTTGTTGAACGAAGATTGGGGCAAGGTCGACGAAGTCGCCTTCCCGGGTAGCTTCGGCGTGGTCGAGTACGGCGGTATCGATTCGGCAACGGGTCGCTACGTCTACCGCTTCAACACCCCGGACGTGAGCCGTATCTATGACGACCGCGGCATTTCGCGCTGGTCGCTCCAGGTCGGTTTCCGCTACGAGTTCTAAGCGGAACACGCTTGCAGGAAATGAGGAACGGCCCGCCCTGTGCGGGCCGTTTCCTTTGGTGCCTTGACCGGGCCGCCGTTCTGCGGAATTCTCTGTTCCCGCCTTCATGGCCTGACAGCGCATCCTGACCATCGGAATGGTCAACATCAGCCTCTTCAAGAACTTCGTACCCCTCGGCGCGCTGCTGCCGACTGATCGCGCGGAATTGGCGAAATATTCGCGGGTGGGTGTGTATCAGCCCGGGCAGATCATCTTCTCCCGCGGCGAGACCGCACAGACGGTACCGTTCCTGATCTCGGGTGAAGTGGAAGTGTTTGACGGCGGTCAGGGGCGCGTGATTCGTGGCGATACGCCTGAAGCCCGCAATGCGTTGGCCAACGGTCCGCGCCGAGTGACCACCGCGACTTGCCTGAAGACCGCCCAGGTCCTGCTGGTCGATCGCGAACACATGGACCTGATCCTGACCTGGTCGCAAACCGGCGGCCTGGAAGTGACCGAGCATGGGTCACGCAAGAGCGGTGGCGACGATGACTCTCAGGACTGGATGACCGCGCTGCTGCAAAACCAGGCGTTCCATCGCATTCCGCCCGGCAACATCGCGCAGTTGTTTGCGTGCATGCAGTCGGCGAAGTTCAACAGTGGCGAGACCATCATTCAGCAAGGGGATCGCGGCGACTGCTATTTCATCCTCACCGAGGGTCGGGTCCAGGTCGTGCAACAGGATGCCGATGGTTTCAACGAGACCGAGGTGTCGCAGCTCGGAGTGGGCAGTGGTTTCGGTGAGGAAGCCTTGCTGTCCGGGCAGCCGCGGAATGCCACCGTCGTGGCGCAGACCGATATCGCCGTCATGCGCATCGCATGCCAGGATTTCGAGCGCTTGCTCAAGGCACCCTTGTTGTCGCAGATGGTGATCGAGGAAGTGACAGCGGAGCATCAGTTGATCGATGTCCGCCTAGCCGATGAATATGCGCGCGGCCATGTGCCGGGTGCGATCAGCCTGCCGCTCGCGCGTTTGCGCGAATTGGCAGTGCAGCTTGACGCGCAGCGCCCCTGCGCGGTGTATTGCGACTCCGGCCGGCGTAGCGCTTCGGCCACCTTTCTTCTGTGCGAACGAGGTTTCGACGCACGGCTTGTTGCAGGCGGCGTGCCTGCGGAATTGATGACCGAATCGCGTTGATCGGTCGTCTGGCGCGTTCTGCGCCCTGATCAAAGGAATCCCCGAACGATGTCTCCCGTTACTTTGAATGCCCGCATTTCGCCGATGGGCGGCATGGACATGCTGTCGCGCCAGGAAGTCAGCCGGTTGCGTGATGCCAGCCATGGCGGTCTGCACCAGTTGATGCGCCGCTGTGCGCTCGCCGTATTGTCCAGTGGCTCGACCGCAGACGATCCGCGTGCGCTGCTTGACCGTTATCCCGACTTTGATATCCAGGTGCACCAGCAGGATCGTGGCATCAAGTTGGAGTTGATCAACGCGCCGGGAGAAGCCTTTGTCGAGGGCGAAATCATCCGTGGCATCAGCGAATTGCTGTTCGCCGTGGTGCGCGACATCGCTTACGTCGCCAGCGACATTCAGTCCGGACGGTTCAATCTCGAAGAGTCGAACGGCATCACCAATGCCGTATTCGAAATCCTGCGTAATGCACGCATTTTGCGCCCACATCTCGACCCGAACTTGGTCGTCTGCTGGGGCGGGCATTCGATCATGCGCGACGAATACGAATACACCAAGAAAGTGGGCTACCAGCTCGGTCTGCGTGGGCTCGATATCTGCACCGGTTGTGGGCCGGGCGCGATGAAGGGGCCGATGAAGGGCGCGACAATTGGTCACGCCAAGCAACGTCGCCGCACCAATCGCTACATCGGGATCACCGAGCCGGGCATCATCGCCGCCGAGTCGCCGAATCCGATCGTCAACCATCTGGTCATCATGCCGGACATCGAGAAACGCCTCGAAGCCTTCGTGCGCATCGCTCATGCCATCGTGATCTTCCCGGGTGGCGTCGGTACCGCCGAGGAAATCCTCTATCTGCTCGGCATCCTCGCACATCCGGAAAACGCCACCATTCCCCTGCCGATGATCCTGACCGGGCCGAAGGAATCAGTGGCCTATTTCGAGCAGATCGATGCGTTCCTGAAGCTATCGATGGGGCCGGACATCGCCGATATGTACCGCATCATCGTCGATGATCCGAGCGAAGTCGCAGCCGTCGTCAACGCCGGCGTCGACAAGGTGCGACGCAACCGTATCGCCGAAAAGGACGCCTTCTTCTTCAACTGGTCGCTGAAGATCGACGATGCGCTGCAGCAGCCGTTTCAGCCGACCCACGAAAACATGGCGGCACTCAAGTTGCATCGTGGCCAGGAGACGCACGTACTCGCCGCAGAGTTGCGCCGCGCGTTTTCTGGCATCGTCGCTGGCAACGTCAAAGAAGAAGGCATCCTTGCGATTGAGCAGCACGGTCCGTTCGAAATCCACGGTGAACCCGAGATCATGGCCGCGCTCGATCACTTGCTCGCCGCCTTCGTCCAGCAACACCGCATGAAGTTGCCGGGCGGTGCGGTGTACCAGCCATGTTATCGCGTGGTCGCCTGAGATCTGCTGCGTTTCATCGCATTATCGAGGTGGCGTGCCGTTGACCGGGAAGAGGGGCCGTTCGTCGGCCGGTGATTGTCCGGCTGCGAACGCCTCGCTAGGGTGCAAGCATCTCGAAACGGTAGCCAGCATCATGACGGTCGCGACATCCAATGTGGTTGCTTCAGTACGTAATCGACAACGCGGCGTGACGCTGATCGAATTGGTTTTTACGGTTGCGATCGCGGCGATTCTCATGGCGATAGCGGTCCCGAGCTTTCAGTCGGTGATGAATGCCGGCCGCGTGAGTAATCCGGCGAACGAGATGGTGGCTACCTTGCAGTTGGCACGAGTCGAGGCGTTTCGACGCGGCGAACGTACCGTCGTCTGTCGTAGCGACAATGCCGATACCGCTACTCCGTCCTGTAACGCCGGCGCTGGTGCGTGGCGTGGCTGGCTCGCTTTCGTGGATACCGACGGCAACGGCATCGTCGGTGCGACCGAGGTTCGGTTACGGGCGACCAATGTGAGTGCGCCGACGATCGTCATTCCGAGCACCAGAATTTCGGGTGGATCCAGTCGGATCGTGTTCCGTCCCGATGGGTTGGCGCATGAGGCCAATGGAACGCTGCTCGTTGCACAGGTTCGCGTCTGTGTGCCGACGACGACGCCAGCCGAGAACGCACGGGATGTCGTCATTTCAGGAGGCGCACGGATGTCCGTCGTGCGCCGCAACGCCGCGGGCGCTTGTGCCGCGCCGGCGGACTCATGAATTCGGGAGTGGTTGTCATGAAGCGCAATACGTGGATGTGCAGACGGCGGGTCCAGTCAGGATCGAGCTTGTTCGAAGTGATGATCGCGGTTCTGGTGCTGTCCACCGGGATGCTTGGCGTTGCGGCGATGCAGTCCACGTCGCTGCGCAACAGCCAGAGTGCGTTCCAGCGGAGCCAAGCCGTCGTTCTCACCTATGCCATCTCCGATGCAATGCGCGCGAATGTGGCGTCTGCCCGCATCAATGCTTACAACCTGACGTTGCCAACAACCGGTTGCACTGTGCCATCGGCCGGCGGGTCGCTGGCGTCGAAAGATTTGAACGCATGGGTGGCGTCGATTCAGGCGACGATGGGCGGCAGTGCTTGCGGCGGTGTGGTTTGTGCATTGAACGTGTGTCAGATCACCGTGCGCTGGAACGACGAAGCAGGCACGGGCGGCGCAACCTCACAGTCGCTGCGTAGCCGGAGCCGCATATGAGCCGATCATTTCATTCCGTTGGCCGGCCGTCTCGGCAATCTGGCCTCAGCTTGATCGAACTGATGATTTCGATCGTGCTTGGCCTGCTGATCGCCGGTGCGGCAGTCAGCATGTTCTTGTCGTTCAGTCGCACCTACACCGCCTCGGAAAGTCTGTCGCGGATTCAGGAAAACGCGCGCATCTCGTTTGAACTCATGTCGCGCGACATGCGCGAGGCTGGCTCCATTCCTTGTTCGCGATACCTGCCGGTAGTGAATGTACTGAATGGTGCGGATGGTTCTTGGTGGAATACTTGGGGCAGCGGACTGGTGGGTTACGACAACGGCACTTTTCCTGGCTCGCTTGCGGGAACGGATGCGGTGCAGGTGATCTCCGGTGCGTCGTCGACTGCGTTCGTTTCGAATCACGCGCCCGTCTCAGCCACATTCACGGTGGCGCCGGCCAGCCACGGATTTGTCGCAAATGACGTCCTGATGGTCTGCGACTATCGTCAGGCATCGATCTTCCAGATGACCGGCGGCTCCGGCAACTCGGTGGTCCACAACAATTCGGGTACACCCGGAAACTGCAGCAAAGGACTGGGCTTCAAGAAGCCGAGGGATTGTTCGGCAACGGGTGCCGCATATACCTACCCGGACAATTCGGTGATGGTGCGGCTGCAGGCGACACGCTGGTATGTCGCCGCCAATGGTCGCGGCAGCAATTCATTGTTCCGGGTCGCGCTGCGAGGATCAACGGTTGGCGCGGCCGAGGAAGTCGTCGAGGGGGTCTCGGACATGCAGCTGACTTTTCTGCTTCCAGGATCGAGCAACTATGTCGTGGCGAGCTCCATTCCTTCGGCGCGCTGGCGCGACGTGATTGCGATGCGCATGGATCTTGGGCTGTCCGGTATTGATCGGGTGGGTACCGACAATTCGGTGATCACTCGCCGTGTCGTGCACACGGTAACCTTGAGGAGTCGCAACGCATGAATGGCCAACGTTCGATTCGAGCACACGGCCAGCGCGGTGCAGTCCTGGTGATTGTGCTGATTCTGCTGCTGGTGATGACCTGGATGGGTGTGGCGAGCATGCGCGGCACCTCCATGGGCGAGCGCATGAGTGCCGGTATTTATGACCGCAGCATTTCGTTTCAGGCCGCCGAAGCTGCGCTCCGCGAGGCAGAGGCATTGATTGCTTTGAAGCCGGTGTTCCCGACCTCCGACTGCAACGCCGGTTTGTGCGCGCAGCGGGTCGATCTCGCCGCGTCGGACACGATGCGCTGGGAGGATTCGACTGTTGCCTGGCGCGAGGCGGTCTCCAATCTGGATGTCGACAACTCGGGCACCAGCATCGTCGCCGATCCCGAATATTTGATCGAAGCCATGGGCATTGCTCCGAATTGGCCTGGCTGCGATCGGGAAATTCCTATCAACGAGAAGTGCATGTCTCCTCGCTATCGCGTTTCCGCGCGTAGCGCCGAGGCGGATCGTGCCAGGGTCGTCCTGCAAGCCAGTGTCAGCGGATTCTAATGAGGCGTGCCATGAATCAGATCATGAACAATAAATTCCATGCGGTTGATCGGCATCTTCAACGTGCCGCCCTCAGTGCCAGTGTCGCCTTGATCATGGCGATGCCTGTTCAGGCCGGCATCGCCATTCCGAACAAGCCATTGGAGAGCGGCGTTGCGGTGCCGCCGAACGTGATGCTGATTCTCGATACCTCGGGTTCGATGGGCTATCGCAGCTTGCCGAAATACGAAGTCTCGATCGGTGGCGGTGGCTTGAGCACCAGCGATGATGGCGATTCAGTGCCGATCGGTGGGCCGGATGGCACGCGTGAATTGAGCAACGAAACCAACGTCTACGACTTCGATTCGAACAACATCCCCGACGTTGCGTTCCGCACGTATACCTACAACACGCTGTCCTACAATCCGGACGTCACTTACGGGCCGTGGATTACGGCCAGCGGTGCGCCGATGGCGAATACGCCATACACGGCGGTGTCGACCGATGGCAGCCATATCACCGGCGGCACCACCTCGCTGAATGCCTACACGCCAACATTCTTCGTACCCAAGCCGGGTGCGACCGATCTCGAAGACATCACGCAGTATTACCGCTACCAGATCACCGCGGGCGGTGGCAATGTCGTGCGCAGTGACCGTGATCAGGTGAACACAACGAAGACGGTATTGTTCACCGAGACCGGCCTCGCTGCAACACGCAACAACTGGACCAATGGTGGTGGAACCGGTGCCGCTGCGCCGGCAAACGTCGATGCCGGCCGCTCTGCGGCCTTCACGATTCCGGCCGGGGCCGTCAATATGACGGTCACATTGACGGGTTCGGATTCGGACGCGAACTTGTATCTGCGGTTCGGGGCGTTGCCGACGACGAGCGCCTACAATTATCGAAGAAGCGGCAGCAGCAGCAACGAGACGCAAACGGTCGCCAACCCTGCTGCTGGCACTTGGTATGTTGGTGTACGCGCTGCCGATAACGCCAACAACAATTCATTCGCCAACGTCACCCTGAAGGTGGAGTACGAGACCGGCGACCCGGAAACTGGCGTCGTGTCGGTCGGTTGCGATACGACGGTGACAGGTTGGGGTTGGCGGCATTGCGCCTACGCGACGCCGACCGGTCGCAGCGATGCGCAAGAGCGCGCCAACTATGCGAACTGGTGGTCCTATCACCGTACCCGCATGAAGGCCGCCAAGTCCGGCGTGTCGCGCTTTTCCGAACTGGGTGGCGAATATCGCGTCGGACTCGCTGGCTTGGGTTCGATTGTCGAAGAAGTGCCGGTTGGTTCAGACGGGGGATTGTTCCGTGACCGCATCACTCCGGCGTCGACCAATCGCAGCGACTGGTTTTCGAGCCTGTTCGCTATGAACGATAGCGGCGGCACGCCGCTGCGCAGTGCGCTGAAGCGCATCGGTGATTACTACTCGCGGTCGAATGCGGGGAATCCTTATCAGGGCACGGGCGCAGTTGAATTGTCGTGCCGCCAGAACTTCGCGATCTTGACGACCGACGGTTATTGGAACGGTGACAGTGGATTCTCCGGCATGAATGGAGACGAGGATTCCGGTCCGACCGTGAACGGCCCGAACGGCGCCACCTACACCTACTCGCCGGTCCCACCCTACAAAGCGAACGCCGAAAACACTTTGGCCGATGTGGCGATGCACTTCTGGAAGCGGGATCTTCGCACCGATGCCAGCATGGATAATGACGTGCCGTCATCGACCGCCGATCCTGCGTTCTGGCAGCACATGAGTACATTCGGTATTTCGCTGGGTCTTACCGGCACCTTGAAGCCCAGCGATTTCCCGAGTTTGCAGTCGGGGGCGATCAACTGGCCGGCGCCATCGGATGGCGGCGATGCCGAGAATATCGACGATCTCTGGCATGCCGCAGTCAACGGGCGTGGCAAGTTCGTGGCCGCGACCAACCCGCAGTTGTTCGCTCAGGCCTTGCGTTCGGCATTGTCCGCCGTGGTCGAGAGAACGGCTTCCAGTTCGAACGTGTCAGCGAACAGCGCGACGATCAGTACCGAGACGCTGTTGTTCCAGGCACGCTACGTTACCAATCGCTGGATTGGCGAGTTGGTGGCCTATCCAATCACCTCGTCGGGTGCCAGTCCGACGCCACTTTGGACTGCATCGGAGGAAATTCCGGCTGCGGGCTCCCGTACCATCCTGACCTGGAATGGCTCAGCAGGAGCGAACTTCCCAACGGCGGCTCAGTCGACCTACCTCAATGCACCCACAACCGGCGTGAGCGATTATCTACGTGGCGATCAGAGCGAAGAAATCGCCAATGGCGGACTGATGCGCGACCGCTCGCACGTGCTCGGTGACATCATCCACAGCTCGCCTTACTTCTCCAAAGACACCAACACGGTGTTCGTCGGCGCGAATGACGGCATGTTGCATGCGTTTGACGGAGTGACGGGTGAGGAAACATTTGCCTACGTTCCCGGCAATGTCGATCTTGCAGGCTTGAAATCGTTGGCTTCCGACAGCTATTCGCATACCTATTTCGTGGATGGGCCGGTGTTTGTGTCCTCGCGCGAGTCAAATTCCTATGCGAAGAATTTTCTGGTGGCGTCGCTCGGTCGTGGTGGCAAAGGCGTCTTCGGTCTGGATGTCACCGATCCCACCAATTTCGATACGAGCAACGTACTCTGGGACTTCGATGCCGCCGACCACGATCTGATGGGCAATGTGATGGGGCGCCCGATCATCGCGAAAATGAATGATGGTTCGCTCGGCGTGATTGTCGCCAATGGACCCAACAGCACGACTGACACCGCTGTGTTGTACGTATTGAACATGCTGAATGGCGACGTGCTCGCAGAAATCAACACCGGTGTCGGCTCCGCTGTGGCCCCGAACGGATTGTCGACGCCGCGCGCCTGGGACGACGACGGCGATGGCGATGTCGACTTCGTCTACGCCGGCGACCTCAGGGGCAACTTCTGGCGGTTCAATCTGACTTCGGCTTCGCCAGCCAGTTGGGTATCTCCCGCCAATCGTTTGCTGATGCATTCCGCCAAGGATAGCGGTGGCAGTATTCAGCCGATTTCCGGTGGGCCCTCGATTGGTATCGATCCGGTTACCTTCAAGACCTGGGTGTTTTTCGGTACCGGGCGCCTGTTGAATTCGGATGACGTCATCAACGGTGACGGCACGCCAAATACCAAGGTGAATACTTGGTATGGATTGATCGATGATGGCGCAGCCATCGGCGCTCGCGCGACTGATTTGCAAAAGCGCAGCATCGTCGCAGCGGGAACGATCGCCGGCAACGTGGTGCGCGGGTTCGAGCAGAATACGGATCTCCCGGCAGGCAAGAAGGGCTGGTTTATCGACTTGCTCAAGCCGCCGACGCCTGGCACTGCCGAGGGCGAACGGATCATCGGTGATTCCGCCCTGATTGGAACAACCTTGCTGGTATCCAGCGTCATTCCGAATTCGGATGGTTGTGGTTCGGGTGGGCGCGGTTACGTCAACGCATTGGAAGCCTTTACCGGTACCAGTGTCGAGCCCAACTTCTTTGATGTAGACGGTGATGGCGAATACTCGGACGATGTGGTTACTTATGGCGGCAATACGCTTCCGGTAGGTTCCGTCGATCTCGGCGTCGCCATGCCCACTCAGGGTTTGGTGATCGACAATCTACTGTTCGTGGGTGGTTCTGGCGGTGGCAACAGCAGCGTGAAAGTCAACAATCCAGCGAATCAGGGACGTATTTCCTGGCGCGAACTGATCAAGGAGTGAAGTCCGTGAATGACTCAATTGCTTCGACCCGGAAAAATTGGCGATCCAAGTGTTCGCCGGCCAGTCATCGTGCTGGAGGCTTCACGCTTCTTGAACTGATGATCGTGGTGTCGATCATCGCGATTTTGGCGGCGATCGCTTACCCAAGCTTCATGGAACAGGTCGTGAAGACTCGGCGGAAAGCGGCAACGGGTTGCCTCATGGAAGCCGCCCAGTTCATGGAGCGGTATTACACGACTCGCCTGACCTATGTCGGCGCCGACCCTGCGCTGGCGTGCGAAACGGATATCGCCGATTCGTACGTCATCGCCGCACCCACTGGATTGACCGCAACGGCGTACAGCCTCACCGTCGTTCCGCAGGGTTCGCAGGCCACTCACGATACGAAGTGCGGCACCTTGGGTATCGACCAAGCCGGTATCCGCACCAAGTCGGGAACGGCATCAGCGGTCAGTGATTGTTGGGGTTGATCCTGATTTAAGCGCAGCCGTTCTCGGCTGTGCTGCTTGATTCGCAACAACATAAAACAAAAAGCCTGCGAGTGATCGCAGGCTTTTTGTTGATCTGGCTCCCCGAGCTGGATTCGAACCAGCGACACACGGATTAACAGTCCGTTGCTCTACCGACTGAGCTATCGGGGAATTGGAAGGGCGCGCATGATCGTGATTTCAGCGCCTACTGTCAAGTTTGCGATTCGGAAGGCTGCGGCCAATCGGTGGTGATCCACGCGTTTGGACCTTGGAGTTCCTGATCGACGAAGTCGGGATGAAGCAGTTGTACCTCCCATACCAGATCGATACCGTGGTTTTCGCCAGCCATCAGCGGTGGCATCAGGTCGGTGAAGATGGGGTCGAAATCGACATCGCCATCGAGATGGTCGGAGAGCGGCGCTCCCGCCGGGATGAGGGGCAGGAACTGCTCAAACAGCACCACTGCCTGAACGGGCTCCTGAAATTTGCGCGTCTTGGTTTCCTTGCCCGAGCGTTCGGTGTACTGGCCGTTCTCGCGATTTGCCGCGACGACGCGCAATGTGCTGCGTTCTAACGGTACCCGTGCCTCGCCTTCGACCAGCATACGCGCGGCAATGCGCTCGCCGCGGCGCGGGGTGCTGACCGCTGCGGTGAGGCTGATCCGCATATAGCGACGCAGCCTTGCGCGCAGGACGAGCCATAGCCCGGCACCGAGAACGCCGCTGCCGGCGAGCGATTTCATCGCCGGAGACTCACTACCGTCGCTGCCGTGCTGGTCGTACCAAATCGCGCTCGACTCGGGCACTACTTGGTCATGCATGCCAATTGCGGCATTGCCGCCACCGAGCACACCAGCGATGCCGAGCAACACCTTGGCGATGAACCGATCTTTGGGCGACAGTGCGCGCAGGTTTGCCGCAAGCGAGTACTGGTCAGGTGGTTCGACCCACTTCGCTGCTTGCGCGGCATCGCCTTGTGGCGTGAGTAGCGGGGCGTCCACTGGTGCTTCCAGCGTTGTGTCGAAGATCACGCCATCGTCGACACGAAGCTTCGCCACCATTTCGATGTCGATCTTGTGGCCTTTGTAGCGATAGCCTTGAATCAGCGTGCTTGCGATCGGTACGCGCAACTGCGTTGCCGTGACCTTCACCGCCTGTTCGAACACCTGCTTGTTGGCGTCGACGCCGCTGCTGCGCTTCACATCGACGCGTAAGCGCAGCGACAGGACTGCATCATGGCCGACCAGATTCGCGGCGATGCCAGAGAGTTCGCAGACTGGATGTTCGCCGGTCAACCCGTAGTCGATGCGTGCGCTAAAAGTCGAACTCATGGCGGGTTGCTCCGAGCGTAGTCAACGAAACTGTATCCGTAAGCGTGGCGAGTGTCTGCCGTGTGGACTTGGCGCGAAGTCTCGCGCCAGTCGCTGGCGTCAAATGCCGGAAACCATGCGTCGGCATCCGCAAGTGCGACGTCGACGTGAGTCAGGTGCAAGGTGTCGGCGTGTTGCAAGGCAAGTGCATAGATTTCGCCGCCGCCAATCACAAACAGGCGTCGATCGGCGTGCGCGATGGCATCTTCCAGTGTCGCCACCGCCAACATGCCCGGAACCGGGGAGTGGCCACTGCGCGTCAACACCAGATTGTTGCGTCCGGGCAGGGCGCGTCCGATCGATTGCGCGGTTTTTCGGCCCATCAAAATGGTGTGACCAGTGGTCAACGCCTTAAAGCGTTTTAGGTCGTCCGGTAGCGACCACGGCAATTGGTTGTGCAGGCCAATCGCGCGGTTGCGATCAATTGCGGCAATCAGCGAAAGTGCGTTCATCAGTGCAGCTTACGCACTGCGCAGCGCGCGATCGAGTACGCGTCGAATCGCGGTGGGTAACGCCAGATTGACGAAGCGTTCTGGACGGTGCCATTCGTGGTTCGCATCGGCGACAGCGACGGCGCTGTCGAGCCGCGCGGTCAGCGGCTCGATGTCGAGTTTGCCGTGGGTAAAGACGTGACGATAGACCGCGCCACGACAGGGTGCTGTGGTGCTTTTCCAGCGTGTTGCCAATTCCCGTTCGGCGGCCTCTCCCGTATCGAACTCCGGCAGACCGAGCAACCCGCCCCAGATTCCGCTCGGCGGACGCCGCTCGAACAATACTTGTCCGTCTCGGTCGACCAGCACCAGCATCACGATGCGGCGTGTCGGGGTGACTTTGCGCGCCTTCGGTGTTGGCAGCAGTGCGACGCAATCGGTGGCGAGTGCGACGCAATCTTTGCGCAGCGGACAGGTGACGCAGTTCGGGCGCTTTGGCGTGCACACGGTCGCGCCGAGATCCATCAGCGCCTGCGTGTAGTCGCTGATGCGAGCATCCGGAAGTCGCGATTCCGCGATCGCCCAGAGTTGCCGTTCGACCGTCGATTGACCGGGAAATCCGCTGACGCCGCGGTGTCGTGCCAGTACCCGTTTCACATTACCGTCGAGGATGGCGGCACGCATGTGATGTGCTTGCGCCAAGATGGCTGCGGCGGTGCTGCGGCCGATGCCGGGCAGGGCGACAAGTTCATCCAAGGTGTTGGGTAATTCACCAGAATGATGCTCAGTGCAGCGTTGTGCTGCACGATGCAGGTTGCGGCCACGACTGTAATACCCCAATCCCGACCAGTGGGAGAGCACCTCGTCGACCGTGGCCGCAGCCAACGTGGCGAGATCCGGGAAGCGCGTGACGAATCGTTCGAAGTACGGAATGACCGTCGTAACTTGGGTTTGTTGCAGCATCACTTCGCTGAGCCAGACTCGGTACGGCGAGCGCGCTTGCTGCCAAGGCAGATCATGGCGGCCATGGGCATCGAACCAGCGCAATAGCCGTGCTGCGAAATCCGTGTCGGTCATGCGTGATTGCCAGGCTCCGGCAACAAACCATCGACGAACTCTTCGGCATCGAATACGCGCAGGTCGAGAATTCCTTCGCCGACGCCGATGAAGCGAATCGGTACGCCGATTTCTCGTGCGAGCGCGAACACCACGCCACCCTTGGCAGTACCGTCGAGCTTGGTTACCACCAGTCCGGTCAAGCCAACGGCCTGATGAAACTGGCGCGCTTGGTTCAGCGCATTCTGGCCAGTATTGCCGTCGATGACCAACAGCGTCTCATGCGGCGCGCTGGGGTCGAGTTTGCCCATCACGCGCTTGACCTTGGCGAGTTCGTCCATCAGTCCGGCTTGTGTGTGCAATCGGCCGGCGGTGTCCGCGATCAGCACGTCGGCGTTACGAGATTTTGCTGCCGCGATGGCGTCGAATATCACCGACGCGGAATCGGCACCGTCGCGCTGTGCGATCACCGGCACGTGGTTGCGGTCGCCCCAGGTCTTCAGTTGTTCGACCGCCGCCGCGCGAAAGGTATCGCCGGCCGCGAGCATGACGTCCAGGCCTTCGCGCTTCATCCACTTCGCGAGCTTGCCGATGGTCGTGGTCTTGCCCGCGCCATTGACGCCAACGACGAGCAGTACATGGGGCTTCACGTCGTCGCGGATCTCCAGCGCTTGCTCGATCGGGCGCAGCATCGCGACCATCTGCCGGCGCAGGTGCGCGAACAGCGCCGGCACGTCGGCGAACTCGCGCGCCTGCATGCGTCGGCGCAGGTCGTCGAGCAGTTCCACGGTCGCTTTCACGCCGACATCGGCACTCAGCAGGCTGGTTTCAAGCTGGTCGAGCAGATCGTCGTCGAGGCGTGGATGCGAGGACAGCAACGCGCTGACCTGGCGCCCCAGCAGGCTGCTGCGCAATCGATCCCGCCACGTCGGAGACGCGCCGTCCGGTTCGGGGGTGGCAACGGCCGGGCGGGTCGGTTCGGTCGCCGCCGGCACGGTTTCCGGCTTGCGCTTGAAGATTCGGAACATCGGGAGTCCTTGAATTGCCAAAAATGCTAGCAGGGAGTCATGCGGCTTGATTCGGGCGGCGCGTCCGGTTCCAATCGGGCTTGGTCCATGAGGTTTCAACCAAGAAGGGGGAGTGCCATGCGCAAGTCGATGTTGTTGTGGGGTGCCGTCATCGCGATGGCGATTGGTCCGGTGGTCGTGCGCGCCGGTGCCTATGATTCGGTGGTGAAGGTCGTCAACAAATCTCTGTGGGACATCCATGAACTCTATCTGTCCTCGACTTCGCAGGAAGACTGGGGCCCGGATCAGTTGGGCGACGAGGTCGTCGCCAGTGGCGACAGTTTCCAGCTGCACGGCATTCCCTGCGACGACTACGACGTCAAGCTGGTCGACGAGGACGGGGACTCTTGCGTGGTCGGCGGCGTCACGCTGTGTGCCGACTCCGACGCATGGGTGATCACCGACGAAGACCTGCTGGCCTGCCAGGTCGTCACCGAAGAATGAGTCGTGGCGACGGCCGCATCCGCATCATCGCGGGGCGGCTGCGCGGATCGCGGATCGATGTCCCGGATCGGCCTGGACTCAGGCCGACTCCGGATCGCGTGCGAGAGACTTTGTTCAACTGGCTGGCACCCTATGTCGAGGGTGCCCGCGTACTCGATTTGTTCGCAGGGACCGGCGTGCTCGGCATCGAGGCGCTGTCGCGCGGCGCGGGCGAGGTCGAATTCGTCGAATCCGAACGAGGCTTGGCCGAAGCCTTGCGAGCGACGCTGGCGCGGCTGAAGCAATCGGCGAGCGTGCATGGCATGGCGGCCGCGCAATTCCTGACGGCTGCGCGCGCGCCCTACGCGGTGGTGTTTCTCGACCCGCCATTCGACGCGAACCTGTGGTCGGCCACCGCCGAGCGTCTGGAAACAGGCGGGTTTCTCGCCGAGGCTGCGATGATCCACGTCGAGTCCCCGCGCGGCCTGTCGCCGCCGCTACCGACAAACTGGCGACTGCATCGCGAGTTGTTGGCGGGCGAGGTTCGTGCCGCGCTCTATCGACGGGTCGCACCGGTCGGGTAAGCTGCGCGCGCCGCCACTGCCGAGCATCGACTTGCCCCAGTATTCGCCACGTACCGCGGTCTATCCCGGCACTTTCGACCCGATGACGAATGGGCACACCGACCTCGTGCACCGGGCGGCGCCGCTGTTCGAGAAGCTGTATGTCGCGATCGCCGAAAGCCCCGGCAAGGGACCGGTCTTTCCGCTGTCGCAACGCATCGAGCTGGCGCGCGTGGCGATCGGGCCGGTGGCCAATGTCGAAATCGTCGGATTCGACTCTTTGCTCGCCGAGTTCGTGGGCGTAATCGGTGCCGGAGTGATCCTGCGTGGCCTGCGTGCGGTATCGGATTTCGAGTACGAGTTTCAGTTGGCGAGCATGAATCGCCATCTGATTCCGCGTGTCGAAACCCTGTTCCTGACGCCGGCCGAACAGTACAGCTTCATTTCGTCGTCCCTGGTGCGCGAAATCGCGCGTCTGGATGGCGATATTTCCGGCTTTGTCCATCCCGCGGTCCAGCAGGCATTGAAGACCCGCTGGCGCACCGCACTGTAATCCTTAGTCCATTCCGGGGTATGCCATGAAGAACCTGTTCCGTGTCGCCGTACTGCTGAGCCTGCCGCTGTTCGCGATCAGTGCCTGCAAGAAGGAAGAAGCCGCCAAGCCCGCCGTCGTCGCAGCCGCGGTCACGATGCCGACCGATCCGAACGACACCGCGGCCTGGAAGAATTATCTCGTCGGCGTCGCCAAGCAGAACATGGAGGGCATCCGCCAGCGCCCCTACTTCTATTACGTGCCGGCCGGCGACACCCCGGAAGTGCTGGAACAGGTCGATCGCCAGATGTCCGATGTCACCGATGTGGTCGGCCGCGGCATCCTGCCGGGCAACATGATCGCCTTCGGTTCGCCGAACTCGGCGCGCATGGCCGACGTGATCATCGAAGCCTTCAAGGTGGCGCGACCGGCCTCGTTGAAGGAGGTGCGCGTGCTCTTCATCGGCGCCGCTGAAGACGAGCAGCGCGTGCGCGACGCGGTGGCGCCCAGCGCCGCCGACTACGTGTTCGTCGAGGCGAAATAACGCTTTGTCGGGGCGGCACTCGTGGCCGCCCCTGATGCAGTCGGATCGATCACGGTGGGCCGTGAGACAATGGCCGAATGTCCCTGCTGATCAACGATCTCTGCGTCAATTGCGATGTCTGCGAACCGGTCTGCCCGAACAAGGCGATCAGCGCCGGCAAGCATGTCTACGAAATCGATCCGACCCTGTGCACCGAATGCGTCGGCCACTTCGACGTCCCGCAATGCGTGGCGGTCTGCCCGGTTGAATGCATCGATCCTGACCCACAGGTCCCAGAGACGCACGAGCAGTTGCTCGCCAAATACGCATTGCTGATGCGCCAGCAGGAGATCAAGACATGAAGATTCATCGCTATCTGGGCGGGCTGGCGCTCGGGCTCGCGTTCACTGCCCTCGCGATTGCGGAAACACCGAAGGCTCCGGGCAAGGCGGCGATCGCCAGCGCGCACCATCTCGCCACCGACGCCGGGTTCGAAGTGCTGGCCGCGGGGGGCAATGCCTTCGACGCCGCGATCGCCGTGACCGCGGCCCTGGCCGTGGTCGAATCCTCGTCCAGCGGCATTGGCGGGGGAGGATTCTGGCTGCTGCATCGCGCCAGCGATGGCAAGGAGATCATGATCGATGGGCGCGAGAGCGCGCCGCTCGCCGTCGATGCGAAAGCCTATCTCGACGCCGCGGGCCAACTCGATCGCGACAAGAGCGTGAACGGCGCGCTCGCTGGCGGCATTCCCGGCGAACCCGCCGCGCTGGTGCATCTCGCGCAGCATTACGGGCGATTGCCGCTGAAGAAGTCGTTGGCACCGGCGATCCGGCTGGCCCGCGACGGTTTTCCGCTGGAAGACCGCTTGCGCGGCATGCTGGCGATGCGTCAGGAGGTGATGCTGCGTTACCCGGCGTCACGCGCCGTGTTCTTCCCGAAGGGCGAGCTGCTGCCGCTCGGCACCCTCATCAAGCAGCCGGATTTGGCCAGTACCCTGGAAGCGATCGCCGATCGTGGCTTCGACGGGTTCTACAAGGGCAAGCTGGCACGAAAGCTTGTGGACGGCGTGCGTGCGCAGGGCGGCAACTGGACGTTGGCCGATCTTGCGAACTACAAGGCGATCGAACGCGAACCCCTGCGCTTCGACTACCGGGGCGTGCGTATCGTTACCGCAGCGCCACCATCGTCCGGCGGCGTTCTGCTCGCAACCATTCTGAACATCGTCGAAGGGTATGACTACGCGAAGCTCGGTCGCGTCGATCGCATCCACGTGCTGACCGAAGCAATGCGCCGCGCCTATCGCGACCGCAGCTTCATCCTCGGTGACCCGGACTTCGTGCAGATGCCGATCCGCCTGCTGACCAGCAAGGATTACGCGGCCGGCCTGCGTGGCTCGATCCGCATGGATCGGGCCACGCCGTCGTCGTCGCTGCCGGAAGGTCGGGTCGTCGAAGGCGGCACCGACACCACGCATTTCTCCGTGATCGATGCCGACGGCAACATGGCGGCGGTCACCGCGAGCGTGAACCTGCCGATGGGCTCGGGGTTCATCATTCCGGGCACCGGCGTGCTGTTGAACAACGAGATGGACGATTTCGCGCTGGCCGCGAACCAGGCCAATGCCTATGGCCTGATCGGCACCGATGCGAACGCGCCGAAGCCGGGCAAGCGCATGCTCTCGACGATGTCGCCGACCTTTGCGTTCGGGCCGGACCGCATCGCGGTGATCGGCACGCCGGGCGGTTCACGCATCGCGACCATGGTGCTGATCGGGTTGATCGAATTCGTCGAAGGCAGGTCGGCCGCGGAAGTCGTCGCGACCCCGCGCTTCCATCATCAATACCTGCCGGACGCGATCTCGGCCGAAGCCGGCGCGATCGCGAAGGACGATGCGACGGCGTTGCGTGCGCGCGGTCACGTGATCAGCGATGGCGAAAGGCCCTGGGGCAACATGAATCTGGTGGTCTGGGATCTGAAGTCGAATACGCTGAGTGGCGCCAGCGACCCGCGTGGTGTGGTCGGCAAAGCCGATGTGCGTTGAGGTGATGCCATGACGATCCAGCTCTGGTCAGTGCTCGGCAACAGCCAGAAACTCGATGGTGGCGCGATGTTCGGCAATGCGCCGAAAGCGGTGTGGGCGAAGTGGATCGCGCCGGACGAGCAGAACCGCATCCCGCTCGCCTGTCGGGCCTTGTATGCCCGCGGCGTGAATGGCAAGCGCGTGTTGTTCGAAACCGGCATCGGCGCCTTCTTCGAGCCGAAGCTGCGCGAACGTTACGGCGTGGTCGAGGAACGCCATGTGCTGCTCGATTCGCTGGCGGCGATCGGCGTATCGCACGAAGACATCGACGCGGTGGTGATCTCGCACCTGCATTTCGATCACGCCGGCGGCCTGCTCGCGCCGTGGGCCGAAGGACAGGCGCCGCAGCTGCTGTTTCCGAATGCGCGCTACATCGTTGGCGCCGAAGCCTGGGCCCGCGCGAAGTCGCCGCATCCGCGCGATCGCGCCTCGTTCATTCCCGAACTCTGCGATCTGCTCGAAGCGTCGAGTCGACTGGAGATCGTGCACGGCGACCGTTGCGATACGCTTGGCGACGACGTGCGATTCAGCTACTCGAACGGGCACACGCCGGGGCTGATGCTGGCCGAGATCGGCGGTGCCGGAGGCGTCGTGTTCTGCGCCGACCTGATTCCCGGCCGGCCCTGGGTCCATTTGCCGATCACCATGGGCTACGACCGCTATCCGGAAATGTTGATCGACGAGAAGCGCGACTTCCTCGAAGACAAGCTGGCACGCGGCCTGCGGCTTTATTTCACGCACGATCCGGATTGCGCACTTGCCGAGGTCACGCGCGATGCGGCGGGCCGCTTCGGCACCACTGCGATGCAGAACGAATTGCTCGACTACGCCTTGACCACTTCCTGATGTCAGACCGACCCCTACCGGAGTACGACCATGATCAAGCTCGCCCATCTCGGTTTCGCCCTGCTTGCCTTGTTTGCCGTGGAGATGGCGGTGGCGGACGAGTCCAAGCCCGCGCCAGCAGCGACGCTCAATGCCGCGGGTGGCTGGGGTGAAGTGATCGCGGTCGATGCAAAGACCGCGGCACTGGGCACCTCGCTGGAGAAACTCAGCGCCGACAACGCCCGCATCGACGGCGTGTTCAGCGGTCGTGTCGGCAAGGTCTGCCAGAAGCAGGGGTGCTGGCTGCAGTTGGTCGACGGCGAGCAGATGGCGCGGGTGATGACGAACCACGCGTTCACCGTGCCGAAGGACTTGAGCGGCAATGCCGTGGTCAGCGGAACGCTGGAACGTATCGAGATCGGCGAGGATGAGGCGCGGCACATGGCCGAAGATGCCGGAAAGGCTTTTGATCCGACCGCATCGCGGGTCGAGTTCCGGATTTCGGCGCGCGGCGTCGCCACCGCGAAGTAAGTCATGAGCGGCGAACTGCGCGACGCCCGTCGCGATTTCCTGCGGCGCAGTGCCGGTCTCGGGTTGGGAGCCAGCCTGCCGTTCGCCAGCCTGTTCGGATTGGCCGGTTGCCGAACGCATGCGCCGCAGCGCGAATCGTCGGCGAGCGCCGTCGGCTATGGGCCCCTGCGTCCGGTCGCGGACGACACCACGGGACTCGAACTGCTGCGCTTGCCCGATGGCTTTCGCTATCGGAGCTTTGGCTGGAGCGGCGAATCGATGCGCGGCGGCGTCATTCCGTTTGCACACGACGGCATGGGTGTGGTCGGGCATTCCGGTTCGGTCTGCACCCTGATTCGCAACCACGAGGTCACCACGTCGACGGGTGCGATCGGCGCCGACGCGTTGCAGTACGAGGCGCCGGCAGCTGGCGGTTGCGTGGCTTTCGATTTCGATCTGGACACCGGCACGGCGCGCGACTTCCGCGCCGTGCTCGGCGGCACGCTGCAGAACTGCGCCGGTGGCACGACCCCCCGCGGAACCTGGTTGAGTTGCGAGGAAATGACCTTCGATCCGGCCACCGGATTCGACGACAAGGGCCGGCAACGGCCGGAGTTGCACAAGCCGCACGGATATGTGTTCGAAGTCTTCCCGGACGGCATTCGAGCGCCCGAGTTGATCCGCGGCATGGGGCTGTTCAAGCACGAAGCCGCGGCCACCGATCCGGCGACCGGCATCGTCTATCTGACCGAGGATGGCCGTGGTCCATCCGGGTTCTATCGCTATCTGCCGCTCGACCCGGAGCGCCTGTCGAAGGGCGGTGCCCTGCAGATGCTGGCGGTCAGAGGTCGCGCCGACCTGCGCAAAGGGGTGCCGGTCGGCGCGCGGTTCGACGTGCATTGGGTACCGATCGCCGAGTCCGAGCGCTTGAAGCCGGAACCCAACCTGCAGGGTGCGGCCGTTGCCGAGCAGGGGCTCGCGCTCGGTGCGAGTGGCTTTGCGCGTCTCGAAGGCTGCCACATCCATGGCGGCACGATCTTCTTCACGTCGACCAGCGGCGGCGATTTCGGGCACGGCCAGATCTGGGCGTACCGGCCGCGCGAACAAACCCTGAGTCTGTTGTTCGAGGCACGAACGACGGACGCGCTCGACTATCCGGACAACCTCTGCGTGACCCCTCGCGGCGCCTTGCTGATCAACGAGGACAACGACAGCGGTCATCCGCAACGCATGGTCGGCATGGACATGGAGGGACGGACCTTCGCCTTCGCCGAGAGCAATGTCGTTCTCGCGGGCGAACGCGGCTTCACCGGCGATTTCCGCTACGAGGAATGGTGCGGCGTGTGCTTTTCGCCGGACGGGCGCTGGCTGTTCGCGAACTGCTACACGCCCGGATTCACGGTGGCGATCACCGGACCGTGGGAGAACGGGCCGTTGTAGGAGCGGCCCATCGATCGCGATTCGATTCGCCTAACGCCAGGGCGATCCATCGGCATTGCGCTCGGCGAAATACAGGCCGGCCCAGAGCTTCGGATCCATCGGATGACCGGCTGCAGCCTTGGCGACCAGCCAGGCCGCGGCATCCTTGAGCGGCACATGGTGCACGACGATGTTTTCGGTCTCGTCGCCACCGCCGTCGCCCACGCGCGTCAGCCCGGTGGCGCGCACGAAATGGGCGATCTCGGTGCTCAGCCCGGATGAAACCGGTCCGCCGGCGACGTAGTCGATGCGTGCCGCTTCGTAGCCGGTTTCTTCGATCAGTTCGCGATGGGCACTGCTGATGGCATCTTCGTGCTCGCTGCCTTCGAGGTCGCCGATCAGTCCGGCCGGCATCTCGATCGTGATCGCGTTCAAGGGCGGGCGAAACTGTTCGACGAAGACCAGTTCGTCCTGATCGGTCAGCGCAACGACGATCACGGCTCCTTTCGGATTCGCGCGTTCGACGAATTCCCAGCCGCCGCGCCGACGCACATTCAGCCAGCGTCCGTTGAAAAGCAATTCGGTTTCCGTCATGGTGCGCGCCCCTCGATCCAGCCAGCATGCTAGCGGCCGGCTTTCCGCGCCCGCAATGCATGATTCGGCTCGGCGCGTGAAACTTCCGCGCCATCGGCTGGTCTGAGCCCCGTTCCATTTCCGAGGTTGCCCATGCGTGTTCTGCATTCCGTCCTGACTGTCGCGTTGGCGTCGCTGCTGTTCCAGCCGATGTCGGCACTGGCCGAATCGCCAGCGAACACCGCTCCGGCCGCGACCTCCGAAGCCGCTGCCAAAGTGGCCGTTCCGCCCCTGCTCGCGCGTCCGGCGGAGCGACCGAAAGTGGTGCCGCGAGTGCCGACCGAGACCGAGAACCAGATCGATACGGTCACCGATGCACTGACCCTGGTGCGCCTCGCCAAGCAGTTCGAATTGGCCAAGGACTGGCGCCACCAGGCCTATGCATTGGCCAAGCTGTTCGCGATGCGGCCGATGCAGGGCACCGTGGGCTACGAACTGGCCGCGGCCTATGCCCGCCAGGACGACAAGCGCAATGCCTACGACGTGCTGGTGCGCCTGCAGAGCACGGGCTACGGTTTCGATCCCAGCAAGGACGCGCGCTTCGACAAGATCAAGGGCACACGCGTCTGGGACTATGTCGTGCTGAACCTGCAGGCGAACCTGACGCCGTTCGGGGGCGGCCGTGACGGGTTCACCCTGCCGGCCGGTGACACCTTGTTCGAGTCGATCGGCTACGACCCGGTGCGCAAGCAGTTCGTGGTCGCATCGGTGCGCGAAGGCACGATCTATCTGGTCGACGACAAGGGGGCGACGAAGCCATTCATCGTCGCCGATGCCGCCAACGGCCTGCTTGCCAGTTATGGCCTCGCGGTCGATGCGCCGCGCGACCTGCTGTGGGTGATCGGCAACGGCGTGCCGCACAAGAAGGGAATCGTGCAGGCGGATTTCGGTCGCAGCGTGCTGTACAAGTTCTCGCTGTCGGGCGGCAAATTGGTTGCGAAGTACGAAGTGCCGATCGCACATCGGCCCAGCCTGCTGTCTTCGATCGCGGTCTCGCCGAAGGGTGACGTGGTCGTCGCCGACGGTGTCGCGCGCCGCATCTACCAGCTGTCCGGCGAACAGCTGCAGATGATCGTCGAGAACCCTCGTCTCACCAGCATCCGCGGCATGGTCTTCGACAAGACCAGTACCAAGTTGTACTTCGCCGATTACGACCTCGGCCTGTTCGGTATCGACCTGAATACCGGGAAGCCCTTCGCGGTCGCGCCGGAAGCGGGGCTGACCCTCTACAGCGTCGAGGGCCTGGCCTGGTGGAAGGACCAGTTGATCGCGGTGCAGAACGGCTTTCCGCCCGCCCGCGTGATGCGTCTGCAACTGGATGAGGCCGGGACGCGCGTCAAGCATGCACAGGCGCTTGATGCCGCCAAGCCGGAATTTGGGCTGCCGACCCAGGGCGTGGTGGTCGGCGACGCGTTCTGGTTCATCGCGAATTCGCAGCGCGGGCATTACGACAGCTATGGCATTCCGAAGGATGCAGCGCAGCTGAAGCCGGTCCACATCTACCGCAGCGACATCACCTTTGCGGTGGACAGCGGCAAGGGCAAGGTCTCGCCGGCCGCCGCGCCGATGCCGGCCAAGCAGTAGGTCCGGATCAGTCGAAACGCTGCCGCCATTCGCGGCAGCGTCGTCGCGTCAGCGGACCGAAACGGAGCTGGTCCAGCGTTGCTTCCAAGGCGGCCATATCCGGTGCCGCGCAGGCATAGGCGGCGGCATCGACCGGTACCGGCGCATCCAGCGCGATCCGGCTGAGCAGGCGATACAGCAGGGCGTCGTCGCGACCCTTGCGCAGTTTCTCGGCGATCTGCGTCGCGCCGCGCAGGCGCAGGAACGGCACTTCCTCGACGCGCTCCAGCAGCGTGTCCAGCGATCCGAAATGTCCGATCAGGGTCGCGGCGGTTTTCGGGCCGATGCCATGGATGCCCGGAATGTTGTCGACCGCGTCACCCATCAGCGCCAGATAGTCGGCGAACTGTTCCGGACGAATGCCGTACTTGCGCTTGACCGCTGCGGCGTCGGTCCTTTCCTTGCGTGTCACGTCGAAGATCAGGTCGTGCTCGCCGACCAGTTGCGAGAAATCCTTGTCGCCGGTGATCAGCACGCCGCGATAGCCCTGCGCGCGCAAGACATGCAGCGCACTGCCGGCGAGATCGTCGGCCTCGTATTCGCCATCGACCAGCACGCGCAGGCCAAGCGCCCGGCACAGCTGCTTGCAATAGTCGAACTGCGCCGCGAGGTCTGCCGGCGGCAATTCGCGATTCGCCTTGTACGGCGGGTACAAGCGATTGCGGAACGAGGTCGTCAGCGACTCGTCGAAACACACGGCCAGATGCGTCGGCTTTTCGTCGTGCAGCAGGGTCATCAGGGTGTTGAGGAAGCCAAACACCGCGTGCACCGGGCGCTGCTCGACATCGGTGAATTCGGACGCGACCGAGAAATACGCCCGGAACACATAAATGCTGGCGTCGATCAGGTGAACCGGTGGCGGCGTCACGGCAGCCACTCGCGATAGGCCGCGGCGAAACTCGGGCGCGGGCGCTCCGGAACGTCTCCCTCGGGCATGCCGATGTGGATGAAGGCGATGGCGTGTTCGTCGGATGCCAGCCCGAACACTGCGGCGGCCTCGCGATCGTAGGCGGGCCAGCCAGTGATCCATTGCGCACCGAAGCCGAGGGCCTGCGCACCGAGCAGGAGGTTGTAGGCGACACAGCCGGCCGACAGCAGTTGTTCCTGGGGCGGAATCTTGTGGTTCTCGATCAGGCGCGCGACCACGATCAGGCAAATCGGCGCGCGCTCGAAGCGCGATCGGTCCTTGTCCAGCGCCGCGGTGTCTGCTGCCGGCGTGCGCGCGGCCGTGATCGCGGCCAGTCGCTCGCCGAGCACTCGGCCGGCGTCGCTGCGCACACCGATGATCCGGAACGGCGCCAGCTTGCCGTGATCGGGCACGCGCAGGCTGGCGTCGACCAGTTCGCGCAGTTGCGCCGCATCCGGACCGGGATCAAGCAACTGGCGCGAGGGATGTGAGCGGCGTTGCTTGAGAAGTTCGATCAGGCTCATGGCGACCGGGCATCTGCAAATGGCGAATGGTGGCGCAGTGTAGCGACGCCGCCTCCCGCTGCGCCGTCGCATCCGCTAGCATCCGGGCGTCCAATCCACGGATCTGGGGAACCTGCATGGCCGTTACGGTTGCCACGCTGCGCGAAACCGCAGCGAACGAGCGGCGCGTCGCATTGACGCCCGAAGTCGCGAAGAAGCTGAAGGCACTCGGTGCCGAAGTCCGCATCGAAACCGGAGCCGGCCTCGACGCCGCGATGCCGGACGACCTGTTCAAGGATGCGCAATCGATCGCTGCGGCGAGTGATCTGCTCGCGAAGGCTGATGTCGTTCTGGCGGTGCAGCCGCCGGAAGACGACCGCATCGCGAGGATGCGCGAAGGCACGGTGCTGATCGCGATGTTGCAGCCGCATGCGTCGCCCGCCCGCGTCAAGCTGCTGCGCGATCGCAAGATCACCAGTTTCTCGATGGAACTGTTGCCGCGCACGACCCGCGCCCAGGCGATGGACGTGCTCAGCTCGCAGGCCGGCATGGCCGGCTACAAGGCGGTCCTGATCGCGGCGCAGGCGGCGCCCAAGTTCTTCCCGATGCTGACCACCGCGGCCGGCACGATCCGCCCAAGCAAGGTGCTGATCATCGGTGCCGGTGTCGCCGGCTTGCAGGCGATCGCGACCGCACGCCGCCTCGGCGCGCAGGTCGAAGGCTTCGACGTGCGCCCGGAAGTGAAGGAACAGATCGAATCGCTGGGTGCGAAATTCCTCGACCTCGGCGTGTCGGCCGCAGGCAGCGGTGGTTACGCGCGCGCGCTGACGCCGGAAGAACAGGCCGAGCAGCAGAAGCGCCTCGGCGAGCACGTGCGCAACATCGACGTGATCGTGACCACGGCGGCGATTCCGGGGCGCAAGGCGCCGCGCATCATTACCGCCGACATGGTCCGTGGCATGAAGCCCGGTGCCGTGATCGTCGATCTCGCCGCCGAGACCGGCGGCAACTGCGAGTTGACCCAGCCCGGCGAGACCGTCGTCGTCAACGGCGTTGC